>NZ_QNVJ01000095.1 GCF_003350345.1 Alkalilacustris brevis
GCCGGTCAGCACGCAGCCTGTCGAGGTGGCGCAGTCGGAATTCGTGCCGCAGTGGAGCGAGCGCTGGCGGGTCAGCACCGAAGCGGTCGAGGCGCTGGTGGATACCGGCGAGGCCAGCCTGGTGGACGCCCGCCCGAGCAACTTTTTCGAGGGCAGCTTCTGGACCATCGCGCGGGCCAGCACCATCCGCGGCGCCGAACCTGTCGACCCGTTCGCCGTGCCGCCCGTAGCCTGCGAGGCAAAGGTGTTGTTCTTCCCCGCCCCGCCATACTGGCAGCGCAGGGCAACGCCTTCAGGTCGTTGACTTGCCCTCGCGGGCGCGGCGCCCGATAAGCTGAATCATCGGCAGCACCACCACGAGGACAATCGTGATCACGATGATCCAGACCGAGGCCTGCCGGTCCAGGAAGATGCCGAACGACCCGCGCGAGATGGTCAGCGTCTGGCGCAGCGATTCCTCGGCCAGCGGCCCCAGCACCAGCGCCAGCACCACCGCCGCTGGCGAAAAGCCGTAAAGCCGCATCATGAAGCCCACCACCCCGGCGGCCAGCATGATGTAGATCTCGATGTGAGAGCTGTTCACGCTGAACGTGCCCAGTGTGCAGATGACCAGCACCACCGGTGCGAGGACGCGGTAAGGGATCTTGAGGATCATCACGAAGACCGGGATGGCGAAGATGCTGATGGTCAGCAGTGCCATGTTCCCGAAATACATCGAAGCGATCAGGCCCCAGGCGAATTCCGGGTTCTGCGTCATCAAGAGCGGCCCGGGCCGCAGGCCCCACATCAGGAAGGCCGCAAGCAGGATAGCGGTCGAGGCCGAGCCGGGCAGGCCCAGCGTCAGAAGCGGGATCATCGCCCCGGAGGATGCACCGTTATTGGCGGCTTCAGGCGCGACCAGCCCGGCCATCTCGCCCTTGCCGAAACGTTCGGGATTGCGTGAGAGCGACTTCTCGACCGAATAGGCCACCAGCGAGGCAATCGCGGCGCCCGCGCCGGGGATCACCCCGATCACGAAGCCCAGGAGCGAGCCGCGCACCAGTGTGAAACGGGTCTCGATGAAATCCTGCGCCTTGGGCCAGAAATTGTTCTTGCGATCATAGGTGATCATGTCAGAGCTGTCGACCTTGTGGATGCCGCGATAGAAGGCATAGAACAGCTCGCCCAGGCCAAATAGCCCGATCGCCACCGGAATGAAGTTGATGCCGCCGATCAATTCGGCCGAGCCAAAGGTGTAGCGGCTGCGCCCGGTCTCCAGGTCCACCCCAACGGTACCCAGCGCAAAACCGATCAGGGCCGAAATCAGCCCCAGCCGCCAGTTCCCGCCGATCATCACTACAAGCGTGAGGATGCCCATCATCGCCAGCAGGAAGTACTCGGGCGGCCCGAAGCTGCGGGTCACCTGCGAAAAGAGTGGCGCAAGCAGGGTAATCAGGATCACGCCGACAGTTCCGCCCGTGAACGAGGCGACCGCCTGCATTACCAGCGCCGGCCCGGCCCGACCCTTTTGCGCAAGCGGGTATCCATCGAAGGTACTGGCTACCGTGCCGGAATCGCCAGGCGTGTTGAGCAGGATCGCCGTGATCGTGCCGCCATACATCGCCCCGTAATAGATCGCGCTGAGCATCACCACCGCGCTGATCGGGTCCATTCCGAACGTAACCGGAAGAAGCAGCGCGATCCCTGCGGCGGGCCCGAATCCGGGGATCACCCCGACGGTCATGCCCACCAGCGCCCCGACCACCAGATACAGGATATTGACCGGCGAAAGGGCCACCGACATGCCCATCAAGAGATCGGAAAAGATGTCCATCGAACGTCACTCCCCCCGGGATCGTTCAGCCGCTGCGCGCGGTCGTCTTGTGCTTAGAAAGGCAGGCCAAGAAGGCCTTGCGGCATCGAGGCATTCAGGAACTTGCGGAACAGGATGTAAATCGCCACTGGCACGAGAACCGACACCAGCACGTTCTGTAGATACCGCCCGCGGTTGATGACGCTAAGCGTGGCGAAAAGAAACAGGATAGTCGCCGGCACGGCATCGAGAAAGCGCAGCGCCACCAGATAGCCCACACCCATCAGGATTATGAACAGTGCCCCGGGCGAGAAATTGTCGAACCGCAGCGTGATCCCTTCCGGGGTTGCGCGCATCCGCAGCAATTCCTGCACGACACTGATCAGGGTCAAGAAAACGATTCCGCTGCCTACGATGCGCGGAAAGAAACCCGGCCCGAGCCGTCCTGTCTGGCTGAGAAACGCCAGATGGTTGAACGCGTAGTAGGTATAGAACAGCCCCCCGGCCAAGATCGCGAGCAGGAATAGTATACGCATGTGCTCGGTCCCCCCTTGGCGATGGCCCCCCGGCGCATGTGCCGGGGGGCCTGTTTGCCGATGCTGAGATCAGTCGATGTAGCCGCCAGCACGCAGCGTGTTGGCGAAGGCAGCTTCGGTGTTCAGGATGTACTCGTTGAAATCATCGCCAAAGAGCGTGATCTCGGTCAGCATGTTGCTTGCGATGTACTGTTGCCACTCAGGGGTATCGACAACGAACCGCATGGTCTCGATCCACCAGTCCACGGCCTCTTGCGGGGCGTCGGGCGGCAGGATCAGGCCGCGCGGCATCGACACGCCCGGATCCATACCGAGGGAGGCCATGGTTGGCACACCCTCCAGTTCGGCAGGCGTGCTGCCGCCGGTGTAGGCCAGCGCGCGCATCTCGCCCGCCTCGACCATGCCGACAACCTGGCCGGGGCTGTTCATTAACGCGTCCAGCGCACCCGAAAGCAGTGCGGTCTGGCTGTCAGGACGCGAGTTGAACGGCACATAGTCGAATTCAAACCCGGCCTTCTCGGCAAAGAGCGCGATGGCGATGAAGTCCACATTGACGGTGCCGGTGCCGCCGATCACCGGCGGGTTCTCGCGCGCGCCTTCGATGAATTCCTCGATGGTGGTGTAGGGCGAATCGGAGCTGACCGCGAGCACCAGGTCATCGGTGGCCAGCAGCGCGACGGGGGTGAAGTCGGTGATATGCCAGGGCGTGTCGGCCTGCAGCGGCGTGGTGATGATGCTGCCCGAGGTGGACGAAACATCATACGCGCTGCCCGCCTGGTTGTAGAAATAGCCCCAGCCCACGGCGCCGCTGCCGCCAGAGCGGTTGTTGATCGAGATCGGCTGCGTGTAGAGGTCGTATTTCTGCAAGATGTCGGCCAGAACGCGCGACATGATGTCGTTGCCGCCGCCGGGCGCGAAGGCCACGGTCATGTCAAGCGGTTGCGCGGGATAGTCCTGCGCCTGGGCGGTGCCGGTGACGGCAAAGCCAAGGATCGCAGTTGCTGCCAGCGTGGCCATGCCGCGACCGGTCAGCCCGGTTTTATGGAAACTCATGTTTTTCCTCCTCCGTTTGGCATTGCGGTCAGTGCAATGCGTTTAGTCAAGCTGGGCGCGCGCCGCTGGAGCCGGCGCCCTGCTCATAGTGTGTTGATCCAGCGGCGCTTTCCGTTGATGTGGTGTTTCTCGGCAGCCTCACGCGCGCGCCCGGCGTCACCGGATTCTATCGCGGCGAGAATCTCGCGGTGTTCCTCGTTCGAAAAGCGCATCGATTCGTCGCCACGCAGCACCCGCCGGCGCAGCAGGCGCACCTGCTTGTCGAGCGCGCTGTAGATCCGCGCCGTCCGGCTGGCGCCCGAGAGCACCGCGATACGGTCGTGAAACAGCAGGTTGAGGCGGAAATAGGTTTCCTCCTCGTCGCTGTCGATGCAGTCCTGCATCTTCTGAACAAGGGCGCGCAGTTCGGTCAGGTCGCTTTCGGTGGCGCGCGTGGCCAGGCAACTGCAGGCATAGCCGGCAATGGTGGCGCGCAGGTCGTAAAGCTCCAGCGCATCCTCAAGCGAAAGCTGGCGAACGAAGGCGCCCTGGTTGGCCACCGAAGTGACCAGCCCGTCCTGTTCCAGCAGCCTTGCGGCCTCGCGGACCGGGCCGCGGCTGACACCCAATTGTGACGACAGGAACTGTTCGTTCAAGCGCTCACCCGGTGCGATGTCGCCGCGCAGGATCATCGCCTCAAGCTGGGTGTGCACCGTCGCTGTCAGCGAGCCATGCCGCCGCAGCGTGGTGCCATTCGAACTGTCTGCGCCAGATTGCACTATCACTCCAGGAATTGTCTTTCATTCGCCCTTTAAGGGATTCGAAACGGCGCTGTTTGTCAACAGTCATCTGGTTGTTGACAATCTGACAACACCACTTCAAGTTTGCTCCATCGCAAGATCGCGCCCGAAGACCACGCCGAAACGGCGCCCTTTCGTCGCGGTCGGGTCGCGCAAAACAACAATTGTAGCGCCTCGCAGCAGCCAATTTTGCAAGGCGCCCGGCAGGCAGATTTCAGGGCCGCCGGTTTGTCGGGGGAGGAACGGGGTTCATGCAGGTCAAACCGCTTCAGGGCAAAACGGCGTTCATTTCGGGCTCGGGCCGCAATATCGGGCGCGCCGTGGCTGTGCGGCTTGCCGAAATGGGCTGCAACATCGTCATCAACGGGGCGCGTGACCGCGATGCCTGCGAAGAAACCAGGCGCGGTGTCGAACAACAGGGTGGCGCAGCGCTGATCGTCATGGGTGACATGGCTGATGCCGCCACCGTCGACAACATCGCCAAATCCGCGCTGGAGCGGTTTGGAGCTGTAGATATCGTGGTGAACAACGCCGCCATCCGACCGCATAAATCGTTCATCGAAACCACCGAGGCCGAATGGCACAGAGTCGTCGACACGGGCCTGACCGCCGCGTTCAAGATCAGCCGCGCCTTCCTGCCGGGCATGATCCAGAACGGCTGGGGCCGGATCATCAGCATGACCGGCATGAAGGCGATGCGCGGCTATTATGAGGGGGCGGCGATCTCGGCCTCGAAACACGCGCTCTGGGGTCTGACCAAGGCGCTCTCGACCGAGTTTGCGCCCAAAGGTGTCACCGTCAACGCCATTTCGCCGGGCCAGATCCTGACCGAAGGCCGCGACCCGGACGATCCGAAGAAGCTGGCCACGATCCCTGTTGGCCACATGGGCACGCCCGAGGATGTTGCGGCGATGGTGGGATTTCTGGCATCGGAGGACGGGCGTTTCGTGACAGGCCAGATGATCGGAGTGAACGGCGGAGAATCGACCTGAGAATGTTCGCGCGGTTGCTCAGTCCCGGCCTGCGCCCTGCCGAATACTCCATAACAACATGAGGGGAGGGAGGATGGTTCAGTTTGCCGAGCGTCTCGTGCGGCTCCAGCCTGCGGCGACGCGGGTTGTCTCGGAGAAGGCACAGGAGATGCGCCGCGAGGGGCGCGATGTGCTCTCGCTTTCAACCGGGGAGCCAGATTTCGTCTCGCCCGACTCGGTGATGGAGGCCGGGCGCGCCGCGCTGGATGCCGGGCGCACCTTCTACACGCCCGCCGCCGGCATTCCGGAGTTGCGTAGCGCCGTCGCCGAATACTACCGCGAACGCTTCGGGCTGGAATACGGCACCAACGAGGTGATGATCGGTGCCGGCGGCAAGCCGCTTCTCTTCGAGGCCTGCATGTCGCTTCTCAATCCCGGTGACGAGGCAATCCTGATCGCGCCGGCCTTCGTCAGTTATTACGAGCAGGTGCGCCTTTGCGATGCCACGCCGGTGGTGATCCGGACCGACCCGGATACGCTCGACTTCTCGCTCGATGACATCCGCGCGGCAATCACGCCCCGCACGCGCGTCATCATGCTGAACGCGCCCAACAACCCCTCGGGCCGGATCTATAGCGATGAGCTGGTGATCGGACTTTGCCGCCTGGCGATGGAGCATGACATCACCATCATCAATGACGAGATCTATGAACGGATCGTCTTTGACGGGCACAGCTATCGCAACCCGCTCAACCTGTGTCCCGAGGCGCGCGAGCATGTGCTGCACATCAACGGCGCCTCGAAAAGCTATGCCATGACCGGCTGGCGCATTGGCTTTGCCATCGGACCGGCTGCGCTGATCAAGAAGATGACGATGCTGCAGGGGCACAACACCTCGGGCGCGTGTTCGATCGCGCAATGGGCGGCGCTGGGCGGTTTGCAGAACGGGCAGGCCGAGGTTGACCGGATGCGCGACAGCTTTCAGGCGCGCAAGACGCTCATCACGCGTCGGCTCGATGACATGCCGCTCTTGCGTTACATCCCGCCGGAAGGGGCGTTCTACATCTTTGCCGATATCCGCGATGCCATCGGCAAGCGCAGTGGCGAGACGGTCATCACCGATGACGTGAGTTTTTGCGAAGCGCTGATCGAAAAGGCCGGGGTGGCGACGATCCCGGGTTCGGCCTTCCTGCAACCCGGCTTCTTCCGCATGTCGTTCGCCACCTCGGAGGCGATCATCAACGACGCGATGGACCGGATGCACCGCTTCCTGTCGGGCCTGGAGTGATCCGGCCCAGCATTGTGAAAGGATTACCTGATGTCTGAAAAGATCATCGACGTCTCTGAAGAAGTGCCGATCCGTGCCATCGGCGATGGCGAACTGCACAGCTTCTTCGGCTATTACAACAAGACGAACTTCAGCCTCGACGACAGCAAGATCCTCGGCAACCGCACGCCGCTCTTCACCGGCGACCTGACCGGGCGCGAAGTGGCCGAGGTGGGCTATTTCGACCTGAATGACGGCGACCGCTGGCACAAGCTGGGGGACACCACCGCCTGGAACTGGCAGATGGGCTGCCAGCTTCAGTGGCTGGGCCAGACCGGCAAGGTGATTTTCAATACCCGCGCCGAGGGGCCTGCGGGGCCTGAAAATATCTATCCCGATTTCCGCTCGCGCGTGGTCGATCCGGCCAGCGGCGAGGCGCGCGAATTGCCCCTGCCGATCTATGTGATGGCGCCGAATGGCGAATTCGCGCTGACGGTGAACTATTCGCGTTTCATCGCCACGCACCGCACCATCGGCTATGACGCCACCCATGCCGAACCCAAGCTGCCGCTGGCCCCCGAAGATGACGGCATCTGGCGCATGGACATCGCCACCGGCGAGGCAAAGCTGATCCTGTCGCTGCGCCAGCTCTTTGATTTCGAGCATGTCGCCTCGATGGACAAGGCGATGCACTGGATCACCCACATGGAGGTGAACCCCGCAGGCACGCGGTTCCTGTTCATCCACCGCTGGACTGAACGCCCCGAAGACGAGTTCTGCTATCTGCACCGGCTGTTCACCATCAATGGCGATGGCAGCGACCTGCGCCTGCTGGAAGACACCGACCACCCGCTGCCGCAACTGGCCGATGATTTCGACCCAAGCGCGCTTGGCACGTTTGACTATGAGAAATCGCCCCACCAGATCTCGCACCCGCTGTGGAAATCCGATGACGAGGTGATCGTCTGGGGCCCGCATGACGGCGAGATTCACTATCAGCTTTACAACGACCGCACCGGCGAGGTGACGGTGGTCGGCCCCGAGGTGCTGACGGAAAACGGCCACATGACCTACGGCCGCGACGGGCGCTGGATGCTGTCGGACACCTACCCCGACGCCGAGACCAACAAGCGCGTGCTGTTTCTCTACGATACCAAAACCGACACCCGCTATGACCTGGGGCAGTTCTACACGCCGCCCGATCTGGGCAAGCACAACCGCTGCGACCTGCACCCGCGCTGGAGCCGTGACAACAAGCGCGTCTGCATCGACTCGGTGCACGAAGGACGGCGGCAGATGTATCTGCTGGATATCGAGGCGCTGCTTAAACGTCTGAGTTGAGACCTGCGCGCGGGGTGCGGGCTGAGCTTGCCGCGCGCGCATCAAACATGGCCACAGGCAAGGCGCCGCGACGGCCGGTAACGAATCCTGAGGAGGGGATCGCATGATCATCGACATTCACGGGCATTACACCACTGCCCCCAAACAGCTTGTCGAATGGCGCAACGAGCAGCTCGCCGCCAAGGGCGACCTGAGCAAGCTATCGCAGCCCGACGGGCCCGAGTTCACCGATGACGAGATCCGCGAAAGCCTGCTGAGCGCTCAGATCGCGACGCAAGTCGAGCGTGGCATCGACCTGACGCTGTTCTCGCCTCGCGCCGCAGCGATGGGCCACCATTTCGGCGACGAGGCCATGTCGCGCCACTGGAGCCGGATCTGCAACGACCTGATCCGCCGGGTGTGCGATCTGTTCCCGCAGCATTTCGCGCCGGTGTGCCAGTTGCCGCAATCGCCCGGCTGCTCCCCCGATGCCATCATCGACGAACTCAAGCGCTGCGTTCAGGAGATGGGCTTTGTCGGCTGCAACCTGAACCCCGACCCCTCGGGCGGCTACTGGACCGACCCGCCGATGACCGACCCGTGGTGGTTCAAGGTCTATGAGGTGCTCGAAGAACTCGACGTGCCGACGATGATCCATGTCAGCGGCTCGTGCAACCCGCATTTCCACTATTCGGGGGCGCATTACATCAACGGCGACACCACGGTGTTCATGCAGTTGCTCGACTCTGACCTGTTCGAGCGGTTTCCCAAGCTCAAGTTCATCATCCCCCACGGCGGCGGCGCGGTGCCGTTCCACTGGGGCCGCTACCGGGGGCTGGCGATCGACCTCAAGCGCAAGTCGCCGGCCGAACTGATGGGGGACAACCTCTATTTCGACACCTGCGTCTATCACCAGCCGGGTATCAACCTGATGGCCGAGGTGGTGCCGGTCGACAACGTGCTGTTCGCCTCGGAAACCTTCGGAGCAGTCCGCGCGACCGACCCGGAGAACGGCCACAAGTTCGATGATACGCGCCGCTATGTCGAGAACTCGCCGCACCTTACCGCGGAAGATCGCGAGAAGATCTTTTCGGGCAACGCGCGCAAGGTGTTCAGCCGGCTCAACCTGCCGGCATAAGTATCGTTGTAACGCGCGGATGGTTAGGCCGGTGCCGGGCAAGGCCCCGGGCCGGCCTTCAGATCACCCGCAGTTGCTCGGCCCCGGCCGCCACGCGTGTCTGCCTGCCCAGAAAGTCGAGAAGCACCCATATGCGGCGATCCGGGGCAATGGCCTCGATTCTTGCCACGAAACCGGCAAATGGCCCTTTCGTCAGCGCGACCTGATCGCCGGGGCCAGGCAGCGGCGGTGGCGGCGTTCCCTCAGCGTTCTCGCCACAGCGCAGCATCAGTTGCGCGACCAGATCGCATGGCACGGGCTTCGGCTCTCCACCCAGGCTGACCAGGCGCGCGATCCCGAATGTGGAACTCACCGCGCGCCATGCGGCCCGCTGCATATCAAGCGCAACAAACAGATATCCGGGAAACAATGGCTGCTTTCGGGTGACGAATCTGCCACGCGCACGCCGGGTTTCTTCCTGCAGAGGCAGGAAGGTCGGGAAGCCCTGGCGCATGAGGTTGCGCTCGGCAATCCGGTGGGCGTTGGGTTTGTATTGGGCGAGAAACCAGTGCTCGCTTGGCATGTGGGATGTCATCGCTCTCACCTTATGCGTGTGCGCAGGATGCGCTCAAATTCGAGCGAGATCAAGTGATGCGTCGCGATACCTGTCTGGCTTGGGCCTTCAGGGGCAGGACACGCGCGTAATATGGAAAAAGACCCCAGCATGAAACACAGCCCCTTGCCGAATGGTCCGCCCGGCGGCAACGCCGGGCAGCACCTGCCTGCCCCCCGGCAGGCGCTTTAGACGCCTCAACATGTTAAAACTTAGATCGTTACTTGAGCGCCGCGCCGGTGGTGCCGTCAGGCATAGGCGCCTACCCAGGCAGGCGCTGCCCTCGGGTCTCTTCTCAGGCCGTGTTCTGCAGAGGCCTTTGAAAAGACGAGCACCGCGCAAGCCGCCTGGCAGGCGCGATGCTCTGGGGCAGGGGTCCGGTCAGATGCCCTCGAAGATCATGACCGCCACCCCGGCCGCGATCAGTGCCGCCATGGAAATATTGAAAAACCGCAGGCGCACCGGGTTGGAAAGCCAGCGCGCAAGCATCTGCCCCACGCCTGCCCAGGCCAGCGCCGAGGAAAGCCCCGCAATGGCAAGCACAAGAACGATCATCGTGGCGCTGGCCCAGGGGCGCTGCGGGTCAATGAACTGTGCGGTAATGGCAATGGCCATGACCCAGGCCTTGGGGTTGATCCATTGGAAGGCCGCGGATTCCAGCATCGTGAAAGGCCGCGCGCGCGCACTTGCCCCCCTCAGGCCGCCGTGGCGGGCGATCTGCCAGGCAACCCAGAGCAGCAGCGCCGCCCCGACCCAGCGCACCACCTCGCGGAAGGTGGCGCTTTGCTGAAACAACTCGCCCAGCAGAATGCCGACTGTGAGCGCCATGAGCGGAAAGCCCAGTGTGATCCCCGCGACATGCGGCAGCGTCCGGCGCAGGCCGAAATTCGCGCCCGAGGCGGCGAGAAGCGCGTTGTTCGGCCCGGGCGTCAATGAGCCTGCAAACGTGATCAGGGCAAGCGAGACAAGGATCTCGATGGGCATGAGAGAGAACTCGGGCAAACGAGAGTGTTGAAAATGTCAGAATTGCTGACATTGATAGCGCTGCAGCGGCTGAAAGGTCAAGCCAGCAGCTCTTCGCGTGTCAGGGTGAAATCCGAAGCGATCCAGCGGTCTTCTAGCTGGCGCAACCTTTCGCCCAGAGCCGGGCCCTGAAGCGCGGGCATCAGGTCGGCTGCGGCAACTGGAAACCGGGCCTCGGCCCCGCGCGCGATATCGCGCTGCCAGCCGGGCGGCGGCGGGGTTTCATGCAAGGCCGCGCGCACCAGCACCATGTCAGCCGCGGCAAGCGCGCCGTGACGATATCCCAGTTCGGCCGGCCCGCGGGTGCGACCGGCCTCATCAAGCAGGCGGGCAAGGTGGCGCGCATCGTCGCGCGGAAGGCGCAACGTCCGGGCAACCGCGTCTGCCCCACCCTGGGCCGGCGCGGCCAGAACGGCCAGGCGCCGCGAATAGGCGGCGGGCGCGTCGCCTTCGAGATGCACGAGCACCGGCAGCGCACGCGCCGTGGTGCCGGGCAGCACCTGTGCGAGCACGCCGCTGGCCTCCATTGCGGCCACGCTTGGCGCGGGGTCGGGCGCAGCAAGCAGCCTGCGCATCTCCGCGCCCACCCTTTCACGCGAGAGGGTGACAATGCCGTCAACTTGCGCGGCGCAAGCGGCCAGCCCTTCCGGGTCTGGCCCGGCATCGGGGTCGCCATACCAGGCGTGAAAGCGGAAGAAACGCAGGATGCGCAAGTAATCCTCGGTTATGCGGGCCTCGGCCCGACCGACAAAGCGCACCCGCCGCTCCGCCAGGTCGGCCAGCCCCTCGCCCAGCGGGTCGATCACTTCGCCCGTGGGGTCGGCGTAAAGCGCGTTCATGGTGAAGTCGCGCCGCGCCGCATCTTCGGCGACATCACTGGAATAGGCGACCACAGCGCGGCGGCCGAAGGTTTCGACATCGCGCCGGAAGGTCGTGACCTCGTGCCCGACTCCATCAGCCACGATTGTGACCGTGCCATG
Source organism: Alkalilacustris brevis (assembly GCF_003350345.1). GTDB lineage: Bacteria > Pseudomonadota > Alphaproteobacteria > Rhodobacterales > Rhodobacteraceae > Alkalilacustris > Alkalilacustris brevis. The sequence continues at coordinate 11,452 of NZ_QNVJ01000095.1, forward strand.
ATCGATCCCCGTGGCCACGCCGCGCAGCCCGGCGCCTTCGGCCAGTTCGAGCACGCGCTCGGGCCTTGCGTCGGTGGCGATATCGACATCATTGACCGGCTGGTGCAGCAACGCATTCCGCACGCAGCCGCCCACGAACAGCGCCCTGTGTCCGGCTCGTGCCAGCATCGCACAAACGGCCCGCGTGCCGGGGGCGTCGATCCATGTGCCGCGAATCTTCATGGCCCCATCCGTATGGCCAGGCCGCGCAGAATGCGCGCGGTCGCGCCCCAGATGTAATACGGCCCCCAGGGCACGACATAATAGTTGCGCCACTGCCCCAGCCAGCGCCGCCGCTCGATCCGATAGCGCACGGGGTTTTCCAGATGCGAAAGCGGAACGGCGAAAACCTCGTCAACCTCGCCGGGTTCGGGCCGGGCCAGCAGCGGCGCATCGAGCCGCGCCAGATAGGGCGTGATGGTAAAGCCGGTCACGGTCTCATGTTCGGTGAGCGTGCCGAGCAGCTCGACAGTGGCCGGGTCAAGCCCGACCTCTTCGCGGGCTTCGCGCAGGGCGGTGGCCGCAAGATCTGGGTCTTCGGGGTCGCGTTTGCCGCCCGGAAAGGCAATCTGCCCTGCGTGGTGACGCAGCCGCGAGGAGCGCCGGGTCAGGATCACCTCGGGGCCATCCGTGCCCGGCTGCAGGGCCACCAGCACCGCGGCAGGGCGCAGGACGCGCCCGGCGGGCAGCTTGACCTCGGGGTTCAGTTCAAAATCCGACGAGGGCGGCGCGCGTCGGGCAAGCGCGCGCCGCACCCTCTCGAAAGGGTCGGGCTCAGCCACGCGCGGCCCGGCCATCGGAGTGCCCCGATTGTGGTGGCTTACGCGTGGGCTCGAAGCCCAGGGTGCGCGGGTCAAACTCGTAATGTGCCCCGCAAAACTGACAATCGGCGGTTACCAGCCCTTCCTCGGTGGTCATGGTGGCAATGTCCTTTGCCGAATAGATGCTCAGGCTCTGACGCACCTTGGCCGGCGAGCAGGTGCACCCGAACTGCACAGATTGCGCGTCAAAGACTCGCGGGCCTTCTTCGTGAAAAAGCCGCACCAGCAGTTCCGTGGGTTGCACCTTGGGGCCAAGAAGCTCTTCCGTTTCGACCGTGTCGAGTAGCATGTTGGCGCGATTCCAGTTTTCGCTGCCGTCCTCGGCCAGCACATCATCGGGGGTAAGCAGCCCGCCCTCGCCGCTGCCGCCTTCCGACGACCTCAGGCCAGGCGAGGCCTTGGGCATGTGCTGAAGCATCACGCCGCCCCCGCGCCAGAGGCCCGTTTCCGGTTCCTTGCGGAAGCTCAGCGAAAACCGGGTGGGCAGTTGTTCGGACTGCGCGAAATAGGTCTCGGCGCAGGAGGCAAGCGCGCTTCCAGAAAGCGGTGTGATCCCCTGATAGGGGGTCATGCCCGCGCCCTGATCGAGGATCATCGCGAAATACCCCTGCCCGAGCAGGTCATAAGGGCGCGCGCCCGACGGGATGCGGGTTTCATCGAAGCTGGCCCAGGCGCGGATCAGCGCGGGCGCGTCGTCATCTGCGGGGGCATAGTAATCGGTGGCGATGATGCGCACCGGGCCATCGCCGCGAATCTGCAACGACAGCCGCCAGCGCAGCTTGATCGTCTGGCCGATGAGCGCGGTCAGCAGCACGGCCTCGGCCACCAGCGCCTCGACCTCGGGCGGATAGGCGTGCTGGGCGAGGACATTGTCGAGCACCCCGTCAAGCCGGGCCACCCGGCCGCGAATGTCGGGCCGGTCAAGCTGAAACGGCAGGACGGTATCGTCCCAGGCGATCTTGGAGCCGAGGGTCATGTCTTTCCTTGCAAGATGGGGCTTGGCATATCCGTCAGCATATATGATCCAATGCGCGACGGCCAAGGGGGTGCGGCGGCCGAAGGTTTTGGCGGACAGGCGGGCGCCGCCTGACATGTGCGGCGGCAAACCCGGAAACGGCAAAAGGTTTCCCTCATCCCCGCTGAGGGCTATATGCAGGCCATTACCCGCAAGAGGCCCGCCATGCGCCGCAATGCGCTGACCTATCTCGAACGCCTCGTTGACCCTTACACATCGTATGCGGAAGACGACACGCCCCCGCGCCGGCTCTGGCCGTTCCTGCGGCAATACACAGGGCCGTTTCGCGGTGTGTTCTGGGCGGCGGGGCTGATGTCGGTGCTGGCGGCGGCGGTCGAGGTGGGCTTGATCTGGTACATGGGCCGTATCGTCGATGTGCTGGCCGAAACCGGCCCGGCCGAGATGTGGGCCGTGCATGGGGCCGAGCTGATCGCCGCGGCGGTGTTCATCCTGATCCTGCGGCCGCTGGTGCAGGCGCTTTCCACGGGGCTGCTCAACAATGCCATCCTGCCCAATTTCGCCACGCTGATCCGCTGGCGCTCGCATCGGCAGGTGCTGCGCCAGTCGGTCGGCTGGTTCGAGAACGATTTCGCCGGTCGCATCGCCAACCGGATCATGCAGACCCCGCCCGCCGCCGGCGAGGCGGTGTTTCAGGTTTTCGACGCGCTGAGCTATTCGCTGGCCTATCTGGTGGGAGCCGCGCTGTTGCTGATGGGCGCCGATCCGCGGCTGGTGCTGCCGCTTCTGGTCTGGTTCGTCCTTTACATGGCGCTGGTGCGCTGGACGATCCGCCATATCGGACCGGCGGCCAAGGCCTCGTCGGATGCGCGCAGTGCTGTCACGGGGCGCGTCGTGGACAGCTACACCAACATCCACTCGGTCAAGCTGTTCGCGCATCACGATCGCGAGCTGGACTATGCTCGCGAGGCGATTGAAAAGGCGCGCAGCACCTTCCAGCGCGAGATGCGCATTTTCACAATCATGGATATCGGGCTTGTGGTGCTGAACGGGCTGCTGATCGTCGCGGTCGTGGGCTGGGCCATGCTGCTTTGGGGGCAGGGGGCGGCCAGTGTCGGCATCGTGGCGGCTGCTGCCGCGCTGACGCTGCGGCTCAATGCGATGACGGGCTGGATCATGTGGGCCGTGTCGTCGTTCTTTCGCAATCTCGGGGTGGTGGCCGAGGGTATGGAAACCATCGCCCAGCCGATCACCCTGACCGACCGCCGCGATGCCGTCCCGCTTGAATTCGGCAGGGGGGAAATCAGTTTCGAAGGCGTGACGCACCACTATGGTCGCCCCTCGGGCGGATTGCAGGATGTCAGCCTGACCATCCGCCCCGGCGAACGCGTCGGTATCGTCGGGCGTTCGGGGGCGGGCAAATCCACGCTGGTCAAGCTTTTGCTGCGTTTCTACGACCCTGAGGCCGGCCGCATCCTGATCGACGGGCAGGACATCGCCCGCGTCACCCAGGACAGCCTGCGCCGGCAGATCGGCATGGTCCAGCAAGACAGCGCGCTGCTGCACCGTTCGGTGCGCGAAAACATCCTCTATGGCCGCCCCGACGCCAGCGAGGCCGAGATGATCGATGCCGCCCGCCGCGCCGAGGCGCATGATTTCATCCTCGATCTTGCAGACAGCGAAGGGCGCAGCGGCTATGATGCCCGCGTGGGCGAACGCGGCGTCAAGCTTTCGGGCGGGCAGCGCCAGCGGGTCGCCCTGGCGCGGGTGATCCTGAAGGACGCGCCCATCCTCGTGCTCGACGAGGCGACATCGGCGCTCGACTCCGAGGTCGAGGCGGAAATCCAGAAAGCCCTTTACGGCGTGATGGAAGGCAAGACCGTGATCGCCATCGCGCACCGGCTTTCCACCATCGCGCGGATGGACAGGATCGTCGTTCTGGAAAACGGCACCATCGCCGAAGAGGGCACACATGACGAATTGCTGGCGCGCGGCGGACTTTATGCCCGCTTCTGGGCGCGCCAGTCGGGCGGGTTCATCGGCACCGATGACGCCCTGCCGGACGGAAAGGCCGCGCAATGAGCTTTGCAAGACGTGTCGCAGCCCTGATCGATGCTTTCCGCCCCGCCGAGGGGCCGCCGCCGCAAACACTGGCGGCTTTCCTGCGCTGGGCGCTGCACGGGGCCTGGCCGGTGTTGTTTCTGGCCGCCGCGCTTTCGGCGCTGGCGGGCGGGCTCGAGGTGGTTTCGGCCTATATCCTGGGGCGTGTTGTCGATGCCGCCGCTGCCAGCGACCCGGCCACTTACATTGCCGAAAACTGGCTTCTGCTGACGGCCTTTGCCGCGTTCTTCGTGCTGGTGCGCCCGCTTTCGTTCGGTCTGTTTTCACTGGCTAACAATGTGATGGTGGTGCCCAATATCGCACCGCTGGCGCTTTCGCGGCTCAACCGCTGGACGATGGGCCAGTCGGTCACCTTCTTCGACAACGACTTCGCCGGACGCATCGCGCAAAAGCAGATGCAGACCGCCCGCGCCATGGCCAATGTCACGTCCGAGGTGATCAACGCGGTTTCCTTTGCGCTGGCGTCGCTGCTGGGCTCGGTCATTCTGCTTTCGGCGATCGACGGGCGGCTCGCGCTGGTGCTGGCCGTCTGGCTGTTTGGCTATTTCGCCCTGATCCGCTTTTTCGTGCCGCGGGTGCGGGCGCGGTCCAAGGCGCGGGCCGGGGCGCGTGCGATGGTTTCGGGGCAGGTGGTGGACACGCTGACCAACATCAAGACGGTCAAACTGTTCGCCCATGCCGATCACGAGGATCGCGCCGCGCTCGATTCCATGAAGATCTACCGCAACCGCGCGATCGATTTCGGCTCGATCTCGGCGCTGTTTCGGTTTGCGCTGATGGTCACGGCTGGCATCCTGCCGGTGCTGTTGATTGGCGGCGCGCTCTGGGCCTGGAGCCTCGGACAGGCCACGCCGGGGGCCATTGCGGCGGCGGGTGCGGTCTCGATACGCATCTCGCAGATGACCGGCTGGATCAGCATGACCCTCATGGGCATCTACGCCAATATCGGCGAGATCGAGGACGGGATGCGCACCCTGACCCCGCCGCACACCCTGACCGATGCGCCCGATGCCACCGAGATGCCCCGCGCCAGAGGCGAGATCGTGTTCGAGGATGCAGGCTTTGCCTACGGGCGCCGCTCGGGTGGGATCGAACGGATCAACCTGCACATCGCGCCCGGCGAGAAGATCGGGATCGTCGGCGCCTCGGGCGCGGGCAAATCGACGCTGGTTGCGCTGCTGCTGCGGCTTTACGATGTCGAGGCTGGGCGCGTGCTGGTCGACGGATACGATCTGCGCGAAGTCACGCAGGAAAGCCTGCGCCGGCAGATCGGCATGGTCACGCAGGAAACGGCGATGTTCAATCGCTCGGCCTTTGACAACATCGTCTATGGCCGCCCCGATGCCAGCCGCGAAGAGGTCGAGGACGCCGCCCGTGCCGCCGAAGCGCACGAGTTCATCCTCGGCCTGCGCGACCATATGGGCCGGACCGGCTACGAGGCGCATCTGGGCGAACGTGGCGTGAAACTTTCGGGCGGGCAGCGGCAGCGCATTGCGCTTGCTCGGGCGTTTCTCAAGAACGCGCCCATTCTTGTGCTGGACGAGGCAACAAGCGCGCTCGATTCGGAGATCGAGGCGCAGGTTCAGGCCGCACTCCTGCGGCTGATGGAGGGCAAGACCGTGCTGGCAATCGCGCACCGGCTTTCAACCATCGCGCATATGGACCGCATCATCTTGCTGCATGAAGGGCGCATCGCCGAAGAGGGCGGCCATGAGGCGCTGCTCGAACTTGGCGGGCTTTACGCACGGTACTGGAACCGGCAGTCGGGCGGGTTCATCCGCACCGATGATGACGAAACCCGCGGCAACAGCCCCGGCGAAGGGGTGGAGGCGGCGCAATGAGTGCGCCGGACACGCACCGTGATCCTGCGGAAGGCGTGCGGATCGCCCGGCTTGGGCACCGCGGCGACGGTATCGCGGCAGATGGAACGCTGGCCGCGCGAACCCTGCCGGGCGAAGTGGTGGCGGGTGCCTGCGAGAACGGCCGTATCGCCAGCCCGCGCATCCTTTACCCGTCACCCGACCGTGTGCGCCCGCCCTGCGTGCATTACCGCCAGTGTGGCGGTTGCGCGCTGCAACATGCCAGCGACGGGTTCGTCGCGCAGTGGAAGCAGGATATCGTGCGCAATGCGCTTGCCGCGCAGGGGCTTGAGGCGTCTTTCGGGCCGATGCACAGCTCGCCCCCGTGCAGCCGGCGCCGCGCCACGCTGACCGGACGGCGGCTCAAGCGGGGGCCGGTGGTGGGCTTTCATGCCCGTGCCTCGGACGTGGTCACACCCATCCCCGATTGCCTGCTCCTGCATCCTGACCTGATGGCGGTCTTGCCCGCGCTTGAAGGCATCACCGCCAGCGCGGCCTCGCGCAAGGGGGCGCTTTCGTTCACCGTGACCGCATCGGAGGCCGGCGTGGACCTGGCCATAACGGGCGGGCCTGTGCTGGACGGCGCGCTGCGCGCCCGGCTGGGCGCATTGTCCGCGCAGCACAGGCTGGCGCGGCTGTCCTGGGATGGTGAGGTGCTGCTTCAGCACGCACCGCCCTTTCAGCGTTTCGGCGCCGCCCGCGTCGTGCCGCCGCCCGGCGCCTTCCTGCAGGCCACTGCCGAGGGCGAGGCTGCCCTGCTGGCCGCGGTCGAAGATGCCACGCCGGGCGCCCGCCGCATCGCCGACCTCTTCGCCGGTTGCGGCACCTTCGCCCTGCCGCTTGCCGCCCGCGCCGAGGTGCACGCAGTGGAGGGCGACGCGGCGATGACCGCGGCGCTAGATGCCGGATGGCGGCAGGCGCAAGGGCTGCGCCGCGTCACCACCGAGGCGCGCGACCTGTTTCGCCGACCGCTCACCGCGGGTGAGTTGGCGCGCTTTGACGCGGTTGTGATCGACCCGCCCCGCGCCGGGGCCGAGGCCCAGATCGCCGAACTTGCCCGCAGCACCGTGCCGGTGATCGCCTATGTTTCGTGCAACCCGGCCAGTTTTGCCCGCGATGCACGCGCTCTTGTCGCGGCAGGCTACAGGCTGGAATGGGTGCGCGTTGTCGATCAGTTCCGCTGGTCGCCGCATGTGGAGCTTGCAGCGCAGCTGGTGAGGCGTCATATCCCGCGCGAGTGACTGCCACCGAGGACGATATGAGCCTGCGCAAGAATGTCGAGACCCTGATCGAAACGCCGCTGTTCCGGCGCACTATCATCGGCGTGATTCTGTTCAACGCCGTCATCCTGGGAATGGAAACCTCGCACAGCCTGATGGATGCGGCCGGGCCGCTCATCATCGGGCTGGACAGGCTTTGCCTGACGATTTTCGTCATCGAGATCCTGCTCAAGCTGTTCGCGCAGCGGTTTGGCTTCTTCCGCTCGGGCTGGAACCTGTTTGATTTCGTGATTGTGGGGATTTCGCTTGTTCCGGGGGCAGGCGCCTTCACGGTGCTGCGGGCACTGCGCATCCTGCGTTTGTTGCGGGTGGTTTCGGTCACGCCCAGCCTGCGCCGCGTGGTCGAAGGCTTCCTGCGCGCGCTGCCGGGGATGGGCTCGGTCTTTCTGCTGATGGCGATGATCTTCTACATCGGGGCCGTCATGGCCACCAAGCTGTTCCAGGAAACCTTTCCCCAGTGGTTCGGCACCATCGGCGCCTCGGCCTATTCGCTCTTCCAGATCATGACGCTGGAAAGCTGGTCGATGGGAATTGTCCGTCCGGTCATGGAGGTTTACCCCTACGCTTGGGCGTTCTTCGTGCCCTTCATCATGATGACCACTTTCGCAGTGGTGAACCTGCTGGTCGGTCTGATCGTGAACTCGATGCAAGACGCCCATCACGAGGAGGAAGGCGTCCGGACCGACGCCTACCGCGACGAAGTGCTGCGCCGCCTCGAAGCGATTGAGCAACGCCTCGAACAGCGCGACAGGTAACACCCGCGTGATTGCCCCGGAACGCGAGTTTTGTGCTAGGTGAGAAGCCCGGAAAGGCTGTATGATCGCACAAAACACTGAGCGAGGCAGGCAGATGAAACTGATTCGGGCACTTGTTCTCGGCGCCGTTGCGCTGGGGCTTGCTGCGTGTGGTGAACCGTCCAAGTTCCGCAGCTATGACGGGCCGGAAGTGACACGCATCAATGTCTTCAAGGGCGAGCGGCTGATGCAGTTGATGCATCACGATCAGTTGCTGGCGAGCTATTACATTGATCTTGGCCGCACCCCCGAGGGGCAAAAGCAGCGCGAAGGTGATGGCCGCACCCCCGAGGGGATTTACCTCATCGACCGGCGCAATCCCAACAGCGCCTTTCACCTTTCGCTGGGCATCTCCTACCCCGAACCCTCGGACGAGCTGCGCGCAAAGGAAGCGGGCGACAAGCCGGGCGGCGACATCTTCATCCACGGACGCGGGCCGCGCTTCCAGAACCCTCCGCGCGACTGGACCGAAGGCTGCATCGCCGTTACCGACCGCGAGATGGAAGACATCTACGCCATGGTGCAGGTCGGCACCCCGATCCTGATCCTGCCCTAGAACCCCACCAGATCGGGCCCGTCGCGGCGCGGCATCGGCCCGCGTTCATTCGGGTTCCCGGTGACAAGCACCCACCACAGCTTGCCATTGGGATCCTGATGGAAGTTGAAGCCCATATCGCGCGCCTCGGGGTCGAGCAGCACGCTGCGGGTTTCGCGATCCTGCATCCAGGCGGTGATGGTTTCCAGTTCCGTCTCGAAGGTTTCCGAGACCAGTTCACCCTTCATGGTGCCCGGATAACCCGCGCGCCGCACCCGCTCGACCGGCGAGGAACCGTCCGAGCCGAAATGCCACGGCCGCTGCTGGCGCGACATGTCGCGCGCATGGGTCGCGGCGGCCGCGTTGAGCTGCGCATTCAGCTCCAGCGGCTGCGCGCCGCTGCGTGCCCTGAGCGTGTTCACCGCATCGAGCGCGCGGAACTGCACGCGTGGCAGATCGCCCTGGGAAATCCGGTAGACCCCTTGCACGGGGCGGCCATCGGGGCCCAGTTGCGGGCCGCCGATCGGATCGCAGGCGGCAAGGGCGAAAAGGGCGGCGGTAAGAAGCGAAATCACACGAAGCATGAGCGGGCACCTGTCATTATCCGGATGGCAGCGATAGCCGGTTATGCCCGGATATTCAAACCCAACTCTGCGTGACCGATATTCATGGGCCCGACCTGCGGCGCAGATGCCATGAATCCCGGGTGGCACGCTCACATCTGCGGCAGTGCCTCCGCCATCCTCTTGCGGGCAGCAGGGCGCATCCCCATCATCACCTGATGACGTTTGCCACGGTTCTTCTGTCGCTCTTTCTGGTCAACGGAGGCTCAGACATGCGCGACGATCCCCCGCGTTTCGGCCCCGCCGGGCCGGACCCCTGCGGCACCGAGGCGCTTGTCCATCTTCTGGGTCAGCCCGCGCCCGATGCGCGCGCGCTTGAAGAACTGGACGCTCCCGGGCGGGTGCGGGTCATCGCGCCGGGGCAGGCTGTTACCATGGACTACATCGCAACGCGGCTGAACATCGAGCTGGATGAAAACGGCCTGGTTGTGCGGTTGCGCTGTGGCTGAAGCGGCATGCAGCCGCTTGACCCGCCGCGCGCGATAACTTACCTCTCTGCCAGCGTTGCGGGTATGGTGTAATGGTAGCGCCCCAGCCTTCCAAGCTGGTCGTGCGGGTTCGATTCCCGCTACCCGCTCCAGATCCCACCTCTTCTTCCCGGCACGCTCTTCTTGGTCGAAATATCCTCGCCGAAGGCATCTGCCGGCTGCCACAGGCGCCGCGCTTGGCAACAATGCGCAGGCCCCCCGCCAGGGCCGTGGCCGGATACGACACCACACGCCTTGGGCAATGCTTGCTCCGCCGTGCACAAGCGCCTAAACGGGGGCCGTCAAGGGATCGGAGCGCATGGCAGACAAGGCAGCCGAACAGGCCGACGAGCGGCCAAAATCGCGGCAGATCGGGGCACTGGCTTCGCTCTGGCCCTTCATGCGCCCTTATCGGAAGCTGATCACGGCCGCCCTGCTTGCGCTGATCGCCACCGCCACGGTATCGCTGGCGCTGCCTCTGGCGGTGCGCCGGGTGGTCGACGGGTTCGACCAAGGCGAGACGGAGCTTCTGAATTCGTACTTTCTGGCCGCGCTGGCCATTGCCGGGCTGCTCGCGCTGGGGACGGGGCTGCGCTATTACCTCGTCACCCGCCTGGGCGAACGTGTCGTGGCCGACATCCGCAAGGCCCTGTTCGACCGGATGATCGGCATGAGCCCCGCCTTCTACGAACGGATCATGACCGGCGAGGTGATTTCGCGCCTCACCACCGATACCACCTTGATCCTGTCGGTGATCGGCTCGTCGGTGTCGATCGCGCTGCGCAACATCCTGCTGCTGGTGGGCGGGCTGGTGATGCTGGCGCTGACCAGCGCCAAGCTGACCGGTTTCGTGCTGCTTCTGGTGCCGCTGGTGATCGTCCCGATCATCCTTCTCGGACGGCGGCTGCGGCGGTTGAGCCGCGAGAACCAGGACTGGATCGCCGCCAGTTCGGGCAGCGCATCCGAAACCCTGCTCGCCGCGCAAACTGTGCAGGCCTTCACCCATGAACGCGAAAGCCGTGCAGATTTCGCCCGTGTCACCGAAACCTCGTTCGATGTGGCGCGCCGGCGCATCCTGACCCGGGCGGTGATGACCGTCATTGTGATTCTGCTGGTCTTCAGCGGCATCGTCGGCGTGCTCTGGAGCGGCGCCAATGATGTGATGGCGGGCAACATGACGCCGGGCGAACTGGTGCAATTTGTCATCTATGCGGTGATCGTGGCCGGCTCGGTCGGGGCGCTGTCGGAAATCTGGGGCGAGCTGCAGCGCGCCGCCGGTGCGTCCGAGCGCCTGACCGAACTGCTCGGCGCCGCCGATGCCGTGTCGGACCCCGCCGCGCCGCTGCCCCTGCCCGCTCCGGTGCGCGGCGAGGTGGCCTTCGAGGATGTGCGCTTTCGCTATCCCGCGCGGCCCGAGTACCTGGCGCTCGATGGCGTCAGCTTCCGCGTGCGTCCGGGCGAGACGGTCGCGCTGGTCGGCCCGTCGGGCGCGGGCAAGACCACGATCATCCAGCTTTTGCAACGCTTCTACGACCCGGAGGCCGGGCGCATCACGCTTGACGGGATCGATCTGCGCGACATGGCGCGTAGTGATTTCCGCGCGGCGATGGCGCTTGTGCCACAAGACCCGGTGATCTTCGCGGCCTCTGCGCGCGAAAACATCCGCTTCGGCCGCACCGCCGCCACCGATGCCGAAATCGAGGCCGCCGCCCGTGCCGCCGCCGCGCATGAGTTCATCGCCGCCCTGCCGCAGGGCTATGACACGCCGCTGGGCGAACGCGGCGTGCTGCTGTCGGGCGGGCAGAAACAGCGCATCGCCATCGCCCGCGCCATCCTGCGCGACGCGCCGGTGCTGCTGCTCGACGAGGCGACAAGCGCGCTCGATGCCGAAAGCGAACGCGCGGTGCAGCGCGCCGTCGATGCCATGGCGGCCGAACGCACCACCCTGATCGTGGCGCACCGGCTGGCCACCGTGAAAAAGGCCGACCGCATCCTTGTCTTCGAGGCCGGGCGCATCGTGGCCGAGGGCACGCATGACGAACTGGTCGCTCAGGACGGGCTTTATGCGCGGCTGGCACGGCTGCAATTTACCGACGGCATCGCTGCCGAATAATCGGCCCCGGCGGAAAGTTTCTTGCACCTGCGCGAGCGACTGTACATCCTGTGTCGATCAGAAGGGGAAGGCGCGGGGCAAACACGCGCCCCGCATCGGGAGGGGACCCGAAGGCATGAGCAACTTCCGCTCATTCGCGGATCGCGATGCAATCGAGAGTGAAGCAGGCTGGGCCGAAGTGGAGGCCGGCTTGCCACCGACAGTCTACGGGCTGCTCTCGCGCACCAGCGAACGCTTTGCCGACCGGCCGGCGATTTCGTTTCAGATTACATCGGGCGCCAGGGACAGGGCCGAGACGCTCGATTGGGCCACGCTTCTTGCCCGCACCACGCAGGCCGCCAACCTGTTTCGCAGCCTTGGTATAGGCGAGCAGGATGTGGTGGCCTTCGTGCTGCCCAATGCAAATGAAACCGTCATCACCCTGCTGGGCGCGATGACGGCGGGCATCGTCAACCCGATCAACCCGCTGCTGGAGCCGTCCACCATCGCGGGCATCCTGCGCGAAAGCGGCGCCAGCGTCGTGGTGACGCTGAAATCGATGCCCAAGACCGATGTCGCGCAGAAGGTCGCAAAGGCTGTTGCCGACGCCCCCGATGTGCACACGGTTCTGGAGGTCGACCTCAACCGTTACCTCAGCCCGCCGAAAAGCTGGATCGTGCCGCTGATCCGCCCGCGCGTCGAAGTGCAGCATCAGGCGCGCGTTCTGGGTTTCAACGCCGAGGTCGCGCGTCAGCGCGCCGATGCGCTGGATTTCGACCCCGGCAACGAAGACCGGGTCGCTGCGCTGTTCCATACTGGTGGCACCACGGGTTTGCCGAAACTGGCGCGGCACCGGGTTTCCGGAATGCTCTACAACGGCTGGCTGGGCCAAAGGCTGCTGTTCACCGAACGCGATGTGCTTCTGTGCCCCTTGCCTATGTTTCACGTCTTCGCGGCCTATCCGATTGTCATGTCGCTGCTGTGCTCGGGCGCGCATGGGGTGTTTCCCACGCCGCAGGGCTATCGCGGCGAGGGCGTGTTCGACAATTTCTGGAAGCTGGTCGAGCGCTGGGGCGTGACCTTCATGATTACCGTGCCCACGGCGCTGGCGGCGCTGATGCAGCGCAAGGTGGATGCCGACATATCCACGCTGCAGGCGGGGATTTCCGGCTCGGCCGCGCTGCCGGTGGAGCTTTACAACAGGTTCGAGCGTGCCACCGGCGTGCAGATATCAGAAGGCTATGGCCTGACGGAAGCCACCTGCCTTGTCTCGTGCAACCCCGTCGGCGGGCACAAGAAGGTCGGCTCGGCGGGGATACCCTTTCCGCATACCGAGTTGCGCATTCTCGAATTCGACGATGAGGGCCGGATTCAGCGTGATTGCGACACCGACGAGGTGGGCGAGATCTGCGTGGCCAACCCCGGCGTGCAGCCCGGCGCGATCTACACCGACCCGGCAAAGAACCGGAAGCTTCTTGTCGAGGAGCGATTTCTGCGCACCGGCGATCTGGGGCGGATTGATCCAGACGGCTACCTCTGGATCACCGGACGCGCCAAGGATGTCATCATCCGCAGCGGTCACAACATCGACCCGGCGACCATCGAGGATGCGCTGCTCAGCCATGACGCCGTTGCCTTTGCAGGGGCCATCGGCCAGCCCGACGCCTTCGCAGGCGAGCTGCCCTGCGCCTATGTCGAACTGGTGAACGGCAGCCAGGTCACGAGTGACGCGCTGATGGAACATGCCCGCACCCGCATCGGCGAACGCGCCGCCACACCCAAGCATCTTGAGGTGTTGGACGAACTACCCAAGACCGCCGTGGGCAAGGTGTTCAAGCCCGCCCTGCGGCAGCGTGCGATCATGCGGGTTCTCGATGCCGCACTGCGCGAGGCCGGGCTGGCCGCCGAGGTGGCAGAGGTCGTCGAGGACCGCAAGCGCGGGCTGGTCGCCCGGCTGCGGTGCCGCGACCATGCCGACAAGCCCGCGGTCGAGAACCTGATGGGAGAGTTCACCGTGCAATGGGAATGGCAGGAAACGGCCTGAGCACGGGGTTGCAAAGCCGTATGTGCCGGCTGATATTTGGATCATGCCCGTTCTGCTTTCCCTCGGCCATGGCTATTCCGCCCGCGCGCTGGCGCGACGCCTGCTGCCGCAAGGCTGGCAGATCATCGGCACCACCCGCAGCGTCGGGAAGGCCGAGGCTCTGGCGCGCGAGGGTGTGGAGGCACATCTCTGGCCCGGCACCGATCTGGCGCCGTTACTGGTGCGGGCCACGCATCTGCTGACCTCGATCGCCCCGGATGAAGGGGGCGATCCGGTGCTGGCCGCCCATGGCGAGCAGATCGCCGCCGCGCGCCACCTGCAATGGGTTGGCTATCTTTCCACCACAGGGGTTTATGGCGACACCGGCGGCGACTGGGTTGATGAAACCACGCCGCTTGCCCCCAGCACGACCCGCGGCGCGCGCCGCGTTACGGCCGAGGCCCAGTGGCGCGAGATCTGCGCGCACGGGGGGCTGCCGCTGCATATTTTCCGCCTTGCGGGCATCTACGGCCCCGGGCGCGGCCCCTTTGCCAAGGTGCGCGCAGGCACGGCGCGGCGGATCATAAAGCCGGGGCAGGTGTTTTCGCGCATCCATGTCGAGGATATCGCGCAGGTACTCGAGGCTTCGATGCGCCGCCCCCGCGCCGGCGGGGTCTATAATGTCTGCGATGACCTGCCCGCGCCGCCGCAGGATGTGATCGCCCACGCGGCCGAACTCCTCGGTCTGGCCCTACCCCCAGAAGAGGATTTCGACACCGCCGAGATGTCCCCCATGGCGCGCAGTTTCTATTCCGAGTCCAAGCGCGTGCGCAACGATCTGATCCGCCAGGAGCTTGGCGTCACGCTGACATATCCCGATTACCGCGCCGGTCTTTCCGCCCTGCTGCGAGAGGAAAGCGCGAAATAACTGTAATGCACTGGTTTGAATAAAGGAGTTTATAGAAATGACAGCCAAGGCCATTATCGGAGCCGCCCTACTGGCAGCAATCCCCGCTGCCGCCACGAGCCAGCAGGTAATCGGCGAGATTACTGCCACGCTCGACGGTGAGGAGCGCAGCTGGCAGACGCTGGGCCATGGCCCGGACAGCTACAATACCGGGCTGACCGATTTCGGATTTGGCATGTATCAGGTTTCGATCCACGGCTTTCCCGACGGGCGGCCGGGCATTCGCGGCTCGCTTCAGATCGTGTTCGGCGGCATGGAGGGCGGCGACGATCCGACCGAGGTTGAAATCCTCTACATCCCGGAACGCATGTCGCAATCCTATGCCCTTCCTGAAGATGACGCCGCCCGCGCCGGGGCGCTGGTGCTCGACCGGCTGGAAGCCGACGGTAACGAAGGCTTTGCGGCGGGGCGGATTTCGGCCATGCTGTGTTTCAAGGAGGGGTTCATGGCCACACCCGATCCGGATGACTGCATCACGGTTGAAGGCCGGTTTGAAACGGCGCTGCTGCTGGAAGACTTCTGAACAAGGGCGTCGCCGCAAGAAATGGTCACGATCCAGCGAGGATCGGCCAGATACGGCAGCATCCGGCGCGGTGGCGCTTGAATCACGCCCGACATGCTACAGGATCAACCTGTGGTATCCGACGGGCGCGCGGCACATGCCTGCCGGGCGAACAAGTCGAGGAGGAGCCAGCAAGATGCACCCAGATCTTGAGCGTGATAGCCGCACGGGGCGCCGGGCCGGGCAATGGCTGCGGCGTCCGGGGCGGCTTCTTGCGCGTATGCTCGCCCTGCTTGCGCTTGTGCTCGGGGGCTTCGGGCTGGCCGCGCAAGACAGCGCACCGGCGCAAAATCCGGCACTGGTTCTGACTGTCGATGGCGCGATCAGCCCGGCGAGTGCCGATTACATCATCCGCGGCATCCGCGAAGGGGCCGAGCGCGGCGCGCCGCTGGTGATCCTGCGGATGGACACGCCCGGCGGGCTTGATACCTCGATGCGCGATATCATCCGTGAAATCCTGTCTTCGCCGGTGCCGGTGGCCACCTATGTCACGCCGTCGGGCGCCCGTGCGGCGAGCGCGGGCACATATATCCTCTATGCCAGCCATGTTGCGGCGATGGCCCCGGCGACCAATCTGGGCGCGGCCACGCCGATTGCGATTGGCGGCGGGGGCGGGGGCGGCGAGCAGGACGAAGAATCGGACCCTCGCGGCTTGCCTTTCAGCCTGGGCGCCGAGGCCCAGACCGACGAGAATGGCGAGGCCGATACGAACGGCGGCGCAAACGGCACTGCAAACGCAGACGATACCGAGCAGCCCGACAGCCGCGACGACGCGGCCACCGAGAGAGAGGAAGACACCGGCAGCACCGCCGGCAATGGCGTGAGCCCCCCGCTCAGCGCCAGCGAAGCCAAGGCCATCAACGATGCGGTGGCCTATATTCGCGGGCTGGCCGAGTTGCGCGACCGCAACGCCGACTGGGCCGAGCGCGCGGTGCGGCAGGCCGAAAGCCTGTCATCGCGCGAAGCCGCCGAGATGGGCGTGATCGATTTCGTGGCCGAGAACCTCGACGATCTGCTGCGGCAGGCCGACGGGATGACGGTGAAGGTTGGCGAGGCCGAGACCACGCTGCAGACCGCAGGGTTGGATTACGAATTCCTCGAACCCGACTGGCGCACCGCGATTCTGTCGGTGATCACCAACCCGAATGTGGCGCTGATCCTCATGCTGGTGGGGATATACGGGATCATCTTCGAGTTCCTCAACCCCGGCGTGCTGGTGCCCGGCACGGTTGGGGCGATCAGCCTGTTGCTGGGGCTTTATTCGCTGGCCTTGCTGCCACTCAACTATGCGGGGGTGCTGTTGATATTGCTGGGGCTTGCGTTGATCGTGGCGGAAGCCTTTGCGCCATCCTTCGGCATCCTGGGAATCGGCGGCACGGTCGCGCTTGTGGTGGGGGCAGTGATGCTTGTGGATACGGATGTGCCCGGCGTGGCGGTGTCGATGCCGCTGATTGCGGCGGTGGCGGTGATGGGGCTGATTCTGACGCTGATCATCGCGCGGCTGGCCACCGGGGCCTTCCGCGCCCGGGTCGTGACCGGGCAGGAAGAGCTGGTCGGCGCACAAGGCCGCGTGCTCGAATGGAGCGGCACCACAGGCTTTGTCTGGCTGCATGGCGAACGCTGGAAATCCGAGGGGCCGGAGGGGCTGGCCCCCGGCGAAACGGTGCGCGTGGCCCAGGTTTCGGGCCTCGTGCTTAGGGTCGAGCGGGCCGCCTGATGCGTGCGCGCCACCCCCCGCAATGAAAGGGAGACCATGATGGAAATCTTCTTCGATATCGGATTTTACGGCCTGCTCGCGATTTTCCTGATCGCGCTTCTGGCCTCTGCGATCAAGGTTCTGCGCGAGTACGAGCGCGCTGTGGTCTTCACCCTTGGCCGTTTTACAGGAACAAAGGGGCCGGGGCTGATCATCCTGATCCCATTCGTCCAGCAGATGGTGCGGGTCGATCTGCGCACGATCGTGCTGGATGTTCCCAAGCAGGACGTGATCTCGAAGGACAACGTGTCGGTCAATGTCTCGGCGGTGATCTATTTTCGCGTGATGGATGCCGAAAAGGCCACCATCCAGGTCGAGAACTTCATGGCCGCCACCAGCGAGCTGGCGCAGACGACCCTGCGCGCGGTGCTGGGCAAGCACGAGCTTGACGAAATGCTGGCCGAGCGCGACAAGCTCAACAATGACATTCAGGAGATCCTCGACAGCCAGACCGAGATCTGGGGCATCAAGGTCGCGAATGTCGAGATCAAGCATGTGGATGTGGCCGAGTCGATGATCCGGGCCATCGCCCGCCAGGCCGAGGCCGAGCGCGAGCGGCGCGCCAAGGTCATCAACGCCGAGGGCGAGCAGCAGGCCGCGCAGAAGCTGCTGGAAGCGGCTCAGATCATGGCCAAGGACCCCGGCGCGATGCAGCTGCGTTATCTCAGCTCGCTCAATTTTATCGCCGGCGACAAGAACTCGACCATCGTCTTTCCCTTCCCGATCGAGATGGCGAGCCTGGTGCCGGGGATCAAGAAGGCCTGATCGCCAGCCAGGGCGGGGGCACGGCCCCGGCCCTGGCTGGCCTGGGTTCGGGCAAAGCCCGCCTGATGGAATCCCCGCCCCAAAGACCCCGGGGCAGCCGCACCCCGGCTGGCGCTGCGTGCCTTCGGCGAGGATATTTGGACCAAGAAGAAGGGGCGCGCCCGCGTTGTTTTCGCAGGGGTGCGCCCTTTGCCGGGCCGGGGGCGCGCAGGCTGATCGCAGGCGGCGGGTGCAGCAGGCTCAGCGCGCCGCCGGTGCCGGGGCGCTGCGGCCTTTCCACCAGTTCAGCAGCACGACCAGCAGCAACACGGCCGCGCCTGCGGCCTCGATCGTCGCGTCGGGCCAGAAGATCGCGACAGTCGCGGGTATGATAACCAGACGCGACACGGGATCGAGCCAGGTGAAGAGGTAGCCCTCGATCGCGGCGGCGAATGTCACCAGCGCCAGGATCGCGATGACCCCGGTCCACAGCACGACATGCAGCGGACCGCCGAGGATGATCTCGGGGTTGAACACCATGAACATCGGGATCAGGTACAGCCCCTTGGCGAACTTCCAGGCCTGTACGCTGGTTTCCATCGGCTTGGACCCTGCCACCGCCGAAGCGGCGAAAGCGGCAAGCGCGATGGGTGGCGTGACGTTGCTGTCCTGACTGTACCAGAACACCACCAGATGCGCGATCAGCAGCGGGATGCCGAACTCCGTGTGCAGCGCGGGGCCGACCAGGACGATCAGCACGATATAGGCTGCCGTCACCGGCAGCCCCATGCCCAGCACCAGGCTGGCGAGCAGGACAAGCAGCAGGGCCAGCACGATGTTGCCGCCCGAAAGCGCGATCATCATGGAGGAAAACTTGAGCCCCAAGCCCGTCAGGCCGACCACCCCCACGATGATCCCGGCCACGGCACAGGCGATCGAGACGGCCACCGCATTGCGCGCGCCCAGCGCCAGTGCCTCGATCAGCTTGCTGATGCCGAGCTCCGCCGCATCGCGCAGCACGCCGATGGTCAGCGGCTTGCCCCGGCGCGGGTCGATCACCACAATCACGACAAGCGCCCGAAGCAGGGCCACGGCCACCACCGAGATGATGGCCCAGAACCCCACCCGCATGGGAGAGTAGTTGTTGACCAGAAGCCATATCAGCACCACCAGCGGCACGATGAATTGCCATCCGGCCTTGAGCACATTGCGCACCAGCGGCAACTCGGCGGCTGTCATGCCCTTCATGCCGGACTTCATCGCCACGATATGCACAAACAGGTAGACCGTCCCCAGGTACAGGATTGCGGGGAAGATCGAGACCATGACGATCTCGATATAAGGAATATTGGTGTATTCCGAGATCAGGAACGCCCCGGCGCCCATCAAGGGCGGTGTGATCTGCCCGCCGGTGGAGGCCGCCGCCTCGATCCCGCCGGCCTGTTTGCCCTTGTAGCCCAGGCGTTTCATCAGCGGGATGGTGAAGGCGCCGGTCGTGACCACATTGGCGATCGCCGAGCCAGAGATCGAGCCCATCCCCGCCGAGGCCACCACCGCGGCCTTTGCCGGCCCGCCCGGCTTCCGACCGGTGGCGGCAAAGGCAAGGTCGATGAAGAAGCGGCCCGCGCCGGTGACTTCAAGGAACGCGCCAAACAGCACGAACATGAACACGTAAGTTGCCGCCACCCCCAGCGGCAGGCCGAAGATCCCCTCTTGCCCGAGGTAGAGCTGCCCGATCAGACGTTCGACACTGGCGCCACGATGGCTCATGATTCCGGGCATCCATTCGCCCAGTCCAGGCAGCGCGCCGCGCGCGCCGGCCAGCGCGTAGAGGATTGCGATCGCGCCGATCACGGTCATGCCCAGCCCGACCGCGCGGCGGCTGGCCTCGAGCACAGTGATGGTGGCGATGATGCCCATGGTGATGTCGGTCTGGTTCCAGAACCCCGCGCGCATGATGATGGCGTCCAGATTCCAGACCATGTAGAAGCCGCTCATGAAGGCCGCAGCCAGGAAGGAGCCATCGACCAGCCAGCCCAGCAGCCCGCGCCTGCGGTCAGGCCCGAAGACCGGGAAGATCAGGAAGCACAGAAACAGCACGAACGCGAGATGGATCGAGCGCTGGTAGAAAAGGCCGAAGGTCTGGATGCCCGCCGAATACATCTGAAACAGCGACATCGCCACGGCGACAAGCGTGATGAGCACCAGCACGGGCCAGGGTTGCACGCGGTCTGCGGATTTCAGGTTCGAGGGCAGCTCCGCGATCTCGGGCGCGGAGTCATCGCGTGTCGGGGAAGGCTTGGCCATGGGGCTTCCTGCTATTCGGACCATCGTTCAAGCAACTCCAGAAAAAGTTGGCGGACCTTTTCGGTTCGGAGTTGCGCAAGTTCAAGAACCTGCAGCGTTTCGGACGTTTCAGGGAAAAGTCGAAACGCTGTGGAAACCGTCCCGCCGGGCCGGTCATGGTGCCGCCGGGTCGGGTGACAGGGCAAGGGTGACACGGGTGCCCGCGGCGATGGCGCTCAGATCCAGCTCGGCACCGTCAGGCGCGACCAGCCGGTGATGCACCCGCGCGCTGCCGACGCGCAGCGGCAGGGCATTGCCTGCGACGGGTTCGTCCATCCCCTCGATCCAGTAGCCGCCCTCGCTGGCGCTGCGCATCTTTCCGCGTTCGGGCAGGTGGCCAAGCCCGGCGGCGAAATCGTGCAGGTAGGATCGGGTCAGCATCAGCTGCCCTTCGTGTTCGGCAAAACAATCGGCCACTGCCCCTCCGGTCACGGAATGATTCCAGTGCAGGCACCATTCCTGCCCCGGCGACGCCTCCAGAACGGCAAGGATGCGGCCATCGTCATGCCGCACCTCGACCTGTGCCGCTGCCATTTGGGGCATCATCATCGCCACAAGCGCCAAGCCCGTTAGAAAAGGAGCAGGGGGCGGCCCGATCTTGTCAGGCCGCCCCGCCTTTGCCCTGTTGTCGATCACGGACGCAGATTGTCCGGAACTTCGGCGCCGCTTTCCTCGTAGTAGCGGATCGCGCCGGGGTGCATCGGGATCGGCGTCGAGCCGAGCGCGAACTCGACCGTGGTGTCATTGGCCGCCGGGTGAATGGCGATCAACTCATCGACATGTTCGAAGAGCACGCGCGTGATCTCATAGGCGAGACCCTCGTCCATCTCTTCATGCACGACCAGCACGTTGGGGGTCGAGATCGTCAGCGTGGCTTCACCGATGCCCTCGTAGATGCCTTCACGCAAGGTATAGGCGGCGAAGGTCGGCTCCACCTCGATGGCGTTGGCGATCTGCTCTTCGGTCAGCGGCACCAGCGCGATGTCGCGGGTGGCGGCCAGGTTCATGATCGAGCTGGTGGGCGGGCCGACGCTCCAGAAACCGGCATCGATGTCACCGTCGCGCAGCGCATCCGCGGTTTCATTGAAGTTCAGCCGCTGGGGCTCGAAATCATCATAGGTGATGCCATTGGCCGCCAGCAGGGCCTGGGCGCTTACCTCGGTGCCCGAGCCGGGCGCCCCGACCGAGACGCGCTTGCCGCGCAGGTCATCGATTCCTGCGATGCCGCTGCCGGCGATGGTGACGATCTGCACGGCGTTCGGATAGATTGAGGCCAGTGCGCGCAGCTCGCTCATCTGACGACCTTCGAACGGGTCAGTGCCATTGTAGGCGGCAAAAACCGTGTCGGCCAGCGCCAGCGCCAGATCGCTGTCAAAGCGCGAGATCAGCGCCATGTTCTCGACCGAGGCGCCCGTTACCTCGGCGGTGGCGCTGGCACCATCGACATAGTTTGTGATCAGCTCGGCCAGGCCGCCGCCGTAGGGGTAATACACGCCCCCGGTGCCGCCTGTCGCGATCGACAGATCCTGCGCCTGCGCACCTGTTCCCAGCGCCAGAACAGCTGCCACGGCGTATGTCAGTTTCTTCATGATACCTTCTCCCTGTTTGCAAACGGACGGGGTATCGGGCCCCGTTCCTGCATGGCCCATTCACCCTTAAAAATGCGCGCCCTGTCAACCGCCTTGACGAAAAGCGGCCCGTGCCGTGACGTCACGCCGCGGATGGCACAGGGCAGCAGGAGGCGAAGCCGGTCTTGCTTTGCCGGAGCACGAGCCGAAATCATGGAAATAATTGCGTGGCCGGGGCTCAGTAGTCGCGTTCGAAGAAGACCCCGACGCCGCTGCGACCCTCGCTGTCGGTGCGGCCGCGAACCGAAACCGAAGGCGAAAGGTCCAGGTTCAGCGACACCTCGCTGCGGCCCTCGGCATCGACAGTCACGTCGGTATAGACGTTCTCCGTCAGATAACGCCCCACCCTGAGCGCTGCGGTGCCGTCATCGCCCGTGCTGATGTCCAGATCATCCAGTCCGAAACTCTCGCGCAGGTTGCCCACCAGCCCTTCACCGCCCCGCCCGGCCAGCGTGGCCACCGCCGAGGCAAGCTGTGCTGCCTGAAAGGGCGATAGGCGGCTCAGTTCGCGCCCAAATAGCAGCCGCGCGACGATTTCTTCCTCGGGCAGTTCCGGCGACGAGATGAAGCTGATCTGCATCGCGTCGGCCTCACCCGCGAAAACGATGCTGGCGGTGATGCCATCGGTCGTGGTCGTTGCCGTCAGCCGGATGAAGGGCACGAACCTTCCCTGCAAGCGTGCCACCCCGTCGCTGAGGGTAAAGCGCCGGCCAAGAATATCGAGCCGTCCGCGCAGCAGGGTGAACTCGCCCGACGGCACCACATCCAGCGTGGTGCCAGTCAGCCGCAGCGTGCCGCCCAGTTCGGCATCCAGCCCGCGGCCACGCACGAACACGCGGTTGGGGCTGGACAGGGCGACATCCAGGGTAAAGGCATTGGGCTCGCGCCCATCGGCACGGCGCCCATTGGCGATGACCCGCGCTGCGCGGCGGGTGGCCAGGCTGGCCGCGCTTTCGTTGACGTGGATAAGGTTGGGGATGTACTCGCCTGCGCCCAGCCCGCTTGAGGGTATGCGCACCTCGGTTCCGTCAAGGAACAGATCACCCGCGATACGGCCCTGGCTGCGCAGCAGCCCGCCGGTGATCGCCAGATTGCCGGAGACGCGGGTCTCGAAGATGCGGCGGTCGCTGATTCGGGCGCGGTCCAGCGTGACGGAAAGGTCGGCTGGCAGGACACCGGGCTGAAGCCCGATGCTGCCGTTGATCCCCAAGCTGCCACCGCCCTGCACCTGTGCTGCGGCATCGACCTGCATGGAACCGCCGCCAAGCTGCGCGCTGCCCGAAATTTCCTCAAGCGTCACGCCCTGCTGCGGCGCCACGGCGCGTGCGCCACTGGTCGTGACCGTACCCGACACGGTATCAAGCCCGGGGCGGCCCTGAATCCGCAGGTCGTATTGCGCCAGCCCCTGCACATTCACCGGCTCGTGAAACGGGTTGGACAGTGCCAGGTTGGCAGTGCCGGTTATTGCCAGGTCGGCCGTCAGGTCGCGCGCCATGTTGCCGGTGACACGCGCGTCTATCCCGCCCGGCCCGGTGCCGGAAAGGTCAAGTGCATAGCCATCGCCCGGCCCGTCGACGATCTGTCCGCCAAATGTGACCGGGCCGCGCAACTCCGGCACGATCAGCCCCAGATCGGCCAGCCTGACCGACAGATCCATCAGCCGCCGCGCGCCCTCTACCTCGGCGCTGGCCGAGGCGGTCAATTGCGGATTTTCCAACGTGAAACGGTCAAGCTCGAACAACTCGCCGCGCTGAAAGCCCGCGAGGCTGAGCTGACTGCGCCCGCGCCAGAGCCGATCCACCGGTCCCAGGCCCAGCGCCAGGTCACGGGCTTCAGCCTCGAGGGAAAGGCGCCGGTCGGAGCCATCGTCGAACAAATGTGCCTGCGCGTCGAGCGTGCCGCCATAGCCTGCGCCAAGCGCAGCGAGGTCGCTGAACCGGAACTCGGCCACCAGGTCGCTTGCTTTTTCAGCGATCCGACCGCGTGCCTCGGCCGAAAGGGCGCTGGCCGACAGCGCGAAATGCGCGATGTCGAAATCGCCGCCTTGATGCGTTGCATCCAGCCGAAGGGTGCTTTCCCCGCGAAGCAGCCGGTCAAGCTGCGCGATGCCGACTGTCAGATCCTGCCCCTCGGCGGTGAAATGAACGCTTTGCGCGCCGTCGGTATCGGCAAAGCGGCCTTCGGCGGCCAACGCACCGCCATAGCCTGCCCCCAGCACCGAAAGATCGGCCAGGTCGACCGTTCCGCTGACCCGGCTGTGCAGGCTGCCGATGAACCCGTCGAGATCGGCCTCGAGCTGTTGCGCCCGCAGGGCAAAACGGTCGATATGGGTGCCGTCGGCGTCGCGCCGCAGATCGGCCTCTATGCTGCTGGCCCCTTGCAGCAGGCGATCAAGCTCGGGCTGGTCGGCGCGCAGATCGCGGCCGTTGACCGACGCGCGCAGATCGAATGCCCCTGAAAACAGTTCCACATCGCCCTCGACCTGGCCCGAGAGCGCGCCGCCCAACTCGCGCCCGGCCAGCGCCGAGAAACGGTGCAATGCCAAAAGCCGCGCCTCAAGCTCTAACGCCATGTCCAGCCCGCGCAATTGGGCAGTACCGCTCAGCCCGTAATCGCGCCCCGACAGAACCAGCCGTTCGAGCGTGAGCGCTCCGCCCTGTTCCCAGTTCAGCCGGGCGTTGCCGCGCACCCTTTCGCCCAGCGCTTCGGCCAGGGCGGGGTCGCCGGGGGCCAGGCCTTCAGCGGCGAAATCGAAGGCTGCCGCCAGCCCGGGCACCGCGCCCGGCATACTGGCGGCGGTGATCTGCCCTTCGCCGGTCAGCCGCAGCAGCCCAATGCCCAGGCCGGGCCGCGAAAACCCGGCAACCGAGATGTCTCCGCGCCAGTCTTCGCCGCGCGCGGCATCGAAATCCAGATCGAGCCGTGCGCGGTCGATCCGGGTGCGCGGCCCCGCGGCGGGCAGCAGCACGGGGCGGCTTTCGGGGTCTGCTATTTCGCCATGCAGCTGGATCAGTTCGGGCAGCCCATCGGCGCCGATTGCGACATTCCCTATCAGCCTCAGCGCATTGGCGCGCAGGTCAAGCGTGCTCAGCTCCATCCGCCCGTCGGGAAAGCGTGCGCCTTCGGCCTCAACGCGGATATCCTCGCCGAAGAAGTCGCGAAACTCGGGCGCAAACAGCGGCGCGATATCACCGCCAAGCGCGGCGCGGAAACGTTGGGTGCGCGCGGCGGGGTCTTCGGCGTCGTCATCGCCCTCGGAAAGCAGCGCCACCTCGCCCGACAGGCGTTCCTGCCCGTCGGTTTCCAGCCCGATCTGCGCCACGAAATCATCAAGCAGCCCTTCGCCGGCAATCGACAGGGCGATATCGGGGCGGCCGGGGATGTTGAGCAGATTGGCCGCGATTCCGTCCTCGGCCTCGCGCACATGCAGATCGAGCGAGAGGATGCGCGTGGCGTTGCTGTAGGCCCCATCAAGCGTGAGTGCGCCCATCTCGCCATCGACACGCTCGATCGCGATATTTGCGCTACCCTCGCCACCGGCAAGCTGCGCGCCACCGTCAAGGGTGACGACCGCCTCTGCACCGAAAAGCGCCTCGCCCAGAACGACGCGCCCGGCCGATACCTGCCCGACCCGCAGCGAAACCGGCAGCTCGGGCAGGGCAAAAGGCGTGGCTTCGGGGCTGGGGCCTTGGCTGGCGCCCCAGCCGGGCATCCGCTCCAGGATGATTTCCTCGGCGGCAAGCTCGTTGACCTCGACCTGCCGGCGCAACAGCGCGGCGCGATTCCAGTCAAGCACCGCGCCGCGCAGGGTAAGCCACACACCGTCCTCGTCGGCGATGGTCATCTCACGGATGGTGGCGCGCGACGACAGTGCGCCCTCGAACCCGATGATGCGCACCTCGCGCCCTGCATCCGACAGGAAATCCTGCAAGGTCCGTGTCAGGAAGCTTGCGTCTTCCTCGTTGGCTGTCGCAGGCAGGGCCGGCACCAGGGCCAGCGACACGATCAGGACAAGTCTGGCGATGATCCGTTCCAGCATCAGAAGGCCTGCCCGATCCCGATATAGAGTTGCGCCCCGTCGCCGGTATCGCCGCGCACCGGAAAACCGACATCCAGCCGGATCGGACCGATGCCGGTGGCATAGCGCACGCCAAGCCCGGCGCCGGCGTGCCAGCCGGCGTTGCCACCAAAGCTGCCATCGCCCACGAGCCCGGCATCGGCGAAGCCGACAACGCCGATATTCTCGGTCACGCGCGCGCGCACCTCGGCCGAGAGTGCGGCAAAGCTGCGCCCGCCCGAGCCGACGCCGCCCACATTCACCCCCAGAGAGCGGTAAGGCTGGCCGCGCACGGTGCCGCCTCCGCCCGAGTAGAACAGGTAATCGCGCGGTGTCCCTTCGATGCTGGCCCCGACTACAGATCCAAGCTGCACCCGCCCGGCCAACACGAAGCCGCGTCCCGCGCCGACCCCGTAATAGGCACGCCCGTCAAGACGGAACTGCGCCCCCGAATCTGCGCCGGTGAGGCCAAGGAACGGTGTTGCCCGTGCATCGATATAGGTGCCCGAGGTGGCGTTTGTGTCGCTGTCGCGGCGATCCCAGTTCACGCCGATCGGCAGCGCCAGTGTGCTGCGGGTTCTGCGCCCTGCGGCATCTTCGGTGCGTTCGCGCAAGTACGCGATGCCGGCCTCGCCGGTCAGGCGGTCGGAAAAGAAATGCGTCACGCCCACATCGACGGTGCCCAGGATGGAATCGTAATCATCGACATCGACGGTGCGCAACTCGCCCCCGAAACTGAGCGTGGTCTCCGGCGTGAAGGTCGCCGGGCGGCTGAACCGTGCGGCAAAGCGATAGTCGCGCCCGCCACTGCTGGCACCGATGCGTCCGATCTCGCCGTCAAGGCGCAGCCGCTCGGCCCCGCCCAGCAGGTTGCGGTGCAGCCAGAAGGCGCTCAGCCGCACCCCCTCGACCGTGTCAAGCTCGGCACCAAAGCCGATCCGCCTGAGCGGCGCCTCGATCAGGGTGGCGGTGATGTCGAGCGTGTCGTCCGCGCCGATATCATCGGATTCGGACATGGCGACCGATCCGAAAGTGCCGGTGCGCCGCAGCCGGCGCGCGGCGCGCTCTATGGCCTCGGGGTTGAATACCTCGCCCTCGGGCAGGCCGGCGATCTGGCGGACCCGTTCGGCGCGCGTGCGCTCGTTGCCTTCGACGATGAGGCGGCCGAATCGCAGTTGCGGGCCGGGGGTGAAGCGCAGGAGCGCATCGAGCGTGGCATCGCGATGATCGGCAGTGATCCGGCTTTCCGCTTCGGTGGCCTTGGCATGACCTTGCGCGCGCCAGCCGTCGACCACGGCCTGCGCGGTATCGCGGATGATCGGGCTGCGCGCGGTGCGCCCCGGTGCGAACTCCTCGGGCAGATCCGTGCCGGGTGCCATCGGCACGACTTCGGCCCGCGCGAAGGTGAAGGCGGGGCCGGGATGCACGGTGATGCTGATTTCGCGGATGTCCTGCGGCAGTTCCAGCGGTGAAAAGGCCGCGGCTTCGCGCCCGTCGATGCGCACCTCGACCACACCCGAATAATGGCCTGCGGCATAAAGCGCGCCGACCTGCCGCCCGTATTCCGAGTTGGCAATGGCAAAGAGTTCCTGCGGGTCGTTGACGCCTTCGCGCCGGGCCTGAAGCAGCGGCGAGGCACCGCGCAGGGCCTCGACAAGCGCCTCATCCGCGCCCGGTGCGGAGAAACGTATCGCGTCGATTGCCCAGACTGGCATGGCCGCCGCCAGAAGCGCCGCAACTCCGAAGCCCTGCAGCCACCTCCGGCCTTTCTGAAACCGCCCCCGCTGACCCAATTCGCAACTCGCAATGAAACGCATGGGTGCAGTCTCGCATGTTGCGCCGCGGCCCACAATGCGCTTTGCCGTGTGTTGCGCGGTGCGCGCGCGGAACCTTGCCACCTGCGGGCCTGCCGGGGCCGCGGCCCTCAAACCCCGACCGTTCGGCCCTGACAGGCCGGGCCTGTCAGGGAGGATATTTTTGCCAAGAAGAAGTTGCCGCGCGCTTCAGACCAGGCGCGAGACCTCGACCGCGGCGCGCACGAAATCGGCAAAGAGCGGATGCGGCGCGAAGGGTTTCGATTTCAGCTCGGGGTGGAACTGGACACCGATGAACCAGGGGTGGTTCTGGTACTCGACGATTTCCGGCAACCGGCCGTCGGGCGACATGCCTGAAAATTTCAGCCCGGATTCCTCGAGCTTTTCCCGGTACTTGATATCCACCTCATAACGGTGGCGGTGGCGTTCCTCGATCTGGGTGCCGCCATAGATCCCGGCCACGCGCGACCCTTCGGCGAGAATGGCCGCATAGGCACCCAGCCGCATGGTGCCGCCCTTGTCGTCATCAGTGCTGCGCCGCAAGGTATGGGTGCCCTGCACCCACTCCTTGAGGTGATAGACAATCGGCGTAAAACGCCGCGCGCCGGCCTCGTGGTCGAACTCCTCGCTGCCTGCATCGCTCAGCCCGGCCATATTGCGCGCGGCCTCGATCACCGCCATTTGCATCCCCAGGCAGATACCCAGATAGGGAATCTTCTTTTCGCGGGCGAATTGCGCGGCCTTGATCTTGCCTTCGGTGCCGCGCTCGCCGAATCCGCCGGGCACGAGGATGGCGTGAAAACTCTCCAGATGCGGGGCCGGGTCTTCGGTCTCAAAAATCTCGGAATCGATCCATTCGGCGCGGACCCGCACGCGGTTGGCCATGCCGCCGTGGGTCAGGGCCTCCTTGATCGATTTGTAGGCATCCTCAAGCTGGGTGTATTTGCCCACGATGGCCACGCGCACTTCGCCCTCGGCATGGTCGAGCCGGTCCATCACGTCTTCCCAGCGTGACAGGTCAGGGCGCGGCGCGGGCGAGATGGCGAAAGCGTCCAGCACGGCCTGGTCCAGCCCTGCACGGTGATAGGCCAGCGGCGCCTCGTAGATCGATTTCAGGTCATAGGCCGGGATCACGGCATCGGGCCGCACATTGCAGAACAGCGCGATCTTCTGCCGCTCCTTCTCGGGGATCGGCTGCTCCGATCGGCAGACCAGCACATCGGGCGCGATGCCGATGGCGCGCAGTTCCTTGACCGAATGCTGCGTGGGCTTGGTCTTCAACTCGCCGCTGGCCGCAAGATATGGCAGCAGCGTCAGGTGCATGAAGATGCACTGGCCGCGCGGGCGCTCATGGGCGAACTGGCGGATCGCCTCGAAAAAGGGCAGCCCCTCGATATCGCCCACGGTGCCGCCGATCTCGCACAGCATGAAATCGACCTCTTCGGCGCCGACGGCCAGGAAATCCTTGATCTCGTTGGTGACGTGAGGGATCACCTGGATGGTCTTGCCCAGGTAGTCGCCGCGGCGTTCTTTCTCGAGCACGTTGGAGTAGATCCGCCCCGAGGACACCGAATCGGTGGCGCGGGCCGACACCCCGGTGAAACGTTCGTAATGGCCGAGGTCGAGGTCGGTTTCGGCGCCATCGTCGGTGACGAAGACCTCGCCATGCTCAAAGGGTGACATCGTGCCGGGATCAACATTCAGGTAGGGATCGAGCTTGCGCAACCGCACCGAAAAGCCGCGTGCCTGCAGAAGTGCCCCCAGCGCGGCCGAGGCAAGCCCCTTGCCAAGGCTGGAGACGACCCCCCCGGTAATGAAAACATAACGTGCCATTCGGCGGCGTCCCCCGTGCTATGGCGTGGTTCGGGCAGTGCTCCGAAAGCCTGCATCACGGGATTGGAGAAATACTCTATTCCCGCGCAGGCTGCAACCGCCCGCCCCAATATACTGTTGCGGTTTCTACTTGGCCCTCAAGGCGTGGTAGCTAGCGCCTCAGTCGGCGCGCGGCGGTGTAAGCGGTGCGTCGTCAGCCGGCGGCGGCAGCAGGTCGTCAGCCGCAGGCGGGGCCGCGGGTGCGGTATCTGATGCCGGCGGCGGTGTCGTCAGCCGGTCAAGCACCGAGGTGCTTGCCGAACGCTGTGCAGCCAGAATCGTCAGCGTGAGCGATGTCGCGATGAAGGCAATGGCCAGCGCCCAGGTCACCTTGCCCAGCGGCGAAAGTGCCGGCCGGCTGGCGCCTGCGGCACCGCCGCCGCCTCCGCCCATGCCCAGGCCACCGCCTTCAGAGCGCTGCAGAAGCACCACACCGATGATGCCCAGCGCCAGCAGAAGGTGAACGATCAGAACGACATTTTCCATCACACATGCCCAAATTGCCCTGCGCCCATTTAGGCCGATGAAAGCTGCGCCGCAACCCCCCGTGCCGGGGCGTGCCGGGCATTCATTCCGCCCGGTGCCGTGCGGGATGTCCTGTGTGCCCGCCCGATATGACCGATACGCAAGAAAAAAGGCGGTGGAAATTCCACCGCCTTCCCAGATTTCGGAACATTCCGAAAATCAGTTCGCAGCCACCGCAGCGGCAATCAGAACCAGCAGCATGATCGGCACGACGATGCCGGCCGACGATTTGCGGGTTTCTTCAACGATGATTTCCGGCTCGATAACCGGTTCAGCATATTTGCTGCCGTGGCCACCGGCGAAAGCGGTGGAAGCAGCGGCCGAAAGCACGGCGGCAAGAGCGATCTTCTTCATATCAACCTCCAGAATCTGCCCACGCCATGATTTAGTGAGGACGGCGCGGGCACCCAAGACTGTACCTCGTGAGAAACCTGAAAGCATCTTGAAAACTCAAATGCAACGGGTCTCGCACGCGATCAGGGGCAGTTTGCGCCGGCATCGTCAATTTGGCAACACCTTACATCACGAAAACGTGTGGAATCAGCCGCAAAACGCGCGATCCTCATGCAAAGCATGGCGAATTGGAGATGGCTCCAACCGCACCAGGCTGCGTAACCCCGGCCGAGGCGTCGCTGCTGCACCGCAAGGTAGCTGCCCGGAGCGTCGGTTGCCGCAGCGGTTCAGCCCCAGGGGCCGCCCGAAGTGCGGCGCTGCGCGCGGGGGTCAGGGCGCGCCTGGCCCGCCATCGCCCGGAGGGCGGCCACGCGGTTCTCGGTGGCGGGGTGGGTCGAGAAAAGCGCGTCGTGGCGATGCGCGTGTAGCGGGTTGATGATGAACATATGCGCCGTGGCCGGGTTGCGTTCGGCGACATTGTTGTCGATCCGTGCGGCGAAGGCCTGGATCCGCTCGAGCGCGTCGGCCAGCCAGTGCGGGTTGCCGCAGATCTCGGCGCCGATGCGGTCGGCCTCGTATTCGCGGCTGCGGCTGATGGCCATCTGCACCAGTGCCGCCGCCAGCGGAGCCAGAATCATCATGGCAAGTAGCCCGATGATCCCCAGCGGGTTGTCGCGTCGCCCGCCGAAGAACAGCGCGAAATTGGCCAGCATTGAAATCGCGCCGGCAAAGGTTGCGGTGATCGTCATGATCAGCGTGTCGTAATTGCGGATATGGGCAAGCTCATGTGCCATGACGCCGGCAACTTCCTCGCGGCTCAGCCGCCGCAACAGGCCGGTCGTGGCTGCGACGGCGGCATTTTCCGGGTTTCGGCCCGTGGCGAAGGCGTTGGGCTGCTCCGTCTCGATGATAAAGACAGCAGGCACTGGCATGTCGGCGCGGCGGGCCAGATCGGCCACCATGCGTTGCAGTTCCAGGCCGTCGCGCGTGTCGGCGGGGCGGGCGTTGTGCATCCGCAGGACCATCTTGTCCGAGTTCCACCAGGCAAAGGCATTCATGCCGCCCGCGAAAACCAGCGCAAGAACGACTCCGGTGCTGCCACCAATCAAGGCCCCCACGCCCATCAGCAGCGCGGTCAGCGCGGCCATCAGCATTGCCGTGCGGACGTAACCTTTTGTCATCGCGTCGAAACCTGTGCCTTGCCTGTCTGTCAATCCGGAATGATCAGATGGGGCGTGGCGCGCGGCTGTGCAAGGGCTGCCATGTCAGTTGCAGAGGTGATGCGCCAGCCGCCCGGTATCGCAACCCACGCCACCGATAGGGCCGGCGGAGGCGGGGAAAGGATCACTGTTCCACAACCGACCGTCGGCATCGGGCAGGCCGGCCGCGGCGCCAGCATGTGTGCGGATGGCGGTGCCGTCGCTTGACAGGGTCACGCCCATCAGTGTCGTGCGCCTGACATTGCCGGCATTGTCGATGGTCGTGCCGTGCAACGTGGTGCGGCTGATGCTGCCATCGGCGCAGACCGTGGTGCCGGTGAAGCCGGTATGACAGACAGTGCCCGCCGCAAGCGGGCTGGCCATCGCCAGAAGAAGCGCCAGCCCGAGCATCAGGGTCAGCTGCCCGGCCGGCCCCCTGTTTGCCGTGACCGAAGCAGCGCAATGCGCTTGCGCGTGTTGCCCTTGGCGCGGCAGCATGTTCCCCCCGGTCAAAATACTTCCCTTCCAATCCCGCGCAGGCTGGCAGGCCCGATAGCGGTGACGTGGCAGCATCCAGTTTGCCCTGGCAGGGTAAACGGTCTCTCTGCACGGGCACCATAAAATTTTTCGAACTGTGCCATGATCTTGCCACATTTACGGGCGCTGCGCGCCCGGATCAAGCACGCTTTCGGCCCATTGCCACACGAGCGCGGATCGGTCCGGGCAGCATGTCGCGAACACCGGCTGCGACATTTATGGCTTTTTATCAATGCGGTGCGCCTTTCGTGCCTGTTCCTCTCGCGCAGGGAGGCGGTATGCAGGCCAGCCGCTGCCCCCCCCCC
>NZ_QNVJ01000102.1 GCF_003350345.1 Alkalilacustris brevis
GAGGCCGCCATCGGCTTGAGCCCGAAGCTGCAGATCCGCTCGGGCGCGCGGCCCGCCGATACCAATGCCACGGACGCCGGCGATCTGCTGGTCGAGATCGACCTGCCCGAAGACTGGCTCGAGGATGCCGCCGCCGGGGAGAAGACCCTCAAGGGGCTCTGGAGCGGCACCGGCACCGCGGCCGCCGCCGGCGGCACCAATGCCGGGCATTTCCGCATGAAGGACACCACCGGCACGCTCACCCATCTGCAGGGCACCATCACCATCACCGGCGCCGGCGGCGACATGGAGCTCGACAACCCCAATATCGCCCAGAACCAGGCCGTGACCGTCACCATCTTCACCCTCACCGCCGGGGGCGCCTGAGACCATGCCCCGGCTCGTCAATCGCGCGAAGATTACCACCCCTACCATCGGCACCGGCCCGCTCACGCTGGGCCTGGCGCTCGAGGGCTTCCAGAGCTTTGCGAGCGCCGGTGTCGCGCAAGGGGAGACCTTGCGCTACGTGCTCGAGGAAGGCCCCGCCTGGGAGATCGGCACCGGCACATACGATGCCGCGGGCCCGAGCCTCACCCGCAATGTCACCGAGAGCAGCAATGCCGGCGCGCCGATCGCGCTTGCCGGCAGCGGCGTGGTCCTTGCCGGCCTCACCGCCGCCGATCTCACGGCGCGCGACAATGCCGTCACCTCGGTCGCGGGCCGAACCGGGGCCGTGGAACTCTCCCGCGAGGATGTCGGGCTTGATCAGGTCGACAATCTTCCGGCCGCCGCGCTGCGCGATCGCGCCACCCATGGCGGCACCCAGCCAGCCAGCACCATCACCGGGCTGGCCCCTGTCGCCACCTCCGGTGCCTATGCCGATCTCTCCGGCACCCCGCCCGAGCTTGCCCCGGCCCAGGTCACCGATCCCGGGAGCGGCACCTATGGGCTGGTCAATGGCGCGCTGCTGGCCGCGCTCGGGAGCGGCGCCGACCTCGATCATCAGGAGTTCCTCACCAGCGGCGTCTGGATCAAGCCTGCCGGGCTCTCCGAAGCGGCCCTGGTCATCGCCGAGCTCTGGGCCGGCGGCGGTGGCTCGCAATCCTCCTGGAACAACCGATCCAGAGGCGGGGGCGGTGGCGGATACAATCGCCGGGTCATGCGCGCGGCCGATCTTCCGGACACGGTCGATGTGATCGTCGGGGCCGGTGGTACCGGGTTCGGTGCCTTCGGGGGCAATTCGGCCTTCGGCGATCATGTGACCGCCCATGGCGGCGGCTGGGGGCGCAATGACAGCGATGCGGGAGATCGCACCGGCGGCGGCGGCGGGGGCGAGCTGGAACCCGGGCGCGGCGGCAACCAGGGCAGCGCCAATCTGGCCGCCGGCGGCGCGGTCGGCGGCGGCGACGGTGTCACCAACGCGCCCGGCGGAGATGCCGGCACGCTCTGGGGCGGGGGTGGTGGCGCCGGGGCCGGCAACCATCGCGGCGGACGCGCTGTCCTTGGCGGGGGCGGCGGGGGCGGTCGCAACGGCAGCAGCCACGGCTTGGGCGGCGAAAGCCTCCTTGCCGGCAATGGCGGCGCGGCCGGGCAGAACGGGGGGTTTCCCGCGGGCGGGGCCGGCGCCGGGATCGGGTCGGAGACCACCGGCGGCGACGGGTTCGTGATCGTGAGGGTGATCGGATGAAGATGGCCGTGATCGACCCCGATACGGGGCTGGTGGAGAATGTCGTCCTGGCCGACCCCGGCTTTGCCCTGCCGGGCAAGCTTCTGGTGGCCAGCAACACCGCTGTTCCCGGCAACCTCCATGATCCCGTCAGCGGCACATTCCATGCGCCCGCACCGCCACCGCTCGCGCTCGAGGCGATGAAGGCGCGTCAGCGCGCCGCTCTCGCCGCGCAACGCTATGCGGTCGAGACCGCCGGGATCCGGCTCGGCCCCATCGCCATTGCCACCGACCGGGTCTCGCAGCAGATGATCACCGCAGCCGTGGTCGCGGCCGGGCGCGACGCGGGTTTCAGCACCCGCTGGAAAGCGGCGGACGGCAGTTTCCACGCGATCGATGCCGAGACCATGCTCGCCATCGGCACCGC
>NZ_QNVJ01000015.1 GCF_003350345.1 Alkalilacustris brevis
TCGGCTTCGGCTTCGGCTTCGGCTTCGGCTTCGGCTTCGGCTTCGGCTTCGGCTTCGGCTTCGAGGAACTCCGGCCCATATGCGGCGCTGTCAAGCATTTCGTCGTCCGCGGCGGCATTTCCGGCCCAGTCGTCGGCCGGCGCAGCGGCGGCGGCAGGTGCCTCTTCGGCGTGTTCCACAGCCTCGGGCTGGCCGGGTGCCTCGGGTTCCTGCGCGGGTCCGGCCGCTTCAAAAGAGCCCTCCGGCGCGGCCGTTTCAGCCGCGGCCTGATACGCGCTTGTAACCTGATATGCGCTTGCCAGGGGCTGGGGCTGCCCGCCGGTTTCGGCAGCGGGCGCTTCAGGCTCGTCTGGTGCTGCCTTTGGTGCGGGCGTGCCGGTTCCCGGTGCCGGGGCTCCGGGCACATCTGCGCGCATGGCTGCAGCCGTCACCAGCGGCGCGGCCGACCAGGCAGCCTGGGCGGCGCCCGATTCGGTATCGGCATCGCGGGGACGAAGCACGATCCCGTTGCCCTGCACCCGTGATTCGACCCGGCGCTGAATCTCGCGCTCGGCGATGCGGTGTAGCATTTCGGCATCGGGGGTTGGCGGCTCGGCACCGAAATAGCGGTCATCGGCGGCGAGGTCGCGGAAATACTCGGCAATCGCCTTCATCGTCGAGAAGGGTTCATCAAACCCTTCGAGGGTACAGGAGAATGTCCCGTAGGAAACTGTAAGTATCTTGCTAGGACCGACCATCGGACGCTCGCTTTCTGCCAAATCCAATTCTTTTCACCCTTGCACCCCCAGGGAACCTTTCCATGATCAGAAATGGGTGATTTGAAGGACTGAATGTGGCTGCCATTGCCTTGCGCCGCCACAATTGGGCATAGTCTTGCGATGTCGCAAATCCTCGTCAACTCAAACTGTGGTGTCACACTTGCCGGAGCGGGCGATATCCGGCGCGAGACGCTTGAGGCCGCGCTGTCCCTCGCGCCGCGGCTGGTTGCGGCCGATGGCGGGGCCGATCACCTGCTGGCCATGGGCCATGAACCCGAATGCGTGATCGGCGATCTCGATTCGCTCAGCCCGGCGGCCTGGGCGCGGCTGGGTCCGGGCCGGCTGCACCGCATCACCGAGCAGGACACCACCGATTTCGACAAGGCGCTGCGTTCGATCGCGGCGC
This sequence comes from Alkalilacustris brevis, assembly GCF_003350345.1. Taxonomy (GTDB): domain Bacteria; phylum Pseudomonadota; class Alphaproteobacteria; order Rhodobacterales; family Rhodobacteraceae; genus Alkalilacustris; species Alkalilacustris brevis. Next base: position 1,165 of record NZ_QNVJ01000015.1, read on the forward strand.
CCTTCGTGCTGGCGGTGGGCTTCACCGGCAACCGGCTGGATCATACACTGGGCATGTTCAACGTTCTGGTGCGCCATGGCGCACGGCGCTGCGTGGCCCTTGGCGTGCATGACCTGTGCTTCGTTGCGCCGCGCGAACTGGCCCTGCGGCTTGCCCCGGGCACGCGGCTGTCGCTGTTTCCCATGGGCGAGGTGCATGGCCATAGCCAGGGGTTGCGCTGGCCGCTTGACGGGGTGCGCTTTGCCCCCGGCGGGATGGTCGGCATCTCGAACATGGTGGACGACTCCGGCGCGGTACAGCTCAGCCTTTCGGCGGAGGCGATGCTTGTCCTTCTGCCCGCGGCGGCACTGGAAGACGCGCTTGCGGCACTGCGCGCGGCGTCAGGCTGAGCCGGCGCTCGCGGAACACGATGTAAAGCCCCGAGCCGATGATCACCACGATCCCGGCAAGCGCCAGCCGGTCCGGGAAGTCGCGAAACATCAGCCAGCCGATCAGCACGGTGAAGGGCAACTCCATGTACTGGATCGGCGCCAGCGTCGCCGAGGGCGCGAAACGCAACGCCCAGGTCATCAGCAGATGCGCCAGCGTGCCGACGCCCCCGATCAGCAACAGCAGCCACCAGCCCGACCAGCCCGGCGCCACCGGGGCAATCGCAGGCAGATCCAGCGCCATGCCCAGCACCAGCACCGGCAGCACCATCGGCAACGCCATCGCCCCGCTCATGGCCTGCAATACCAGCGGATCGCCCGCGCGGGCGATCCGCCGCGTGAGCATGATGAAGGCCGTGAAAGCCACCGCCACGTAAAGCGGCAACAACGCGATCGGCCCGGCCTGTGCAAAGGCGGGCTGGATGACCAGCAGCGTTCCGACAAACCCCACGCCACAGGCTGCAAGTCGCCGCGCGCCGACCTCTTCGCCCATTACCCCGCGCGCCAGCAGGATCATCAGGAAGGGCTGGACAAAAACGATCGCCAGCGTCTCGGCCAGCGGCATGTAGATCAGCGCGACGAACAGCGCCGCCAGCGCCGAAACATGCAGTAGCGTGCGCACGAGGGTAATCCACAGCACCCCGGCCGACATCCGCAGGTCGCGGCCAGCCAGCAGTGCCAGCGGTATCAGGATCACTGCCTGCGCGATGAAGCGCGCGGCAACGATCTGCACCACCGGCATGGTTTGCGTCGCAAGCTTCGCCAGCCCGTCGCCCAGGGGCGCGAGCACGCAAAAGCCAAGCATCAGCAGGATGCCGAGAGTGGGACGATCTGTGGCCATGCGCGCCACCTTATGGGCGGGGGTTGACCGTGTCCATCCCGGCGCGCCGGTCTGGCGCATCGCCTCGATGCAGTTGTAAAGCGGCATGAAAGGCACGCCATTTCCGCGGATCGCGACGGCACGGCACATTCAGGCCGCCGGGAGGTGTCCTCTCGGCCTCGGGACCGCGCTCAATGCAATCCGACATCACCTGCGAGATCCGGCCTAGTCCCTTGTTTAGGTCGGCGGCACGGCGCGGCCCGGCCCGAGCCACCCTGCTGCGCGGCCAGCTCCTCCTCGGTGACAACAAAGCCGCCGCCGACCGAATAATAGATCTGCTGGTCGATCGTATCGCCCCGGGCGTCGGCCGCCATCAGCCACAGGCCATTGGCATGTGCTGACAGGCGTCGAACCGGAAGAAGCGGTGCGCCGATGGGGAGGCCGGGGCATCATGAACACCTGCCCCAAGGTCGCGGAGATGGAACTTCTGACCGCCCCTCAGTGGAAATCCCGGCTGGGAAACAGCCGTTTGGCCTGTTCGCGGGGGTGGCGGGCGCGGGGCGGATAGCGTGGCGGGCGGGGTGCGTCATCCGTGACCGGATGGGTCAGGCCCACGGCCTCGTCCAGCGGGTGCCCCAGTTCCGACAAGCGGTGCGACAGGTCTTCGATCTGCTCGGCGATCAGATGCACGACGATGCCTTCGCGTTCGATCCGCCCGGTCACGCGCAAGAGCCGCCCGCCCATGACGATGCGGCGGAAACGCGTGTAAACCTTGGGCCAGACCACGATGTTCGACACCCCGGTTTCATCCTCCAGCGTCAGGAATATCACCCCCGAGGCCGTGCCGGGCCGCTGGCGGGTGATGACCAGCCCGCAGACACTCAGCCGCCCCGGCGCCACGCTGGCGAGTTGGTCATGGGCGGTCAGGCCGGGGATGGCGGGGCGCAAGAGTTCCATCGGATGGGCGCGCAGGCTCAGCCGCAGGGCGAGGTAATCCTCGACCACCTCTTCGCCCAGATGCATCGACGGCAGGGTGACTTCGGGCTCGCGCCCCCCTTCACCATCGAGCGGATCGGCAAAGAGCGGCAGGGGGCTAGGCGCGCGAATGGCGCGCACCGCCCAAAGCGCATCGCGCCGCGTCAGCCCCTGCCCGGCAAAGGCGTCGGCCTCGGCCAGGCGCTCCAGCACCGATGGCGACAGCCCCGCGCGCAGCCAGAGGCTTTCGGGGTCGGGATAGCCATTGCCGCGCGCCGCCACGATCCAGCCTGCGTCTTCTTCGCGAAAGCCCTTGATCTGGCGAAACCCCAACCGCAGGGCCAGCGCGCCGTCAGCGCGGCGTTCCAGCGTGTTGTCCCAGTCGCTGTGATTGACGCAGATTGGCCGGACCTCGACGCCGTGCTCGCGCACGTCCCGCACGATCTGCGCCGGGGCATAGAACCCCATCGGCTGGCTGTTGAGCAGCGCGCAGGCGAACACTGCCGGGTGATGGCATTTCAGCCAGGACGACACATAGGTCAGCATGGCAAAGGCCGCCGCGTGGCTTTCGGGAAAGCCGTAATCTGCGAATCCTTCGATCTGTGCGAAACAGGCCTCCGCGACCGCGCGGTCATAGCCCCTGGCCTGCATTCCGCCGATGAAACGGTCACGATGCGCGCCAATCGTGCCCATGCGCCGGAACGACGCCAGCGAGCGGCGCAGCTTGTCGGCCTCTTCCGCCGTGTAGCCCGCGCCAACCACGGCGATGCGCATGGCCTGTTCCTGAAACAGCGGCACGCCCAGCGTCTTGCGCGTGACCTCCGCAAGTTCGGGGCCAAAGGGCTCGGGTGCCTCAAGCCCCTGCCGGCGGCGGATATAGGGTTTGACCATGCCGCCCTGGATCGGGCCGGGGCGGATAATGGCCACCTCGATCACCAGGTCATAGAAGGTGCGCGGCCGCATCCGGGGCAGGAAATTCATCTGCGCGCGGCTTTCCACCTGAAACACCCCCACCGCATCGGCGCGGCACAGCATGTCATAGGTCGCGGCGTCCTCCTGCGGCACGTCGGCCAGCGTCAGGCGGGGTTGCCCATGCGCCTCCAACAGATCGAACGCCTTGCGCAGGCAGGTCAGCATGCCAAGGCTCAGCACATCGACCTTGAGGATACCCAGCGCGTCGATGTCGTCCTTGTCCCATTCGATGACAGTGCGCCCCTCCATCGCCGCGTTCTCGATCGGACACAGCTCATCAAGCCGATCGCGGGTGATGACAAAGCCGCCGACATGCTGGCTCAGGTGGCGGGGAAAGCCGGTGATCTCGCCAATCAGGCGGATGGTCTGGGCAAGCCGCCGGTCGCGCGTATCAAGGCCCAGCTCGGCAATGCGCGCGGGGTCGGGCCCCTTGCCCGACATGCCCCATATCTGGCCCGCCAGGCTGGCGGTGACATCGGCGCTCAGCCCCATGACCTTGCCCACTTCGCGGATAGCTGCGCGTGACCGGAAATGGATGACGGTGGCGCACAGCCCGGCGCGGTGGCGGCCATAGCGTTCATAGATCCACTGGATGATTTCCTCGCGCCGCTCGTGCTCGAAATCCACGTCGATATCGGGCGGCTCGCCACGGTGGCGCGAGATGAAACGCTCGAACACCATGCCGATCGTGTCGGGGCTGACATCCGTGATGCCCAGCGCCCAGCAGATGATCGAATTGGCCGCCGAGCCGCGTCCCTGGCACAGGATGCCGCGGCCCCGGGCCTCGGCCACGATGTCATGCACGGTCAGGAAATAGGCAGCATAGCCCAGTTCCCCCACAAGGCCCAGTTCCTTGTCGGCCAGCGCATGATAGCGCGCGGGAATGCCACCGGGGCAGCGCCGGGACAGCCCTGCGCGCGTCAGCCGCTCAAGCCGCGCTTGCGGAACCTCGCCATTCGCAACTTCGTCCGGATATTCGTAACTGAGTTCCCCCAGATCGAAACTGCACCGCGCGGCGATCTCCAGCGTGCGGCGCAGCGCGGCGGGGTGACGATGATAGAGGCGCGCCATATCGGCCGCACCTTTCAGCCTGCGCTCGGCATTGGGCAGGGCGCGGGTGCCGATCATGTCGATGGTGATCCCCTCGCGCAGGCAGGTCAGCACATCGGCCAGCGGGCGGCGGGCAGCGCGGTGCATCAGCACATCGCCCACCGCCACCATCGGTGTGCCACAGCGCAGCGCAAGATTGGCGCAGGCGTCGAGCCAGGCCTGATCGGAGCCATCATAACGCGGCGCAGCGCCCAGAAACACATGCCCCGGCCAGCGCCGCCGAAGGGCGCGCAGCGGGGCTTCGGCGGAAAGGTCAGCGGGCGGCAGGGCAATCAGGATCATACCCTGGCAGCCGGTTTCCAGATCGCCCAGATCGAGGTGGCATTCCCCCTTGCGCGCGCGGCCCTTGCCCAGGCTCAGCAGCCGGGCCAGCCGGTGATAGGCGGCGCGGTCGGTGGGCAGGGCCAGCCATTCGACCGGGCAGTCACGCATCACCAGCCGCGCCCCCACGATCAGGCGCGGCAGCACGCCCGGCGGTGGTGACGGCAGCTCACACGCCGCGATCTCCTGCCGGGATGAGGCATCCACCCGCGTGCCCGAACGCACCCGCAGCGCCGTTTCGCTTTCCTCGCGCAGGGTCTTGAGCGCTGACCAGGCGCGCACCACCCCGGCCAGGCTGTTGCGGTCGGTGATGGCGACGGCCGAAAGCCCCAGTTCGGCCGCGCGCAGCACCAGCTCCTCGGGGTGCGAGGCCCCGGTCAGAAAGGTGAAATTCGAGGTCGTGCAAAGCTCGGCGTAGCTCATGCAAACTCCCCCTGCACGAACCAGCCGGGGTTTTGCGGCGTATGAAACAGCCACAGCCGGCGGCCCTGCCTTGTGTCGACCCGCCAATAGTCACGCAGCCCCACGCGCCAGTTCTCGTCATTGAGCCACCATTCCGGGGCGATCCGTTCAGGCCCTGTGGCACGCGCCGTCTCAAGCGCCATGCGCCGCCAGCGGAAACGCATGGGCGGGCGCGAGCCAGTGCCCGCGACGGGTTCGGGGGGAAACAGCCGCAACGGCCGCGGGCGCGGGCAGGACCAGCCGCTTTCGGCCGCGCTATAGGCCGCCGACGCGATGATGAAGCTGCGTTCGGGGATATGGCTGTCGGCAGGCAGGAACCGCAGCACATTTTCAAGCCCGATGCGGGTACCGATGCGGGTGATCAGGTCGTTCAGCTGCTCGGCCCCGTGGCGCGCCGGGGCAAACCCGTGCTGCCGGGCGGGCAGACGTTCGACCACGATGGCTTCGAGCCGGATCTGATCGATGCCGAAGCCTGCATCCACTTCGGCCACGCCGCGCTCGAAAAGCGGCAGGATACGGGCCGGATCACGCATCGCCGCCGCCAACCGCAACTCGACCTGCTGGCTGCCCTGATCCACCCGGCGCAGGGTCAGCATCAGCCGCCGCGCGCCCGCCTCGTGCTGGCGCAGCTTGTGGCATAGCGCCTCGAGCAGGCGTGCGGTGGCGGCCATGACATCGGCGACAAGGCCGATGGGCTCGGGGAAGGTCTGGCGCACACCGTAATGAGGCGGGTCGGACCGGGGCGAGACAGCCTCGGGCACCGCACCAAGCGCCTGATCCAGCCGCAACAGCACCTCGGGGCCGAAGCGACGCACGAGCGGCGCGCGGGCGGTATTCGACAGATCGCCAATGGTCCGCAGGCCCAGACGTTGCAAGGGGGTGCAGATTGCCTCGTCCAGCCGTAGTGCGGCGACCGGCAGCGCCTCCAGCGGCTCTTCTCCCTCGCCATAATGCGCCCGTGCCCAGGCCGCGCCGCGCGTGCCGCCCAGCCCCAGCCGCAGCGTCAGCCCCGCACGGGCTGCGCGGGCGCGCATGTCGGCCAGCATCGTCCCCTCGCCCCCCCAAAGATGGGCCGCACCGGTGACATCCAGCACCAGCCCGTCCGCACCCTCAAGGCCTACCCAGGGGCAATAGCGCATGGCCCAGCGCCGTAGTGCGGCCAGAAAGCGGGCATCGTGTTCGGGCCGCGCCGGGCGGCTGACCAGATTGGGGCAAAAGGCGCGCGCATCGGCCAGGCTCATGCCCCGGTGAAGGCCCGCCGCCTCGGCCCGCGCATTGAGGCAATGCAGCCGGTCGCTGTTGCCCTGCCGAAGCGTCAGAACAAACGGCGCATCAAGCGCCTGACCCCGCAGAACCCGGTCGCTCGCCAACCGGGGAAACCACATGCAGACGATGCGCCTGTTCATCCCATCGAACATGCCAGGCCCCAAAAGTTCCTGATTTGTTCTTAATAATTTCCCAGCGCATCAGAGTCGAGTCACCGTGTTCGGGGTCGAACACCGGCGCCGCGCGCCAGCGGGTTTCAGTGGCATTGCTGCCCATGCCCTCAGGGATCAGGCAAAGCCCCATCGCCCCGCCCGCCTTGGCCGCCAGTTGCAGCCGCCGCCCCTCGCGCAGATCAAGCGGGCGGGTGATCTCGATCACAACAAGCGACACAACCCCGTCCTTGAGCGCCTCTTCGGCCACTGCCAGGCTGTCGGTCTGATTATCCGTCCGCGCCACCAGCACCCGCGCGGGGTCGAGAAACGCGGCAAGCCCCGGCGGATGCAATGCCTCCGGCAGCCACCCCTCGCGCACCCACAACACCGTGCCACCGGCTTTCGCCGCGACAATGGCAGCAAAGGTCACGGCGCCGGGGCCGCAAACCTCGTGCATGCGGGCAACACGCAGGGGGAAGGGAAGAGGCGAAGCATAGAACATATGGTGAATATAGATCGCGAGAGTGAGGGGATCAAACCATCCTCAAGCCTCATGGGTCACAGGAGAGTCCAAAACGGTCCTTAACCCAACATCCATACCGCGCATGCAATTTTGCGATCCGTGCCGAATTCGCGAAAGCCATCCTCCGATCCGGATTCCGGCGCGCGAGGTGCAGGCCGGGGAAAGGTGGTCAAGGGAACGTGAGACGGAGCAGATTGTGGGCAAAAATGTGGGGTGACAACCAAAGCTCTCATATTTTATAACTCAATATCATATACTTAATCATATAATCTGGCGGAGAGTGTCCGTAGGTGTTTAATCCCACGGTTTGATGGTGCGATCCCTTTGCAGGAATGTAAGGAAGCATTATGGGACAAGTTCGTCACAGGAGCGCCACGACCACGCACGCCGTCAGAGCTGCGATAATGAGAGCTACCGGTTCGAGGACAATGGTCGAGCAGGATCGAACACCGCCTGACCAAGCCAAACCACCCTTGGACGAATGGCCAGGTGGAGCGGATGGACCGCACGATCAAGGACGCAACAGGTCAGAAGATATCATACTTCAGTATCTGGAATTGCATTCCAAACACGGTGCTACCGGCGTCAGCCGGTAGTGCTTCACTGTGGCCAGTCGAGCGCGGACACGAGCAGGCCGAAGTACTCAATGAGGGCGCAGGGCACGCAATCAGTTGTCTAGCGGGTGGATCGGGCGCGGTATGCGTTTGTATTTGAGGCGCTCGAGCCGGGGGCTGGCCAGGCCGCCCCCATCAACGAGGCAGATTCGCATCGAGACCGGCGCATAGGCGGCGCGAAAGTGCTGCGTGGATTTGAGTGCCACCACGCGCATGGCCAGCGGATCGATCCCGTTGCTGCGGAAGATCTCCAGATCGAGCGCCTGGGTTGCGTGACTGGTCACCAGCACCCGCACCCCACCGATACGCAGCAGGGCACTGGCCCCGGCGCTTTGTGCCACGCCCTTCCACATGGGTCCGCCGCCGACGAAGCGTCCATCTCCGAGATGCTCGACATGGGCCTTGACGTGCAGTGGGCCGCCGCCAAAGTCCGGATCCGCTTTTCCCCCAAGGGAAAGCGCGACATCGGTGCCGCGCCCCGCCGCGCGTGCAGCCGCAACCGCTTCGGGGTCATGCATCGCGCCGAACAGGATATCGTTGCCGCCGCCTTGCAACAGGGCCGCGAGCAGCGCGGTCGAATCCGCATATGCCCCATCGCCGGGGTTGTCTGAGATATCGGCAAGCACGAGTGGCCGGATGCCGCGCCCGGCGGGATGCGTGGCGGCAATCCCGGCTGCCTGCCGTGGCGTCAGAACCTCTTCCTGATCGGCGTCGCGTGCGGCCCACATCGCCGCGCATAGCTCGTCGGCAATCTGTTCGGCAACCTGCTGCGCGCCGAGATGCACAACCGAAACGCTGGGGCCGATCTCGGGCACATCAGAGAATGTGAAGCCCGCATTCAGGCTCACATCCAGAATCCCGCGCCCAGCATCGGTCAGTTCCTGGGCGCGGGCCATCAGGCCCATCATCGGCTCGCGGTCGGTGCGCCCGCCCTCGGGCAGGGATATCATCGCGGGCTTGCGCACCACGGTACCGGCTTGCGCCGGCGCTTTCGACAGCACAAGGCGCAGCGCCTCGGCCGCGCGGCGGCCGGTGTCGCGCATGTCCACATGCGGAAACGTCTTGTAAGACAGGATGATATCAGCGTCATCCGCCATCCCCGGGGCAAGATTCGCGTGCAGATCCAGCGTCACGACCAGTGGCACCCCGGCCCCGATGATGGCGCGCAACTCGCGCACCAGCCGCGCATCACCGTCGCGGCCGTCCTCCAGTACCATTGCACCGTGCAGCGACAGCAGCACCGCATCGAAAGGCCCGTCCTGCCTCGCAGCCGTCAGGATGCGTTCACCGAATGCCGCCCAGGCGCGATGCGTCACTGGCCCGCCCGGGGTCGCGAAGGTCGCGACGGGTGTAACCAGATTCCAGCCCTCGGCCCGCGCGACATCGGCGAAGCCGGCCACCTCGTTCTGGGTGCCGGCGAGCGCGTCAAGGACGGCATCACCCTCGTGACAGTAAAAGCCACGGAACGCGGATTCGTCCGTGAGCCGTCGGCAGAACGTGTTTGTCTCGTGCATGAATTGCCCGAGAAGCACTCTTTTCGTCATTTCCCGCGTTCCCGTCGCCTGCATCAGCGGGCCAGACTGCGGGATCGGGCCGTGCATCGGAGTAAGATGGTGGTTACAACAGCCCGAAGGCGCGATGCAAACGAAAATCCATGCCGAGGCTAAGGATGGGGGACTCAGTTGCGGGACATGCAGTTGCGATATTTCTTCACGGTCGCCAATGAGGGATCGATCCGCAAGGCGGCCGAGAAACTCAACCTCGCCGCCTCGGCGCTCAGCCGCCGGATAACCCAGATCGAGGAAGATCTCGGCGTTCCGCTGTTCGAACGCCAGGCCCGCGGCTTGCGGCTGACCGATGCGGGACAGATCTATTTCGACCATGCGCGCACGACCCTTCGCCAGGAGGCCTGGGCGATCGGCGAGATCGAGGCGATAAAGGATCTGCGCCGCGGACAGATAAGGGTGGTCTGTGTCGAGGGCACGATCGGCGGCATCATATCAGATGCGATCGCCGAATTCCGGCCGAAATCGCCTGCCGTGAAGCTGTCGGTCACGCGCGCGGGCAGCACCGGGGTCGTGCGTGCCGTGGCCTCTGATGAAGCCGATCTCGGCCTTGCCTTCGACCCGCCGGCGCATCGCGATGTGATGGTGATCGCACAGGCACCCGCGCCGCTCTATGCCGTGTTCGCACCGGGTCTGGCGCTGCCCGAGGGGCCGCTTTCCCTGTCCGATCTGGCGGGTCAGCCGCTCGCCATTCCGCCCGACAGCAGCTATGGCATCCGCGACGTGATCGACCGTGTCGTGCGTCAGAATGCGGATATCGACCTCGATCCGCCGCTTCTGTGCGATTCAATTTTCGGGCTTACCGGGTTTGCACTGCGAGGCCAGGGCGTGTCGATCCTGCCGATGTGTTCGATCATCGACGAACTGCGCGACGGGCGGCTTGCGACAAGATCGCTGAGCGACCCGGCCCTGCGCGATGCCCGCATTGCGCTTCTGGGGCGCAGGCATCGCACTTTGCCGCCGGTCGCGCGCCGATTTTGCAGCATCCTGACCCGCTGCCTTGAACGGGCGCCGTACTAGTGTTGCCATTTCGGCAAACCGGTATCGTAATGTTGTGCTTGTATGCGAACGCAAACGCCCGAAACTCGTACCATGGGCTGACTGAGGGTTCGTGCCGGCATCGGAGGCTGGGTGACGACACCGCAAGATCACCCGACAGCGTAGCGCGGCCCGCCGCCAAGGCGGGCACCAGGAACCGGCCTGATGCACAGTCGCACCTTCCTGCGAACGCGCCAACAGGCCCCGCAACAGGATGAGGACATGATGGGACGTTTTCGCAATACAGCACTGGCCTTTGCCGCAAGCGCCATCGCCGCCGGCCCCGCCGTGGCGCAATCGGTGACGATAACCCTGGCGCATGAAGAGCCGGCCGACGCCGCGACATCGGCTGCACATATGTCCGCGATGGTCTTCAAGGACATCATCGAGACCCGCTCGAATGGCGACATGGTAGTGGACATCCAGGCCGCAAGCGCGATGGGCAACCAGCGCGAACGCATGGAGTTGACGCAGGCCGATATCATCCAGGTCAACATCGCCGCGATCGGCGGGCTGGCGCAGTTCTATCCGGAAATCAACGCGATCGACCTGCCTTTCGCCTTCCCCGGCGAGATCGTGGCCGATCATGTCTTTGACGGCCCGTTCGGCGACATGCTGGCCGAGAACATTCACGCGGCCACGGACCTGCGCCTTCTGGCCGTCACAGCGGGCGATTTCTATGTATTCACCAACAGCACGCGCGAAGTGCGCAGCCCCGCGGATATGGAGGGGCTGCGCGTGCGCACCATGTCCGTGCCCAGCCATATCGCGATGATGAACGCGCTGGGGGCGGCCGCCACCCCGGTGCCGTGGGACGAGCTTTACAGCGCCCTGGAAACCGGCGTGGTGGACGCGCAGCACAACCCGATTCCGATCGTCGCGGTGGGCAATCTTCAGGAAGTGCAGCGCTACGCCACCGTCACCAACCACCTTTACGGGGCCGACTGGTGGATGACGAGCGATCTGTTCCTCGACAGCCTGACACCCGAACAGACCCGCATCTTCACCAACGCCGTTGAAGCCGCCCGCACCGCCGGGCGTGGGGCCAAGATGGGGCTGCGCGCAACCCGGTTCGGCACCGCGTTCCTGGAGGATTCCGGTCTTGAGGTTTATGCGCCCTCGCCCGACGAGCTGGCGCAGTTTCGCGACCTTGCCGCACCGGCGGTCATGGAGGTGCTGGCCGACGAGATCGGCGCCGGCGCGGTGACGCTGGCCGAGGCCATGCTCGAAGCGGTCGCGGCCGCCGAGGCGGAAATCTACGGCGCCGAGTGAAGGCGCCGGCCCCGATGTAACGCCGCGCCCGGCAGCAGGCCGGGCGCGCATCCTTTCCAGGCATCCACGAGGCCGTGCAAGTGAGCCGCATCGCAACCCTGCTTCACAGGATCGCCCGGCTGGTGGAATTCGTCACCGCCGTGCCACTGGTCGCCGCGGGCGCGGTAATGGTGGGCGTGGTGCTGGCGGCCACATTCTTTCGCTATGTGCTGAATGATCCGCTGACCTGGTCAGAGGAACTGGCGCGCTACCTGATGATCTGGATCGGCCTTGTCGGCGCTTCGGTCACCCTGCGCCATGGCGAGCACATCCGCATCACCGCCATTCGCAATCTCCTTCCACGACCATTGCGCCTGATCGGCGATCTATTCGTGGCCGGCGCCATTGGATGGTTCCTTTGGGTGATGATGATCGAGGGCTGGGCCGCCGCCGAACGCGGCGGGCGCCAGATGTCTCCCGCGCTGGGTATCTCGATGCTGTGGCCCTTGCTGGCGGTGCCGGTCGCGGGGGCGCTGATGCTGGTCCAGCATGTGATTCAGACATTGCTTCTGCTCATGGGCGCCCAGAACGAGCCCGAGCATGAAAGCCCGATGGGCGGGGGGCCGATCTGATGCTCTGGCTCATGGTCGGGCTGTTCGCGGTGCTGGTGATCCTGGGCACGCCGCTGGCCTTCGCCATCGGCATCACCGGCCTTTTCGCGCTAGTGCAATCTGATGGCCCCAGCCTGATCCGGCTGGTGCCGATGCGGCTCTTCTCGGGCATCGACATGTTCTCGCTCATGGCAATGCCGTTCTTCATCCTGGCCGGCGACATCATGAACCGCATCAACATCACCGAACGGCTGGTCGATCTGGCCAATGCGCTGGTGGGCGGGGTGCGCGGGGCGCTCGCGCATGTGAATGTGCTGGTCTCGGTCTTCTTCGCGGGGCTGACCGGTGCTGCGGTGGCGGACACGGCCGCGATCGGGCGCATGATGATCCCGGCCATGGCGTCGCAGGGCTACAACCGTGCCTTCGCGGCTGCGGTCACGGCCTCGTCATCGGTGATCGGGCCGATCATCCCGCCCTCGATCATCATGGTGATCTACGGCTCGCTGATGCAGGTTTCCATCGCCGGGTTGTTTGCCGCCGGGCTGATCCCCGGCATCATCATGGCGCTGTCGCTGATGGGCTACATCGCCTTCCGGGCGCGGCGCGACGATCTGCCCGTGGCCAGCCTGCGCGGCGAAGTGCCCCCGCTTGCGACCGCCTTGCGGCGCGCCCTGATCCCCCTGATGATGCCGATCATCATTCTGGGAGGCATTCTGGGAGGGGTCTTCACCCCCACCGAAGCCGCAGCGGTGGCCGTTCTTTACGCGCTTCTGGTCGGGTTCTTCCTGTATCGCAACCTCGGCCTGCGCGATCTCGGCGCGATGCTTTACGACATGGTGCGTGCCTCGGGGGCGGTGTTCATCATTCTAGCGGCGGCCTCAATCCTGGGCTGGGTTCTGGCGCGCGAGGGCGTGCCGCGCCAGCTCGCCGAGTTCCTGCTCGGCATCAGCGACGACCCGCTGATCTTCCTGTTCATCGTGACGCTGGCATTGCTGGTGATCGGAATGTTCATGGAAATGACGGCAATCCTGATCATCCTCGGCCCGATCCTGCACCCGATTGCAGTCTCGCTGGGTATCGACCCGCTGCATTTCGGTATCGTGATGGTGGTCAATCTCAACATCGCGCTCGCCACGCCGCCGCTGGGGGCCTGCCTGTTCGTGGCGTCATCGGTCGGAAAGGTGCGTTTCGAGGATGTGGCCTGGCGCATCCTGCCCTTCATCCTGGTCGAGATCGCAGTGCTGGCGGCCATCGTCTATATCCCGGCGATTTCATTGACCTTGCCACGCCTGCTGGGCCTGGCCTGATACATACTTTCAGGGAGTCGTTCATGACGTCCGAGATCATCCTGTTCGGCGTTGGGGCCATGGGCCAGCGGATCGCCCGGCTTGCAAGCGGGCGCGGCCACCGCATCCGCGCCGCTATAGACATGGATCCGGCAAAGCGCGGTGTGCCGCTGGGCCGCCTTGCCGGGCTGGCAGACCCGCTGGCCGGGCCGGCCATTACATCGGATGTCGAGCAAGCGCTCAGGGGTGCCCCGGCGACGGTGCTCCACGCTACGGCCTCCTTTCTGCGCGATGTGGCGGGCGAGATCGAGATCTGCCTGACCCATGGTCATGACGTGATCTCGATCGCCGAGGAAATGAGCTGTCCGCAAGCCGCGAGCGCGAGCATCGCGACACGGCTCGAGGCCACCGCGAAGCGCCATGATGCGCGGGTGATGGGCACCGGCGTGAATCCGGGCTTTGCCATGGATATTCTGGTGCTGGCGCTGACCGTTCCCTGTGGCCGGGTCGACCACATTCACGCAACCCGCACCAATGATCTGTCCGATTTCGGCCCCACGGTCCTGCACAGCCAGGGCGTCGGCCTCACGCCCGAAGGGTTCGAAAAGGCGCTGCAGGCAGGCAAAGTGGTCGGGCATGTGGGGTTTGGGCAATCCATTGCACTGATCGCCAGGCATCTGGGCTGGTCCGTCGATTCGGTGAACGAAACCCGCGAACCGATTATTTCCTCTGTCGCGCGCGAAACCCCGCACCTGCGGATCGTGCCGGGGGAGGTGGCCGGGTGCCGCCACTGCGCCAGCGCCCATGTCGGCGGGCGCGAGGTGCTGCGGCTCGAACATCCCCAGCAGATCCGCCCCGAAGCCGAGGGGCAGGAGACCTCCGATCATATCCGCATCACCGGGGATCAGACGATCGACATGCGGATAACCCCCGAGATCGCAGGCGGAGCCGGGACGGCGGCCGCGGCTGTCAATGCGCTGGCCTATCTGGGCCATGCGCCAGCCGGGCTCGTCCATCTGACCGACCTGCCGCTGACCAGCCCCAGGATGACAACGACTTCGCCGAGAGGAGCAATGCGATGAAATGCAAGACGGGTGACTGGGTCCGTATCCGATCCGTGATCCTTGCACCACATGAGCGCGCGGCCTCCATCCCGGACGAGACCCGGGCCGTCCCGCTGGAAATGCGCGTAAAGGGCTGGCTGGTCACGCAAGAGGCCGCAATCGGCGACAAGGTCGAGATTCGCAGCACGCTGGGGCGCGGCTATCACGGCACGCTGGAGGCGCACAACCCACCCTACGGCCATGATTTCGCCGCCGCGATCCCGGAGTTGCTGCGCGCGGGCGAGGAATTGCGCGAGATGCTGGCCGAAGCGGATGGAGAAATCGCATGAAATCAGTCGATTATGAATCCGTCATGGCCCGGCGCAACGAAACGATGCTTTCGGCGCTCGGCCTCGATTATGCGCCCTTCCTGCAGCATCCGGTTACCTTCGACTATGAGGCGCTGATGGCGCAGGTTGCCTACAGCCTGGATGCGGTGCGGGAAATTCAGGCGTGCGCCGGGGTGGGAGATACCGCGCTGATCGAGCTGCGCCAGATCAACCGGCTGGTGCGCAAGCTCGCACCGAAAGGCAGGGGTGCACGCATCTTCGTCAAGGACGAGGCCGCCAACCCCTCAGGCAGCTACAAGGCCCGGCGCGCGGCCTTGAGCCTGCACCACGCCAAGGCATCCGGTTTCAAGGGAGCGGTCGCTGCAACCAGCGGCAACTACGGTGCCGCGGTGGCCAGCCAGGCGGCGATGCGCGGTCTCGATTGCATTGTCGTGCAGGAAGTCTTCGACAGTCTCGGTATCGGCCAGCCCGAGATCGTCGAAAAGGGCCGCGCCTGCGAAGTCTACGGCGCCGAAGTGCTGCAGCTTTCGGTCGGGCCGGAGCTGTTCTACCAGTTCTTGCGCGTTCTCGAGGAAACGGGCTATTTCAATGCCTCGCTCTACACCCCCTATGCGATTGCGGGCGTCGAGCCGCTGGGCGTCGAGATCGTGGAGCAGATGAAAGCGGCGACCGGCGCCGCCCCCGATGCCGTGATCTGCACGCATGCGGGCGGGGGCAACCTGACAGGCACCGCGCGCGGGTTGATCAAGGCAGGCGCAAGCGCGTGCAAGGTCATCGCCGCCAGTGTCGATCTGGCCGGCCTGCACATGGCAAGCGATACGGATTTCAACCGCAAGCACTTCACCACCGGTCATACGGGCTTCGGCATTCCCTTCGCCGGCTGGCCCGACCGGACCGACGTGCCCCGCAACGCCGCGCGGGCGTTGCGCTACATGGACCGCTACCTTCTCGTGAAACAGGGCGAGGTGTTCTACGTTACCGAGGCGCTGGCCCGCCTGGAGGGGCTCGAGCGCGGGCCGGCGGGAAATATTGCGCTCGCGGCGGCCATCGCACTGGCGCAGGAAATGAACGCCGATCAGACCATCGTGGTGCAGGAGACCGAATATGCGGGCGCGGGCAAGCAGCCTTCAGCCCAGCTCAGTTTCGCGCGCGATCGTGGTATCGATATCCGCCGCGGCGACCCAGAGGATGAAGTGCCCGGCACTTCGGTTGTCATCCCTGACCATCCCTCACGGCTCAAACTGCGCGATGTCGATCTGCCCCGCGTCCGCAAGAGCTTGATCCGCAAGGCAAAGGGGATGATGCCGGAAGGCAGCGCCCTGAACCAGGAGGATATCGACTTTCTGGCCGCAGAGACCCGAAGTGTCCCGCAATTCGTTCGTGACTGCCTCAAGGCCATGTCCGACAGATAACGAACAGCCGGCGGTGATCGATCACCTCACCCATCGTTGCCACATCCTGGAGACGGCTTTGTTGCACAAATCGGGTGATGGCCGGGATTCACGTGGGAAATCCAGCATGATAGCTGGAGGGCATGAGCAGTTGGTCCCCCACGAAGTACAAGACCAGGAACTGGCCTTCGTACAACACCGCGCTGAAGCAACGCGGGTCGGCGCCCTTCGATTCGCTGTCGATCGCGATGTTGAAAAGCGTGCGTTTCCGGCGTCTACTTGCAAGCATTCGGCACTCCCCATGTCGCCCAGGAGCTCCGCCTCGGGCTGGTGGGCTGGCCCCCGACGCTGGGGGCTCTGTTGATGCCGTCAGGAGGGGGCACCCACGCCATCAACAGAGACGCATGACACTGCAAACAAGCGACTCGACCGGCTGGACGTGGAAGGGGCAACCCCGCGGGTCGTTGCCCATGGGCGGCAGCGGCTTGTCCCGCACATTCCAGGGCGAGCCGAGTCAGTGTGGGGGATATCGTGGGGTTATGAAATTGTGATTACTGATATAAAACAATCATTTAAGTAAATATATTGGCGGAAGGGGTGGGATTCGAACCCACGGATGGTTGCCCATCGGCGGTTTTCAAGACCGCTGCAATCGACCACTCTGCCACCCTTCCTGCCGCGCGAAACTAGTCGCGCGGTCATGATTCTGAAAGGGGGGTATGACGGCGCACGGGCTTGTCATGGCGCCCCGGCGCCGTCACAATGCGTGCATCACCCGCAAGGCGGGCCGCAACGATAACCGACACCGCGCGAGGGCAGGCGACATGCACGCAAGGAGCATCTTCATTTCGCTGGCCGGGTTCGGCCTGCTTGGGGCCGGGCTGGCCGCCTGTATGCAACTTTCGCCGCCCGTTTCGGGCCAGGCGCTTTATGAAGAGAACTGCGCCGTCTGCCACGGCCCCGGCGGCCGGGGAGACGGACCCGCGGCGGGCGCCTATTCGCAGCCCCTACCCGACCTGACCACACTGGCCGCGCGCAACGATGGCACATTTCCCATGCGCCAGGTGATGTCGAAAATCGACGGATACACCCGCGGCGCACGCGTGGGCGAGGAGGGCATGCCGGAAATGGGTGCGCTGCTGGAAGGCGATGTCGTACGCTTCGACTCGGGCGATGGCATCCTGACGCCCACGCCCGTCAAGTTGATCGCACTGGCCGAATACCTCGAAACCATCCAGCGATAGGCCGGGCCGGTTTTCCCCTCGCGGCGCCCGCGCGGCTGGCCTATAAGGCCGCAAAGTCCAGATGCGGAGCAATTGCAGAATGGCCGGACAGCTCTCTCCGATCGACAAGGCGAAATATGCCGCCGCGCGCCGCGCGATCGATTTCGTCGAAAATGGTATGCGCGTGGGGCTGGGCACCGGCTCGACCGCCGCTTGGATGGTGCGTTGCCTGGGCACACGGGTGCGCGAAGGCGGGCTGAAGATCACCGCCGTGGCGACATCGACCCGCACGGCCGAACTGGCGCGGCAGGTCGGCATAGATGTGGTGGAACTGGATGAAGCCGGGTGGCTGGATCTCACCATCGACGGCGCCGACGAATTCGACCCTGAACTGGCGCTGATCAAGGGGGGCGGCGGCGCGCTGTTGCAGGAAAAGATCGTGGCGACCGCCTCGGACCGGATGATCGTGATCACCGATATCGCCAAGGAGGTGAGCGTGCTGGGCCGCTTTCCGCTGCCTGTCGAGGTCATCCCCTTCGGCTGGAAAGCCACCCGTGCGCTGATCGAGGAAACGCTTGCCGGACTCGATGTGCTGGGCCATGAGGTGACGCTGCGGATGGACGGCGATGCCCCGTTCCGCACCGATGAGGGCAACCTGATCCTCGACCTGGCCTTGATGCGCATCGGCAACCCCAGGCAGGTGTCGCTGGTGCTCAACCAGATCCCCGGCATTGTCGAGAACGGGTTGTTCATCGACATCTGCGACATGGTGGTTATCGGCAATGGTGACGGCCGGGTGGAGCTGCGCGAAGCCGGGACAGGCAAGATCACCCATGACCAGGTGGATTTCGCCGAAGCCGATAATCTGTTTCGCGATCTCGACGCCTGAGCGGGCAGCGCCTCGCCCCGGCGGGCAAGGCCGGTTCCGGTTGCAGGCTGCGGGATGCCTTCGGCGAGGATATTTTTACCAAGAAGAAGGGCCGCGCCACATATGGTGCCGAGCCGGGACAAAGAGGAGACAGCATGGCCTTCGACTATGACCTGTTCGTGATTGGCGGCGGCTCGGGCGGGGTGCGGGCGGCGCGGGTTTCGGCGCAACTGGGCGCACGCGTCGGGCTGGCCGAGGAATACCGCATGGGCGGCACCTGTGTCATTCGGGGCTGCGTACCCAAGAAGCTGATGGTCTTCGCCTCGGCCTATCCGGATGCGATCGAGGATGCGCGCGCCTATGGCTGGCAGGCCGAAGCCGGAAGCTTTGACTGGACAGCGTTCAAGGGCAAGCTGCATGCCGAGCTTGACCGGCTGGAAGGGCTGTACCGGGCCAACGCGCAGAAGGCAGGCGTGACGATCCATGACGCCCGCGCCATGCTTGTGGGGCCGCAGCGCGTACGCCTGGCCAGTGGCGAGGAATTCACCGCCGAGCGGATACTCGTGGCCACGGGCGGGCGGCCTTTCGTGCCCGGGAAATGGGCGGACCTGCCTGTGTTGACCTCGAACGAGATCTTTCACCTGGAGGCCTTGCCCGAGTCGATCCTGATCATCGGCGGCGGTTTCATCGCCTGCGAATTCGCCTGCATCCTGAGCGGTCTGGGCGTCAAGGTCACACAATTTTACCGGGGCGCGCAGATCCTGCGCGGCTTTGACGGCGAGGCACGCGGGCATCTGGCCGAGATGATGCGCGAACGCGGGATCGACCTGCATGTCGGCACCGACCCGGTCGAGATCGAAGAGGCACCCGGCGGCTTGCGCGTGAAGGATACCGGTGGGCATGAGCAGGTCTTCGCGCAGGTGATGTTCGCCACCGGGCGGGTGCCCAATACGCAGGACATGGGGCTGGAGGATGCCGGCGTCGTTCTGGGCCGGCGCGGCGAGATCGTGGTGGACGAACAATCGCGGACATCGGCGCCCGGCATTCATGCGGTGGGCGATGTGACCGACCGGATCAACCTGACGCCGGTGGCGATTCGCGAGGGACAGGCCTTTGCCGAGGCGGTTTTCGGCGGCAAACCCGTCACAGCCGATCACGAGTTGGTCGCCAGCGCGGTGTTCACCCGCCCGGAACTGGGCACCATAGGCCTGACCGAGGAAGAAGTGCGCGAAAACGAGGCCGTGGATATCTATGCCGCCTCTTTCCGTGCGATGCACAGCGCCTTTGCCGGGCGGTCCGACAGGGTGTTGATGAAGCTGGTGGTCTCTCGGGCGACACAGAAGGTGCTGGGCTGCCACATCGTCGCTGACAATGCGGGCGAGATGATCCAGCTTGCCGCCATCGCCATCAAGATGGGGGCGACCAAGGCCGATTTCGACCGCACGGTGGCTGTGCATCCGACCATGGCGGAGGAACTGGTCACGATGAAGGTGCCGGTGCGCACTTTTCCCTGAGAACCGCGCCGGGCATCCGCACGCTGAGTTGACATTTACGCGACCCGGGGCGCTTTCATCCTTTGCCGCAAGGGGGCGACATGCGATAAGGCCTTTCTGCTGGGCGATCTGAGCCTTTATGCCTCAGGGCGCGCGGATGCAGGGGCGGCGCGGCGCTTGCGCAAAGCGGGGCAAGCAAGTGGCACCCCGCTGTTGCGGCATGTCGGGCCTTGCCGTATGACCCTGCGGAAACAGTTTTGGCGCAGGCCCCACGGGCCGGAGGAATGCGTTTCACCCATTCGAGCATCACGAAGGAGCAGCAGCTTATGTCCAATACTGGCGGACCCTGGGGAGGGCGCGGCTCGGGCGGCGGCGACAAAGGCCGTGGCACGGGCGGGCGTCCGGGCAACAGCGGCGGCGACAAGCCCCCGATCCCCGAAATCGACGATCTCGTGCGCAAGGGCCAACAGCAATTGCGCGTATTGATGGGCGGCGGCGGCAAGAACGGCGGCGGCAGCGGCGGCGGTGACGGCGGCTTTCCGCGCCGCGGCATCGTGCTCGGCGGGCTGGCGCTGGTGGCGCTGTGGGCCTTTGCCTCGTTCTACACCGTCAAGCCCGAGGAACGCTCGGTCGAGCTTTTGTTCGGCAGCTACTACAAGCAGGGTAATCCGGGGCTGAACTTTGCCCCCTGGCCGATCGTCACCCATGAAATCGTGCAGGTGACCGGCGAGCGTGTGACCGATGTCGGCACCGGCCGCGCCGGGCTCGACACCGGCCTGATGCTGACCCGCGACGAGGCGGTGGTGGATATCGAGTTCCAGGTCGTCTGGAACATCTCGAACCCTGCCAACTTCCTGTTCAATCTGTCCACGCCGATGGAAACGGTGCGGGCCGTGTCGGAATCGGCGATGCGCGACATCATCGCGCGCTCGGAACTGTCGCCGATCCTCAACCGGGACCGGGGCGCCATCGCTGCCGATCTGCGGCAGGCGGCACAGGGCACGCTCGACAGCTATGACGCCGGGATCAACATCATCCGGGTCAACTTCGACAAGGCCGACCCGCCGGCGCAGGTGATCGACAGTTTCCGCGAAGTGCAGGCCGCACGGCAGGAGCGCGACCGGCTGGAACGCCAGGCCGACGCCTATGCCAACAGGGTTCTGGCCGCCGCCCGCGGCGAGGCCGCGCAGATCCAGGAAGAGGCCGAAGCCTACAGGGCCGAGGTGATCAACAACGCCGAGGGTGAGGCCAGCCGCTTCGTCTCGGTCTGGGAAGAATACGTCAAGGCGCCTGAAGTCACGCGCCGCCGGATGTATCTGGAAACCATGGAACGCGTGCTGGGCGAGATCGACATGGTGCTGCTTGACGGTGTCGGCGGCGACGAAGCCGGCGCCGGGGGCGTGGTGCCCTACCTGCCACTCAATGAACTGCGGCGCCGTCCGGCGACCACCGAAGGGGGCAACTGATGAAACGTACTGCCATGATATTGCCCGTACTGGTCGTTCTGGGTGCTCTGGGCATTTCGGCACTGTTCGTCGTGGACGAGCGCGAGAACGTGCTGGTGTTGCAGTTCGGCCAGGTCAAGCAGGTGCGGACCGAGCCGGGCCTGGGTTACAAGATCCCGCTCATTCAGGAGGTCGTGCGTTACGACGCGCGTATCCTCGGGCTGCAATCGCAGCCGCTGGAAATCACCCCGCTCGATGACCGCCGCCTGGTGGTCGATGCCTTCATGCGCTGGCGCATCGTCAATGTCGTCGATTTCCGCGAAGCGGTGGGGATCGAGGGCGTGATGGCGGCGCAGGGCCGGCTGGAACGCATCCTGAACGCCGCGATCCGCGAAGTTCTGGGGGCGGTGCCCTCGGGCGCGGTGCTGTCGGAAGACCGCACGGTGCTGATGAACCGCATTCGCGACCTGGCGCGTCGTCAGGCGGCGACGCTGGGGGTCGAGGTGATCGACGTGCGGCTGACCCGCACCGACCTGCCCGAGCAGAACCTCGAGGCCACCTTCGCGCGGATGCGTGCCGAGCGGGAACGCGAAGCCGCAGACGAGATCGCCCGCGGTAACGAGGCTGCTCAGCGGGTGCGCGCGCTTGCCGACCGCACCGTGGTCGAGCTGGTGTCGTCGGCGCGGCGTGAATCCGAGATCATCCGCGGTGAGGCCGACGCCCGCCGCAACGCGATCTATGCCGATGCTTTCGGCCTTGATCCGGAGTTTTTCTCGTTCACCCGTTCGCTGACCTCATATGAGCGCGCGATGAAGAGCGAGAACACCTCGATGGTGATGCGCCCCGATAGCGAGTTCTTCAGCTATCTGCGCAGTGCGGGCGGCGCCGGGTTACCGGATATGTCGACCATACTGCCCGAACTGCCCGAAGAGCAGGATGAACCGGCCTCCGAGACGCCGGGCGAGCCGCTTCTGCAATGATCGGCTATGTCCTGCTGGCCCTCGGGCTGGTTCTTGTGGTGGAGGGGCTGGTGTTCGCACTGGCCCCTTCGCGTCTGGAGGACCTGTTGGCCACGATCACGCGCATTCCCCCCGCGACCCGGCGCATGATCGGGCTGGTCGCGCTGGCGGTGGGTGTGGTGCTGATCTGGCTTGCCCGCGCGCTAGGTGTCTGAAGGCGTGCGCAGGCCGTGGCGGCGCGCCGCCACGGCAGGTTTAACACATCGCCGGTTGGGGCCAGACGGGTTCACGTCTGATTGAGTTTGCCAACAAACCTTTGCGTCTGCCCGAGACCAGCCTATCTAGGGAGAAGCGCCTGCGGCAGCTTCAGGACGACGCGCGCAGCGAAGCGAGAGGAGATTGCTATGACAGACAAGGCGAAGATCACGCGCCCGGCCCAAGCCGTCGCCATGACCCGCCCAACCGGCAGCACGACCATTGTGCAACGCCTTGCCTGGGTGCTGGCGCTCGGGCTCGTGCTGATGCTGGCCCAGACCTTCGCCGCGATGGGGCAAGCACGCGACACCCCGGGCAGCTTTGCGGATCTGGCCGAAACGGTCAGCCCGACAGTGGTGAACATCACGACCTCGACCACCGTGGCCAGCCCGACCGACCAGATGCCACAAATGCCCGAGGGATCGCCATTCGAGGATTTTTTCCGCGATTTCTTTGATCGCATGCCGGATGGCAACCGTCCCCCGCGCCGCAGCCAGGCGCTCGGATCGGGCTTCGTCATTTCCGAAGACGGCTATATCGTCACCAACAACCACGTCATCGAGGATGCCGACGAGATTCGCGTCGAGTTCTTCTCGGGCCTGCAACTCGACGCTGTGCTTGTCGGCACCGATCCGCAGACTGACATCGCATTGCTGAAGGTCGAGCATGACGAGGTTCTGCCCCATGTTCCCTTCGGCGACAGCGAGGGCAGCCGCGTGGGTGACTGGGTGATCGCCGTGGGCAACCCACTCGGGCAGGGCTTTTCGGTCAGTGCCGGCATCATCTCGGCCAAGGGCCGGGTGCTGCAGGGCGGCTATGACGACTACATCCAGACCGACGCGGCCATCAACCGGGGCAACTCGGGCGGGCCGCTGTTCAACATGGATGGCGAGGTGATCGGCGTGAACACCGCGATTCTGTCGCCCACGGGCGGCTCGATCGGCATCGGCTTTGCCATGTCTTCGGCCGTGGTGATGCGGGTTGTGGATCAGCTCAAGGAATTCGGCGAAACCCGGCGCGGCTGGATCGGCGTGCGCATCCAGGATGTGACACCAGAGATAGCCGAGGCCATTGGCCTTGACGAGGCCCGCGGCGCGCTTGTCACCGATGTGCCTGATGGCCCTTCGCGCGAGGCCGGTGTGCAGGCTGGCGACGTCATCGTCACGTTCGATGGCACCGAGGTGGCCGACACCCGCGACCTTGTGCGCAAGGTGGGCGATTCCGCAGCCGGTAGCGTCATCGAAATGGTCGTTTTCCGTGAGGGCGAAGAGGTCGCGCTGACGGTAACGCTTGGCCAGCGCGAACTGGCCGAGGCAGCCAGCCCCGATACCGCGCCAAGCCCGGCAGAGCCGCAATCGGCCGAGATCCTCGGCATGATGCTTGAGCCGCTGACAGACGCGCTGCGCGAGGAACTGGGGCTTTCATCCGGCACTGCCGGGTTGGCGGTAACCGATGTTGACGAACTCAGCGAAGCCTGGAGCAAGGGCCTGCGCCCCGGTGACATCATCACCGAAGCCGGGCAGCGCCCGGTGAACAGTGTCGGCGACCTGGAGGAACGCATTGCCGAGGCACGCGACGCCGGCCGCCGCACACTACTGCTTCTGGTGCGGCGTGGCGGTGATCCGCGTTTCGTTGCGGTCAGCATCGAGGAAAACAACTAAGCCAGGCATGAACCGGCCGGCATAGGGGCGCGGGGGCCACTCCCGCGCCCCATTTTTTACCCTTGCGGAGCAGCAGCCCCGCTCACCCTTCGGAAAAATCGTATTCCACCAGCCCAAGCTGCCGTGCCGCCGTCAGAGACAGAAGCCCGCTGTTCAGCCCCTGCGCGCGCTGATAGGCCCGCACGGCGCGACGGGTCGGGGCATCCATCTGCCCGTTGATGGGGCCGTCATATAGCCCGCGTGCGCGCAAGGCGCGCTGCAGCGTCTCCACAAGCGCGGCGGTCATCTCGTGTTCGCAGGGGGTGCGGAACCAGATCGCCTGACGCTCCTGAACGATGCTCTGGTGTGTCTCGGTGCGATAGACAGTTGCGCCGCCGCCCTCAGCACCGGGAGGCTGGAGAATGACCTGCTCGGTCACGGTTTCAACCACTGCGGGGGTCACATCCTGCCCCCAGCAGGTGCCCGGCCGTGCACCGGACGGGCCGTCATCATGGGTGCGCACCACTTCCTGCCCGAGATCGCGCGCAGCCCCGTCGAACGGCGCCACAGGCGTGCCGCAGGCTGCAAGAAGCCCGCCACTCAGCCCCAGGGCAAGGAAGGTGCGTGTCATACTGCTCGCCGGTCTGATGCCGTTTTCCGGCCGCAAGCATACCCCTTTCCACCGCAGGACGGAAGGATTTCGCGAAAGGGCGGGCTGCGGCGGCCAGGCTGGTGGCAAAGCTGCATTCCGGACTGGCAAATCAAGGATGACTGGCCTATGTGCCCACGGACAGCCGCGAGGCAGCATGTAGGAAGGAGCGATCAATGGCGAAGATTACCTATGTCGAGTCGAACGGCACCAGGCATGATGTCGATGTGCCCAACGGGCTGACCGTGATGGAGGGCGCGCGCGACAACGGCATTCCGGGAATCGAAGCCGATTGTGGCGGCGCCTGCGCCTGCTCGACCTGTCATGTCTATGTTGACCCCGCATGGGTCGACAAACTGCCGGCCAGGGAGCCGATGGAAGAAGACATGCTCGACTTCGCCTATGAACCCGATCCGGAACGCTCGCGTCTGACCTGTCAGCTGAAGGTCACGGATGATCTTGACGGGCTGGTCGTGCACATGCCGGTCAAGCAGATCTGACAGGGCGGGCATCCGGCAACGCAGGCACGGCCTCAGGACCGTAGATACCGGAACCCCGCCGAGGCAGCCCAGCCCGAGAACATCGCGATCAGCACCGCAAGCAGGCCATAGAACACCGGCTGCTCGTGCGCCGTGACGAAAAGCCAGCGCTCGATACCGACCTTGCTCACGTCGATGGCGGTGTCGAAACGGTCGATCACCGCGCCGCCCCGCGTCAGGAAGATGCGCGTCGAATAGACCCCTTCGGTGATATTCGCGGGCAGCGAAATGCGCGCGGTGAAAAGCGTGTCGCGGTCGAGCTCGACTTCGCCTTCGAGCAGTTGATAGAGCCCGTCCTCCTCGCGGATGCGCAGCAGCGCATCGGTGAAGGCCTCGGCGTCAGGCACGGTGTCGGCTGCGCCAAAGGCCCGGATCGCACGCGGGATCGAAACCCGATGGCGCAAATCCTCGGTGGCGGTAAGCACATCGCCCAGCAGCCCGCTGGTGGCCACGGCGTAATAGCTGGGGGCCGAACTGACGCTCACGGCCTCGACGTTCACCCAGATGCCCGCGCGGCGCGCCTTGCGCCAGACAGTCAGCGGCCCCGCCGGCCCCTGCACGGTAACGATCACTTCAAGGGGCGGATCGCCCTCGGGGATCGGCGCTTCGCGGCGGACTGCGCCATAGACCAGGATTTCCGATCCTTCGAAGGTCGCCGTCAGCGCCACATTGGTCTGGCTGAGCGCAGCCACGACCTCTTCGCCCCGGGCCGGCAGCCCCAGGAGCATGATGAACGCGATGAGAAACCCGGGTATCCGCATCACCACCGCCCATCAATGCTGATCGAATAAAGCTCGGCCGGGGTCAGCAGAAGATCGAGCGCAATCTTCCCCGACACGAGCAGCACCAACAGCGCCAGAAGGATGCGCAACTGTTCGGCCTTGAGCCGCAGGCCCAGCGTGGTGCCGATCTGCGCACCGATCACCCCGCCAATGATCAGAAACAGCGCCAGCAGGATATCGACCGAATAGGTGTTGCTGGCGTGCATGACCGTGGTGAAGGCCGCGACAAAGATGATCTGAAAGAGCGACGTGCCCACAACCACCTTGGTGGGCATTCCCAGAAGGTAGATCATCGCCGGCACCATGATGAAGCCGCCACCCACCCCCATGATGGCCGCCAGAAAGCCCACCGAGATCCCCACCAGCACCGGCGGGATCACACTGATATAAAGCCCCGAAGTGCGGAACTTCATCTTCAGCGGCAGCTTGTGCACCCAGAGGTGCTGATGCAGGCGGCGGGGCGGTGCATCAGCACGGCGCGTGCGCAACAGGGCGCGCAGCGCCTCCTGCAACATGAGAAAGCCGATGGCCCCCAGAAAGACCACATAGGAAAGCTGCACGAACAGGTCGATCTGCCCGAGGCTGCGCATCTGCGAGAAGACCCATATCCCCAGGGCCGAGCCGAATATCCCGCCAACCAGCAGCACTGTGCCCATGCGCAGATCGACCGTCTTGCGCCGCAGATGCGCCAGCACGCCCGACACCGACGAGGCCACCACCTGATTGACCCCGGTCGCCACTGCCACCGCCGGGGGAATGCCAATGAAGAACAGAAGCGGCGTGATCAGAAAACCACCGCCAACCCCGAACATGCCCGAAAGCATTCCGACCACCCCGCCGATCCCCAGAAGCAGGAAGGCGTTGATGGAAATCTCGGCGATCGGAAGGTAGATCTGCATGTCTCATTCCAACGTCGAAATGCGCCGAATGCAAGGGGGCGATTTGGCATCTTCCGCTTGTGTCGGGCCTATTTCGCCACCGCAACACCAACCGGAGCCGGGCATCACCCCCCGGGCGAGACATCGCCGAGTTCGCATCGCAGCACAAGGGCATCAGCGCCACCACCGTGGCAATCGCGGTAGTAACCGGGGCGCCGCCCGACCTGCATGAACCCGGCCGCGGCATAAAGGGCCAGCGCCGCGTGGTTGTCGCTGGCAACTTCCAGGAACATCTCCTGTGCGCCGCGCACACGCGCCGCCTGCACCGCTTGTAACAGTAGCGCCCTGCCGACACCGCGGCGCCGCGCCTCGGGGGCCACCGCAAGGGTCAGCAACTCGGCCTCGCCCGCAGCGGCGCGGATCAGCGCAAAACCCTCGGGGCAGGTCACGGCCACGACTTCGGGGCGGGCGAGGAGCGCTGCGATTTCCCCCGCGCTCCAGGCGCGCGTATCGGCAAAGCAACGCGCATGAAGCTGTGCCAGAACCTGCGGATCTGCGCCGGGCATCGCGCGCGCTCCGGTCACGGCAGCAGCACCGGCGGCGCCTCGGATGGGGGCGCGGCATCGGCGGGGCGCAGGTAAAGCGGCGCGGGCCGCGGCTGCGACGTATCAAGCCGGGCCGCGGCTTGGCGCGCGATGGCCACGGCTAGCGAAAAGCGCGGCGCAGTGGCGGCGCCGCCGGTCACCCGGGCCAGCGCCTCGGCCTCGTGCCCGATGACCGAAAGGCCGCTGTCGCGCAACCGCGTCCCGGGCCGGTCCGGCAGGTGTTCGGGCAGGGCATCGGGCGCGGCAATGAAGGGCGCGCCTTGCGCCACCCCGTCCGCGCCAATCACCTGCAGATAGCACTGCCCCCGCCGGGCATCGATCGAGGTCAGCACCGCGCCCGGCGCCCCCTCGGCCAGCGCGGAAAAGCCGCTCACGCCCACCGCCGGGCGCTGCAGTGACAGGGCCAGCCCCCGCGCCGCCGCCACCGCAATGCGGATGCCGGTGAAGTTTCCCGGCCCCACGCCCACGCCCAGCCCCGCCAGATCGCGCCAGCCGATACCGGCTTGCGCCAGCAGCCCCTCGCACATGGGCATCAGGCGTTCGGCCTGGCCAGTGGCGATTTCGGCGTGGTCCTCAGCCAGGATGGTTCCGCCAAACAGCAAAGCGGCCGCGCAATGCGCGGCCGATGTGTCAAAGCCAAGGATCAGAGGATCATCCGGCAACCGGGCGCACCTCGACCACTTCGGGAATGTAGTGGCGTAGCAGGTTCTCGATGCCCATCTTCAACGTCAGCGTCGAAGACGGACAGCCGGCGCAGGCGCCTTGCATATGCAGATAGACGACCCCGCGATCGAACCCGTGAAAGGTGATGTCGCCGCCATCCTGTGCCACCGCCGGACGCACGCGGGTGTCCAGCAGCTCCTTGATCTGCACGACAATATCGCCATCCGGTCCGTCATGTTCGGCATGTTCGATGCGCGATTGCGCACCGGCCTCGCCCTCCAGCACCGGCTGGCCTGACTGGTAGTGCTCCATGATCGCACCCAGGATCGCGGGCTTGACATGCGCCCAGTCCACCGGGTCGTCCTTTGTCACGGTGATGAAATCGGTGCCGAAGAAGACGCCGGTGACACCCTCGACGGCAAAGATCCGCCGCGCCAGCGGCGAGGGGGCCGCAGCCTCGGGCGCGGGGAAGTCGGCCGTGCCCGCATCCAGCACCGGCTGGCCAGGCAGAAATTTGAGCGTTGCGGGGTTCGGGGTTGATTCAGTCTGGATGAACATGGGCGCCTCCGTTTCAAGCGATATGCGCCCCGGCCCTAAGCAAGTCAAGGCTCGGGACCCCCGGTGCGGGGCTTCAGGTGATCTTCTCAAGTCGCTCCTTGGGCAACTCGCCCGGCACGATCGTGATCGGCACCGGCAGGCTGCCGGACGCGCGCGAAAGCTGTGTCACCAGCGGCCCGGGGCCGTTGCGGTCGGTGCCGGCTCCCAGCACCAGAACACCGATCTGCGGATCTTCGCGGATCTGGGCAAGGATTTCGTCCACCGGCTCGCCTTCGCGGATGACCAGTTCGGGGTCGATCCCCTGCTTCTTGCGCATCCATGCCGCGAAAACCTCGAAATGCGCTTCGATCCTCTCGCGTGCCTCGGCGCGCATGATGTCACCCACGCCGATCCAGTGCTGAAACTCCTCGGGAGGGATGATCGACAGGATCGTCACGCCACCGCCGGTATGCGCCGCACGCAGCGCGGCAAACCGTATCGCGTTGAGACATTCGCGGCTGTCATCAAGCACCACGAGGAATTTCCGCATGTATCCATCCCCTCAGACCGGGGCGCATCATGACCGATAGGCAGCAGGGCTGGCAAGCGATGTGTCTGGCGCGGCGGCAAAGGCCGGCCCAGGCGTATTTCAGAGGTCGTCCCGCGCCTGTGCGAGAATTCCCTCAAGATCGAGCGGCGCGTTGACCATTGCAAGACCGCCTTCGGCATCGCGGGGCCAGTCGGCCTGCGGACGGTCGCGGTAAAGCTCCACACCATTGCCATCGGGATCACGCAGGTAGACAGCTTCGCTAACCCCGTGGTCAGCGGCCCCGTCAAGCGGGATACCCGCAGCCAGAACCCTTGCCACGGCATGCCCGAGAGCGGCGCGCGTGGGGTAGAGAATGGCGGTATGGTAAAGCCCTGTGCGCCCCGGTTCCGGCGGACGGCCCCCGGCGCTTTCCCAGGTGTTCAGCCCGATATGATGGTGATACCCCCCGGCCGAGAGAAACGCAGCGCCCGACCCCATCCGCTGCATTACCTCAAACCCCAGCACCCCGGCATAAAAGCCGATGGCGCGCTCCAGATCGGCGACCTTGAGGTGGACGTGGCCGATTCGCGTTTCGGGATGCAGCGGCGGGAAACTTGGCTGAGGATGGGCCATGACGGGCTCCTAGTGTTATGCCGCGCGGCGCGGGCCGTTCCGACGTGTATTGCCGAATGCCTGGCGTTCGATGCGCGATCCTTGGTGCGGGCGGCGGGACTTGAACCCGCAAGCCTATGACGGCGAAGGATTTTAAGTCCTTTGTGTTTACCAGTTTCACCACGCCCGCAGAAGCCGTCTGGACGTTATTGCACAGGGGTGTGGGTGCCTCAAGCGCGGGTGCGGCTTGTCTCACAAGATAAGCAGCGCACGCGAGCGGTGAAAGCGGCGAAGCCTCTGCAATTCTGCACATCTCCCCTGCACCGGCGTGCCTTGCTCCGGCGGCGAACAGCTTTCATCTTGCTGGTAAAGGGAATGCGCATCTGCCGCGCAAGTCAGGAGACATCGAGATGACCCGCACCGCCACCGCCATGCCGCCCGTTGCAGGGCTGCACCATGTCACCGCCATATCCGGCGCACCCCAGGCCAACCTCGATTTCTACACCGGGGTTCTTGGGCAGCGGCTGGTCAAGAAGACCGTGAATTTCGACGATCCCGGCACCTATCACCTCTACTATGGCGACCGCGTCGGCAGCCCCGGCACGATCCTTACCTTCTTTCCCTTCGTCGGCGCGGCTCCGGGGCGCGAGGGGCCCGGGCAGGCGCTGGCCTATGCTTATGACCTGCCCCGCGCCGCCTTCGACAACTGGGCCGAACGGTTGCGCAACGAGGGCCACGCCGAAGGCACGGTGAGCGAGCGCTTCGGCGCGCGGGTTCTGACCCTGCGCGATCCGCATGGCCAGCGCCTCGAACTGGTCGAGGCCGACATCGACGGCGACGCGTTGGGCGGATTTCACTCGGTCACGCTCTGGGTCGATGACCCGGCGCCGACAGCGCGTATCCTCACCGATGTCTTCGGCTACACCGACCTTGGCAGCGAGGCCGACGCCGGCGGCGGCGAACGCCTGCGCCTCAAGGCGCCGGGCGATGCGCCGGGAGCGATCATCGACATCCTGCGCCGCGACGGCACGCCCGGCCGGCAAGGGGCCGGCACCATCCACCACATCGCCTTTCGGGCCAGCGACGACGCCATGCAACTGGACATTCGCGCCCGTCTTCAGGCCGCAGGCCAGCAAGTCACGCCACAGATCGACCGGCAGTATTTCAACGCGATCTATTTCCGCGAGCCCGGCGGCGTGCTGTTCGAGGTGGCGACCGACCCGCCCGGCTTCATGGTCGATGAAACCGAGGCCGAGCTGGGCAGCAGCCTGAAACTTCCGCCACAACACGAGCCGCTGCGCGCGAGGATCGAGGCGCATCTGCCGCCGCTCAAGGTGCCGGCATGAGCGCGGCCGATCCACACGCGGGCAAGCCGATCGCCACGGCGGGGGCCGCACCCGCCGCGGCGCGGATGGGGCTGGTGCTTCTGCATGGCCGGGGCGACTCGGCGGCCGGGATCATGGGGCTGGCGCAAGCACTTGGGATGGATGACATAACCGTGGCCGCGCCCGAGGCGGCCGGAAATTCCTGGTGGCCGACCAGCTTCCTGGCGCCACATGCGCAGCTTGAGCCATGGCTTGGCTCGGCTCTGAACGCGGCCGGGCGCGCGGTTGCGCTGCTCGAGGCGGGCGGATTGCCGCGCGCGCGCATCGTTGTCGCCGGGTTCAGCCAGGGCGCCTGCCTTGCGCTGGAATATGCTGCGCGCAGCGGCGGGCCATGGGCCGGGGTCGCGGGGCTTTCCGGCGGGCTGGTCGGCACTGGCGACGCCGCGGGCACACCCGAAGCCGCGCTTTACGGACATGGGCCAAAGGCCTTCGATTACGCAGACAGGCTCGACGGCGTACCCGTTTACTTGGGCTGCCACGACAGCGACCCGCACATTCCCCGCGCCCGCGTCGAGCAAAGCGCGCTGATCCTGCGCAAAGTGGGCGCCGATGTCACCACGCGGCTGCACCCCGGCGCGGGACATGGCATCACGCAGGCCGATTTCGACGCGTTCCGGCGGATCATGGCGGCGGGTGACGCGGCCTGAGCACGACGCCGCGCCTTCGGCCTCAAACGTCCGCACCGCCTCTTTCGGCGTCCAGCGCCACGGCGCGCAACTGCGCCCGATGGTTCCGGGCCATGGCACTGTCTCGACCGGCGCGCGCGGCCTCGACCAGGGCGCGAAACAGCGCACGCTGGCGGCGGGCATAGAACAGATGCTCGGGGTGCCACTGCACGCCCAGCGCGAAAGGGTCGCTTGCGCGCTCGATGGCCTGCACCATGCCGCCACTGTCGCGTGCGGCCACGCGCAGCCCTGCGCCCAGTCGGTCCACCGCCTGGGTGTGCAGCGCATTCACGCGCATTTGCGCCCCGCCCGCCACCCGCGCAAGCAGGCTGCCGCTTTCGACCGCCACGCGCTTACGAGGCAAGACAGTCCAGCGCCTGTCGCTGGCGGTATATTCGGCATAGGCATCCTGATGCAGCGTCCCGCCCAGCGCCACGTTGAGCATCTGCGAGCCACGGCAGATACCCAGCACCGGCTTGCCCGCTTGCAGGGCCTCATGCACCAGGGCGCGTTCGAACGCGTCGCGCGCATGGTCCAGCCGCGCCGAGATCACCAGCCGCCCGCCGTAAAGATCGGGCGAGATGTCATCGCCGCCGCCGATAATAACCCCATCGACTGCGGCCATGTCAGCCGGGCGGCCCGCGCCCCAGCGCCGCGCCCTGCCCCCGGCCAGCCAGACAGACAACACCATCAGCGGAAAGATCCGCCAGCCCGAGCGGCGCGAGGTGGTCACTCCGATCAGCGGCCTTGAGGCGTTTCGGCCATTTGTTGAATCGCCAAAACGCTTCAACCTTCTGTTTTGCCGCAATTTCGAACCGAATAAGTCTATCAACTTTTTCTGAAATTGCTTTATGGCTGCCATATGCGTGCCTCCCGAAGCATCGCCTCGACCTGCACCGCCCAGTCGCTACGCAGCCGCACAAGGCTGGCCCGATGCGCCTGCCAGGCGTCGGCCAGCTTTGCCAGCAGCACAGGCCTCGCCGCCACGCGCTCGACGATGCACCAGCGATTCCACTCATAGGCCAGCGACCAGCCGGGCTCATTGATGCGGGCCTCGGGCAAGCGGTAATGCCAGGTGGGCCGCCCGCCCTTCGCCCCGGCGCCCAGGGCCGCGCGCACCATATCGGGGCGCAGGTGCTCCAGCAGCGGCAAGGCATCAAGCCCCCGGTTGCGGCTGGGCGTATGCTCCAGATAGGCACCCGCCAGTTCGTTTATCGACCATTCCTGCGCCTCGGACGCCAGCAGATCGACAAACCCGCGCGGGTACGGATCGACAAAAGGCAGCACTGAACGCGCCGGGTCGATCGGATCGGCGCTGCGCAGCCAGTCTTCCAGCAGCGCATAGGCCCGGATCACCGGCAGGATGGTGGCGGCTTCCTCGTCCGGCAACTCGGGATTGAGATGCACACCGAAGCCGTAGGCCAGCGCCTCGCGCGTGCCCTCGGCCCCAGCGGCGCGCAACGCCCGCACCAGGCGCTCGGACTCGGGCAGGTCGGACAGGGCCAGCGGCGGCAGAACAACCTCCACCGGCACAACCGCGCGCGACAACTCCAGCGCGGCATCCGCCAGCGGTGTGCCGCCGTGCCGCGCAAGCGCGGTATCAAGCAATACCTCGACCTCACCAATGGATGTGCCGCGCAACTCCATGCGCTGCGGGCCGTCGGCGCGGGCCTCACCACCCCAGAGCCGTTGCACGACGCCGGCCGCCTCGGGCACGGAAAGGCCGGCAAACTCGATCTCGATGCCGGTGCGGCGGGGGCGTCCGTCAGCACGGCGGGGGCGCGGCGGCGGCCAGAACTCCGACCGGGACAAACGCTCGGTGACGGTTTTTCCGGTATTTTCGGTCATTTAGGCCTTTGCCCAGCTTGGCGCGCGTCGCTGCCGCGCACGGGTTATAGCACGCCGGGCACCACCTGGTCGGGGGGACGGTGGCCATCGGCGAAGGTCTTGATGTTGATGATGACCTTCTCGCCCATCTCAACGCGCCCCTCCCGCGTGGCTGATCCCATATGCGGCAGCAACACCACATTGGAAAGCTGGCGCAGGCGCGGGTTGATCTCGTGGCCGCGCTCGAACACATCGAGGCCGGCACCCGCCAGCTCGCCTGCGCGCAACATCCGGGTGAGCGCATTCTCGTCGACCACCTCCCCGCGCGAGGTGTTCACGATCACCGCGGTGGGCTTCATCAGCTTGAGCCGGCGCGCGTTCATCAGGTGAAAGGTCGCGGGCGTGTGCGGGCAGTTGATCGAAACCACATCCATCCGTGCCACCATCTGGTCGAGGCTTTCCCAGTATGTGGCCTCATGCTCCTGCTCGATCTCCGGACGCAGGCGCTTGCGATTGTGATAATGGATCTGCATGCCGAATACCCGTGCGCGCCGGGCCACCGCCTGCCCGATGCGGCCCATGCCCAGAATCCCGAGCCGCTTGCCCGCGATCCGCACGCCCAGATGCGCCATCGGGGCCCAGCCGTTCCAGGCGCCCGCCTGCATTTCCGCCAGCCCCTCGGGGATGCGCCGTGTCACCGCCAGCATCAGCGCCAGAGTCATGTCGGCGGTGTCCTCGGTGACCACGCCCGGGGTGTTCGAGACCAGAATGCCGCGCTGCCGTGCAGTCGAGACATCGATATGATCAACCCCGGCACCGTAATTGGCGATCAGCTTAAGCCGGTCGCCCGCCTGCGCCATCAGCCCGGCGTCGATCTGATCGGTCACACAGGGCACCAGCACATCGGCGCGCTGCATCGCGGCGGCCAGTTCATCGCGGGTCATTTTGGTATCGGGGTCTCGCAGCTCGACATCGAAGAGTTCCTTCATTCGTGTCTCGACCGAAGCGGGCAACCGTCGCGTGACAACCACACTCAGGCGTTTTGCTGGCATCTGACCCCTCCTTGGCGCTTTCCAAAAGACCCCACTCTTGTCAAAGTGACCGATAGCGGGGCGGCATACAAGCTCCGGCATGGCAGGCATTTCCGGCGCGCGTATTCGCCAGACTGGATCGGGCAAAAAATGTTCACATTTCTTCGGCTTGCGGCGCTGGCCGCGGTGATTTTGGTTTCTCCCGTCCACACGCCCACGGTTGCCGCGGCACAGGAGCGCGGGGCAGTCACCAACCTGCCATTGCCGCGCTATGTCTCGCTCAAGGCAAACGAAGGCAACGCACGGCGCGGCCCCGGCCTGACGCATCGGGTGGATTGGGTTTTCAAACGGCGCGACATGCCGCTCATGGTCACGGCCGAGTTCGAGCATTGGCGCCGCGTTCAGGATGCCGATGGGGCGGGGGGCTGGATGCACTTTGCGCTGCTGTCGGGCACCCGCACCGCCCTGGTGGAAGCCGACATGACCCCCCTGCACCTGCAGGCGGACACGCGTGCGCCGGTCATTGCCTATCTGGAGGCCGGTGTCGTGGCCCGCATCCTGCAATGCAACGAAACCTGGTGCCGCCTCAATGTGGAGCGTCAGCGCGGCTGGGCACCGAAATCGGCGCTCTGGGGTGTCGATCCGGACGAGATCATCGACTGAAACGCAGCTTCAAGCCATGCGCCAGCGATCCAGAATATAGCGCGCGGTCATCAGGTCGAGATGCGCGCCGCCGCCATTCTTGGCGATGGTGATCTCATCGGCGCTGTTGCGGCGGAATGTGCCTTGCGGCAGGTCATAGAAATCGGCCAGCACATCGCCCTGCGAAATCACGCCCTCGGCCAGCGGGATGCGCAGCTCTCCGATATGATCGAGCGTGGTCTCGCGCGAATCGACGAAAAGCCGTGCGCGGCGCAGGCATTCATCGTCAGCCTCGCGCATGTCGGGGCGAAAAGCGCCGATCAGATCAACATGCTGGCCCGGTTGCAGCCATGCGCCGCGCAGGATCGGCGCGCGCGCCATGGTAGCGGTGCAGATGATATCCGCCCCGCGCACAGCGGATTCGAGATCGTCGGTGGCGCTCACACCGTCAAGCTCGGCCGCCATCTGCGCGGCCGAGGCCAAGGTGCGGCTCCAGACGGTGAATTGCGCGCCCTCGAACACCGCGCGATAGGCCGAGACCATTGCCCGCGCGACCGTACCCGCGCCCAACAGCGTGATGTTGCGACTGTCGGGCCGCGCCAGATGCCGCGCCGCCAGCAGGCTGTCGCCCGCAGTTTTCCACCTTGTGACAAGGTGGAAATCCACAAGCGCATCAAGCGTGCCGTCCCGGTCGGAATAGAGGCACACCCCACCATTGACCGTGGGCTGCCCCGCATCGGCATTGCCGGGAAAGATCGTCGCCATCTTCACCGCCAGCCCCAGCCCGTCGATCCAGGCCGCGCGTGACAAGAGCGTGTCCTGCCCGCGATAGAGGAAACTGTCGGTGATCTCGGCGCGCGGCAGGCGGTGGCCGGCCTCGAAGGCGTCCAGCAGCGCCAGCCAGTCAAGGCGGGCCTCGGCCTCCGGGCCGATGACTTCAATACTCACGGTGTCCTCCCTTCCGTCATGGCGCGCCGCGCCGCGCGTTCCATTGCGTCGAGAAACCTCGCACGATCGGCGCGTGAGAAGGGCCGCCCCCCGCCCTGACGGAACGGGTCTGCTGCACGCAAATCCGCCATCAGGTCGCGCGTGGCCAGGACATTGCCGATATTGGCCTGCGTCAAGGCCTCGCCATCGGGTTTGAGCACCTGCGCCCCGCCTTCAACGCATTTCGCCGCCAGCGGAATGTCGGCCGTGACGACGATATCGCCCACGCCGGCGCGATCGGCGATCCATTTATCGGCCTCATCCGGCCCCTGCGCGACAAAGACGGTCTCGACCAGCGGGTTGGCCGAGGGCCGCAGCCCCCCGTTCGACACCAGAAACAACCGCAGCCCATGGCGGGTGGCAACGCGCTCGGCCTCGGATTTGACCGGGCAGGCATCGGCATCGACGTAGATCGCGCTCACAGCCCCAGCGCTCCGGCATGAAAGGCGACGTGATCGGCCATGAAACTGGAGACAAAGAAATAGCTGTGGTCATAGCCTTTCTGGATACGCACCTGCCCCGGCTGGCGCCGCACCGCCATCGCGTGTGCCAGCGCCTCGGGCATCAGCTTGTCGAGGAACTGATCCGCGCCCCCCTGATCCACCAATACCGGCCCATCGAAACCGCGCGCCTGCATGAGCAGCGTGGCATCATGCGCGGCCCAGGCGGTCTCGTCCTCGCCCAGATAGGCCGTGAACTGCGGGCGCCCCCAATCGCTTGCCGTGGGATGGGCAATGGGCGCGAAGGCCGAGACGCTTGCAAAGCGGCCCGGCAGCGACATCGCCAACGTCAGCGCCCCGTGCGCGCCCATCGAATGGCCAGTGATCGCCTGACGCGTCTCGTCCAGCGCGAAATTGGCCAACAGCACGCGCGGCAGTTCGTCACTGATATAGTCCCACATACGAAAATGTGGCGCCCAGGGGGCTTGCGTGGCGTTGACATAAAACCCCGCACCCTGGCCCAGATCGAAGGCCGCGTCATCGGCCACGCCGTCGCCGCGCGGCGAGGTGTCGGGAAACACCACC
Organism: Alkalilacustris brevis; assembly: GCF_003350345.1. Lineage (GTDB taxonomy): Bacteria > Pseudomonadota > Alphaproteobacteria > Rhodobacterales > Rhodobacteraceae > Alkalilacustris > Alkalilacustris brevis. The sequence continues at coordinate 38,582 of NZ_QNVJ01000015.1, forward strand.
GCCAGCCCCAACTCGGCCGCCGCACGCTGTGCGCCCGCCTTGACCATCGCGTTCTCATGCGTGCAGGTCAGCCCCGAGAGATACCACAGCAGCGGAACCGGCCCCCGCTCGGCCGCAGGCGGCAGGTAAAGGCCGAAAGTCATCTCGCAGCCCGTCGCCTTGGATGGGTGCGCATACACCCCTTGCACTCCACCAAAGCAGCGGTTTTCCGAAACTGTCTGCATTGCGGCCTCCTGAAGCCTGTTCAAAGTGTTCCAATCAAGGCGATCACCACGGGCACGGTCGCGATGCTCGCCGCCGTGGAAAGCAGGATCGCGGCCGATACCCGCTGTGGCGCCACCCCGTAATGCTGGGCCAGCATGTAGACATTGCCCGCCACCGGCAAGGCGGCGGCGGCGATCATCACCCCTGCGGCGAATGGCTCGACAGAAAAGATCACCAGCGCCGCAAAGGCCACCGCCGCCGGATGCAGCACCAGCTTGGCGAAGGACAGCCAGCCGGCGACCGTCATCCGCTCGGCCGACTTGGTGGCGAGCTGCGCGCCAATGGCAAAGAGCGCGCCCGGCGTCGCCGCCGCGCCGAGGATCGCGAGGAACTCGTTGAGCGGCCCCGGCACCGGGGCCTCCATGGCCGACCAGCCGAGGCCAAGCCCCATCGCCACGATCATCGGGTTACGCAGCAGCCCGCCCAGCAGGATGCGCGGCAACTCGGCCGAGAGCCGGCCTTCGCGCGCAAGCGTGACGATCAGCGTGATCAGGCTGGAGAACACGATCAGATCGAGCGCCAGCACCATCAGCACCGGCCCCGCCGCGGCCTCGCCCAGCAGCACGACGAGCATCGGCACACCCAGAAATCCGGTATTGCCGATCACCGCGCATTGCGCCTCCATCGCGGCCTCGGTCACCGGGCGGCGGCGAAGCCGGGCGATCAGCGTGGCCAGGGCATAAACCGCGATGCTCCCGGTAAGATAGGCCGCGACGAAGCGGGAATCGAACACCTCGGCCAGCGAGAGGTTTGCAGCGAAGCGAAACAGCAGCGCCGAGAGTGCGAAATAGAAAACGAACTTGGTCAGATAGGCTGTCGCCTCGGCACTGAAGAAGCCGCTGCGCCCGGCCCAGTACCCTAGCCCGATAAGCCCGAAGAACGGCAGCGTCTGCAGAAACACCTCGATCATGACGCCAAGCCGTTAGCACACCCCCCAGACCCGCACCAGCCACGGCGGATACGCGCGACAGGCAGGCGATACGCGCCGGGACTGAACCGTTCGGTCCATTCTGGCCGTGGCGGGTGGCCCAAGTCAAAGCAGGAGACCACGATGCCCCGCGGGCCACGAAGGCGCGCGCGTCGATGAGATGGCCCGCGTCACCGGGGCGCCGAAGGCCGCGCCCTGCAGCTATTTCCCTGACAAGCGGCTTCTGTTTCTGGAGGCCGCGCGCGTCACTCTGCCATCATTTCGCCGGAGCCGCCCATTTCGGCGGGCACGTCGCGGTATTTCGGCAGTCCGTCACGGATGGGCAGGACCGAATGCGCGTAATGCACATGCACTTCGGGCCTGAACGGGACCGTGGGCAGGATGGCCGCATAAACATCGGTGAAATCGCCGCCGGGATGGTCGGTCATGACATGACCACCGCACTCGGTGCAGTACATGCGGTGGCTGGCTTCGGTCTTGCGGTAGATGGCGAGCCGGTCGGCGCCCTTTGTCACGCGCACCGCGTCGCGCGGCCAGAGCGTAAAGGCATTGACCGGCCCCGCGCTCCAGTGGCGGCAATCGTCACAATGGCAATATCCCATGGCGAATGGTCCACCTTCGGCCTGCAACTCTACGGAATGGCAAAAGCAGGTGCCCGAATGGACGGCTGATGTTGATTCCGGCATTGCAACCCTCCTCCCCTAGCTTCACTCCAAACGGAGGAACCATAGCAGAAATTCGGAGTTCAGGGAATCGCCCGGCAGACGTCAGCCCTTGGCGCGCACCACCGTCTGGTTGCCTTCGCCCTTGCGCATCTCGAACTTCCCGGTCTTGGCGACCAGATCGCTGAGCTTGGCGCTGCCATAGGTGCGGGCGTCGAAATCGGGGTTGGCGGCAATGATGAACTGGCCGATCTGGCCCAGCGAATACCAGTCCTCATCCTCGCCGATGGCGCGCATCGCCGCCTCGATCAGCGGCACCGCCTGCGATGGTGCCAGCTTCCGGGGGGATTTCTCGCGCGGGGCCCTGGGGTCGGGCTCTTCATCGGTGGCCATCAGGTTCTCGACGAAGATGAAGCGCTTGCAGGCCTTGCGGAAGGCCTCGGGCGTCTTTTGCTGGCCAATGCCGTAAACATCCAGCCCCTGTTCGCGGATGCGCGAGGCGAGGCGGGTGAAATCACTGTCCGACGAGATCAGCACGAAGCCATCGAACCGGCCCGAATGCAGCAGGTCCATCGCGTCGATCACCAGCGCGATGTCGGAGGCGTTCTTGCCCACCGTGTTGGCGGGCGAATGGTGCGGCACCAGCGCCAGACCCGCCAGGCGATCGTTCCAGCCCTTCATCGCGGGGCGCGAGAAATCGCCATAGATACGGCGCACGCTGGCCTCGCCCAGCGCGGCGATCTCCTCGAAGATGGCCTCGGCCCATTGTGGGCTCGAATTGTCGGCGTCGATCAGGACGGCAAGCAGCGGGATACCGGCACGGGCCATGAGAATCCTTTCAAAGATTGCGATACATCACCAGGGCATCGATATAGCCCTGCGTGGGGTGGCGGAAGGCGCCCGGCAGGCGACCAACCACAGCGAAGCCGTGGCTTTGCCAGATGGCGATGGCACGGGTGTTGGTCTCGACAACGAAATTGAACTGCATGGCGCGAAAGCCCATGGCGCGCGCGGTGTCCAGGGCATGGTTCAGCATCGCGCGTGCAATGCCCCGCCCGCGCGCCTGTGGCGCGGTGACGAAGCCGCAATTGCAGACATGGGCGCCGCCGCCCTGCTGATTGGGGCAGATGTAATAGCTGCCCAGCAGGGTCAGGGGGGCTGTCTGCCCCCCGGCGCCTTCGGCGCCGCCCCCCGAGGATATTTTTTCCAAGAAGAGAGGGCCTTCTGCGATGAAGGCACGGTGGTTTCCGCTGCACCAGTAGGCGAGCGCCGCATCACGGGGAATGGCCGGATCGATCGCATAGGTGTCGCCGGCGCTGAAGACTGGTTCGAGCATCTCCCACAGCGCGGGGTGATCGGCTGCGGTGACGGGGCGGATGCTCACGGATTCAATGGTTGAAATCTTGCCCCTCCATGGCCCTAGGCCAACGATAGCTGATGGCACAGCCCCCTTATACAACCAAGCCCTTGCAGGAAACCACCATGTGAAGGCAAATGATTGTGCCCAGCCTCATGGTGCATGGATAGTATCGGAATACACAATGACGAGCCGGCAAATGCGCGGCTGATTCGTCCCTTTGGAACCGCCGCAAACACCGCCGCCATTGCCCTGCAATGGCGGCGGTTGCGTTTGCGCGAGAAGGTTCGCGCCAGCATCGGTGGCCCTGCCCTTGCGGGGCGGCGGGTTTCATGCTCCGTTGCGAGCATGAGCGATCCGGATATCGAGGAGCTGCGCGCCCGCTATCTGCCCCGCCTGCAGGCCGAGGCCGAAGCACTGCGCCAGGCCTCGGGCGAGACGGCCGCCAACCGCCGGCCTGTCGAACTGGATCAGCAAAGCGTGGGGCGGCTGAGCCGGATGGATGCCATGCAGCAACAGGCCATGGCCGCCGCGCAGGAAGCGCGCCGAAGCGGCCGGCAGCGGGCGATCGCGGCAGCCCTGAAGCGGCTGGAGGAGGATGACTTCGGCTGGTGCGAGGATTGCGGCACGTTTATCGGCTTCAAACGCCTCGATCTGGACCCCACGCTGATGCGCTGCGTCTCCTGTGCAAGCTGAGCCCGCGCACGGAGCAAGCGGGCGGCAAACGGCGAGGCGGCACGCAATTAGCGGCGCGCGGGCGCGGGCAGGTGGCGAAACACCCCCCAGGCCGACCAGATCAGGATCAGCCCCAACCCGATCTTGAGCGCCTGCGACGGCACCGCCCCGAGCGCCAGCGCTCCGAGAATCGCGCCGCAGATGGAACCTGCGGCAAGCGGCAGGATGGTGCCACGCCACTGCGCTTTCTGACGCAGCACCGCGCCGGCCCCGAAATGGCGTGACAGCCCCACCGCGATGGTCGGTAGCCCCACCAGGATCGCCAAGGAGCCCGCCAGCTTCACATCCACGCCGAACAACAGGATGAAAGCGGGGATGATCAACTCGCCACCCGCCACGCCGAGGAGTGACGAAACAAGCCCGATCACCACGCCGCAGGCCGCCGCGGCAAGGAGGGTGGCGGCCAGCCCCTCACCCGCCAGCCGCTGTGGTTGGGTCGCGAACAGCCCTTCGGCAATCAGCACGAGGCCGAGCACGACCAGCAGGATCAGGATCAGCCGCCCCAAAGCCCGGTCGGGCACCCGGTGCAGCCAGCCCGCACCCAGCCATGCCGCCGACATCGAACCTGCCAGCATCGCCAGCACGGCCGGCATGTGGGGCAGGATTTCGGCCACGGGAACGGTGGCGGTGCGGAAAGGCAGGGCCGCGGTCAGCACCACGAAGCTTGCCACCAGGTTCACCACGATTGCCTCGCGCATGGAAAAGCGGAGCACCCCCACCAGCGCAGGCAGGCGGAATTCGGCACCGCCCAGACCGATCAGCCCGCCTGCCGTGCCAACGACCGCGCCGATGCCGAAGGAAAGGCCGGGGCGCGCCGGGCGGGTCATTCCGCCTGCCACTGGCCGGCGGGCGCCTGCGCCACATGATCGCGTGCCACCGACATGGTCTTGAGAATCGCGTGAACCGGATCGCCGGGGGCAAGGGCCATCTGTTCGACGGCACGGCGGGTGATCCGGGCAAGAATCTCGTGCCCGCCAACCGCCACATGCACGGTAACGGCCGGCCCCTTGCCAGGGACGATCCGCATCACGGTTCCGGCAAGAATGTTCTGCGCCGAAAGCCCTTCGGGGCGGGCACGCGACAGGATCACCTCATGCGCCATGATCCGCACGCGCACGCCCGCACCGGGGCGGCCCGCGACCGCCGGCAGATAGAGCGGCCCGGCCGCGGTCTCCAGCCTGGTCAACCCGTCGGCATCATGCCCGGCGATGGTGGCGGGCAGCATCACCGCCACCTCGCGGATACCCATGGCGCGCAGGGCCTGCGCGTCGGACATGACCTCGGCAGTGGTGCCTTCGCGCAGGATGCGGCCCTTTTCTATCACCGCCATCCGGTCGGCCAGAAGCTGCGCCTCGTTCACATCATGCGTGACCAGCACCACGGGCATGTTCAGATGCGCGCGCAGGGCGATGACCTCGCTGTAAAGCCGCTCGCGCGTGCCGCGATCAACGGCTGAGAAAGGTTCATCGAGCAGCAGCGCGCGCGGGCGGCGGGCCAGCGCACGGGCCAGTGCCACGCGCTGCTGCTGCCCACCCGAAAGCTGCGCGGGCCTGCGCGCCGCCAGCCCGTGCAGATTGACCAGATCGAGAATGCGCCCAGCCTCGGCCGGGTCGGGAGCATCCATCGCCGCCATGACATTCTGCGCCGCCGTCATGTGCGGAAACAGCGCGTAGCTCTGGAATACCACGCCCAGACGGCGGCGGTGCGGCGGCAGGTTGACCCCCGCGGCGGTGTCGAGCCAGGCCTGCCCGTCCACGCTTACCCTTGCGACTTCGGGTCGCCACAGCCCGGCGATCGTGCGCAGAAGCGTCGTCTTGCCCGAACCCGAATGCCCGACCAGCGCCAGCAACTCGCCGGACGCGACGCGGAATACCGCGTCAAGCGGGATGGGCGCAGCTGCCTGTGCCATGACCTCAAGCGCCATCAGGACAGCCTCCGCCCCAGGCGCGAGGACAGCCAGAAGGTCAGCGCGATGGTGAACAGCGAAATGCCGACCAGCACCAGGGACATGACCGCCGCCGAACGGTCATCGAAGGCCTGCACCCTGTCATAGATGGCAATGGCGATGGTCCTTGTTTCACCAGGGATCGAGCCGCCAACCATCAGCACGATGCCGAATTCGCCCAGCGTATGCGCGAAGGTCAGCACCATTGCCGTCACCACGCCAGGCCAGGCCAGCGGCAGCTCCACCTTCCACAGGCTGCGCCAGGGCGACAGGCCGCAGCAGGCGGCCGCCTCGCGCAGTTCTGTGGCGACGGCCTCGAACCCCCGCTGCGCAGGCTGGATCGCAAAGGGCAGGTTGAAGATGATCGAAGCCACCACCAGCCCCTGAAAGCTGAACACAAGCTGACTGCCGAAGACCTCCTGCCACCATTGCCCGATGGGCGAGCCGCGCCCGAAAGCCACCAGCAGATAAAAGCCGAAGACCGTGGGCGGCAGCACCAGCGGCAACATCACCAGCGCCTCGACCACGCCCTTGCCGCGAAACTGCCGATAAGCCAGATACCGCCCCGCCAGCACCGAAACCGGCAGCAGGATCACCACCGTCCATCCGGCAAGGCGCAGCGAGAGGAAAAGCGCGGTCCAGTCCATGGCTCAGCCGCCAGGGAGCGCGAAGCCGTATCGCTCCATGATCGCGCGGGCCTCGGGCTCCATCAAATAGGCGTAGAAGGCCTCGGCGACCTCGCCCGCGCCGTCCAGAAGCGCCATGCGCTGGCGCAGTGGTTCGTGCCAGTCCTCCGGGACCAGTTCATAGGTGCCGCGGGGCCCGACCTCCGGCGCGAGGGCCAACGAATAGGCGATGATGCCCCCTTCGGCGTTGCCCGACAGCGCGAACTGCGCCGCCTGACTGACATTCTCGCCCAGCACCAGAAAAGGCTGCAGATCGTCCCACAGGTCGCGGGATTGCAGCACCTCGCGCGCGCGCATCCCGTAGGGCGCATGTTCGGGGTTGGCGATGGCGAAGCGACTGATCCGGCCCGCCGCCAGCATCTCGGCCAGGTTGTTCAACTCGGCGTCGGGAACGAGGCTGGCGCCGTGCGGCGCCATAATCACCACCCGGCCCACGGCATAGAGGTCGCCTTCGTCGCGGGTGAAGCCATCAGCGTGCAGGTCGGCGATGAACTTCTCGTCAGCAGCCATGAATATCTCGAACGGGGCGCCTTCGCGAATCTGGCGGGCGAAATTTCCGGTCGAGCCGAGCGAAAGCCGCACCTGCATTCCGGTCTGCACGGTGAAGGCGGAGGCGATTTCGGCAATCGCGAACTGCAGGTCCGAAGCGGCCGCGACAACCGGCGCGCGATCCTGCGCCTTCAGCGGCGACACGGTCAGCGCGAACACAGCCAGAAACGAAAGGCACACACGGCGGAAAACGGAAAATGGCATCGGCACTCCGGCTCAGATATGTCTCGCAGAACATATCGCAGGAAGTTCGCCGCCGGAGCAAGCGTTATTTTCCTGGGGGAATATCCGAAAGGAGTCCACGCAGCGCCTCGAGCTGCGCATCGCCGGCCTTTGCGGCCTGCTCTTCGAAGGCGCGGTAAAGGCGCAATACCTCGCGCCCGGCCTCGGTCAGGGTGGCGCCGCCGCCGCGCGGGCCGCCGCGCGTGCTTTCCACCAGCGGCGCGCGAAACATGGCGTTCAGCGTTTCGATCAGCATCCAGGCGCGCTTGTAGCTCATCCCCATCTCGCGTCCGGCCGCAGCGATCGAGCCGGTCCGGTCGATCCACTCCAGCAACTCGGCCTTGCCGGGGCCGACCATGCCGTGACTGTCAAAGACGATGCGAACACGCAGGCGGGCGCGGGGAGGTTGCTGTGTCATGCCGGTGTTTTCTCCTGCCCGGCGAAGTTACGCAAGAGAATTGGCAAACCGGCCGCGCAGCTGCCCTGACCTGCGGGAATCGCCGCAGAAAGGCGAAGTCGCCCCGATCGGGCTGCAATACACCGGCAGTCCTGCTGGACAGCCGCGCCGATTGGTGCGACCTAGATGCCGTCTGATGGCGCAGATGCGCATCACCCCCGGAAGTAACATCGTGAACCGGAAGAAACCTATGGATTGCCTGTCACCCTTGAACGGTTATCACCTCTGCGCGCCCGCAATCGGCTCCCGAGATTCATGTCACAGCCTGCCTTCTGCGCCGTTCGCGGCAGCGATGCCCTGCGCGGGTCTTGCGGAACAGTCCGCCTGCGGGGGGACCGCGCAATGAGCCAGCTTCCCGCCCGCATCTCGACCGCCGATCATCGCCCTGCCCGCGCGGTGCGGCGCATGGAGCGTATGCTGTCGCTGAGCGATTTCGAACGCGCCGCCGCGCGGCATCTGCCGCTGGCGATATATGGCTATCTGGCCAGCGTGGCGGAAACCGGCGCCTCGTTCGACGCGAATTTCAACGCCTACCAGTCGTGGCATTTCGTGCCCCGTTCGCTGGTGGGGGTGCGCGAGCGCAACATCGCGACCAGCATCATGGGTCAGCAATGGAAGGCGCCCTTCGGTATCGCGCCGATGGGGCTTGCGGCGCTGATGGGCTATCAGGGCGACGCGGTGCTGGCCGCTGCGGCGCGCGATGCGGGCATTCCCTTCGTGCTCAGCGGCTCGTCGCTCACCCCGCTTGAAGCGATCCGCGAGGTCAACCCGGACGCCTGGTTCCAGGCCTATGTGCCCGGCGAGCATGAGCGGATCGACGCGCTGCTCGACCGGGTAGCGGCGGCAGGCTTCGGCACGCTTGTCGTCACCATCGACGTGGTGATCGCCGGCAACCGCGAAAACAACACCCGCAACGGGTTCACCCGGCCGTTGCGGCCCACGCTGCGGCTGTTGTGGCAGGGGATGACGCATCCGCGCTGGTCGCTGGGCACGTTCATGCGCACGCTGGCGCAAGACGGGATGCCACATTTCGAGAACTCGATGGCCACGCGCGGCGCGCCGATCCTGTCGCGCCATGCCGAACGCGATTTCGGCAAACGCGACCACCTGAACTGGGATCACATCCGCCATATCCGCGACCGCTGGAAGGGCAAGCTGGTGATCAAGGGGCTGCTCGCGCCCGAAGATGCCGTGACCGCGCAAGAGATCGGCGCCGAGGCCATCGTGGTTTCCAACCATGGCGGGCGCCAGCTTGACGGGGCGCTGGCGCCACTGCACGCCCTGCCCGCGATCCGCGCGGCCTGCCCGGGGCTTTGCATCGGCATCGATGGCGGGGTCAGGCGCGGCTCGGACGTGCTCAAGGCGCTGGCACTGGGGGCCGATTTCGCGCTGGTGGGACGCCCGCTGCTGGCGGCGGCCGCAGTGGGTGCGCGTGCCGGTGTCGACCGCGCCATCGCGATCCTGAATGACGAAACCCGCCGAAACCTCGGGCTGCTGGGGCTGAACGGGATTCAAGAGCTTTCATCCAGATACCTGGTGCCGGCCGGCACGCCGCTGCCCGCGGCCGCTGCCACTCCGGCGCCAGAGACCAAAGCCGCGCGCACGACCGGCGCAACGCGGCTGCAATAGCGTGCGAGGTCCTGATAGGGACCTCCATGATTCTTGAGGAGAACAGGCATGAATATCGCTTTCATCGGTTTCGGCGAGGCCGCCCGCGCCTTCACAGACAGCCTGCTTGCAGGCAGCAGCCATAGGATCGCAGCCTTCGATATCCGTCAGGATGACGCAATGGCCGAAGCCATGGCGAACCGGGGCGTGCGCCAGGGCTCCGATCCAGCCGATGCGATCCGCGAGGCCGACTGGATCTTTTCCGCCGTCACCGCCGACCAGAGCCTGGTTGCGGCAAAATCCGTCGTCCCGCATCTGGTGCAGGGGCAGGTGTTTTTCGACATCAACTCGGTCTCGCCGGGGCGCAAGCGCGAAACCGCCGCGCTGATCGATGATCGGGGCGGGCGTTATATCGACATGGCCGTGATGGCACCGGTGCACCCCAAGGGGCACGCAACACCGGTGCTGCTGGCTGGCGGTGCCGCCGAGGCGCTGGCCGACGACCTGGCCGGGCTGGGCTTCAGGCTGGAGGTCGCAGGGGATGCACCGGGCGATGCCACGGCGATCAAGATGGTGCGCTCGGTCTTCGTGAAGGGGCTCGAGGCGATCACCGTCGAAGCCATGCTCGCCGCACAGGCCTCGGGGGCATTCGAGAAGGTGCTTGCCTCGCTCAGCAAAAGCTATCCGGGCCTCGGCTGGCCGGAGAATGTGAGCTACAATTTCGAACGCACCCTGCGCCACGGCAAGCGCCGCGCCGCCGAGATGCGCGAAAGCGCGGCGACGTTGAACGCGCTGGGCCTGAATGGCGACCTGCCCGCCGCCACTGCCCGCACCCAGGATGCCATGGGCGCCCTGCCGCTTGACGAACTGCCCGAGGGCGATCTGGCAGAGGCGGTCGGCAAGGTGCTGGCCGAACGGCTCAAGGCGGGCTGAGACGCCCCACCATATCCGCCGCCAGTATCATTGCCGGTGCAGCCCGAGAGTGCTGCGCCGGCTCGGCCATGCGCAGGCGTGGAAACAGACAGGACGCGGCGCGACACCGGGGCTCGCTTTTTCCGGCAAGTGAGGCCGAAACCCGGCACCCGGGTCAGAGGCGCGATGCAGAAAGGCTTTGCACTGAAACCTTTCGCCTGCTTTATCTGGTGGATATGCCCCACCGGCTACCGTGACTATTGAGCACGCGCCGGGGCATATCCGAGGGGAAGAACCGGCAAAAAGGATTTGATGATGCGACGATTGACAGCCATGGCCATGACCACTGCATTGTTGGGCGCACCGCTCGCGGCACAGGAGCGTGCCGGCGATCATGTCGCCATCATGGTGTTCGACGCTTCCGGATCCATGTGGAACCGACTGGAAGGCGACCTGACCCGGATCGAGATTGCCCGTGACGTCATGGAGGAGTATTTCGAGACACGTGACGCCTCGGTCCCGCTGGGTGTGGTTGCCTATGGTCACACACGCCGCGGCGATTGTTCCGACATCGAGGCCATAGCGCCGCTCAGCGTCCATGACGGGGCGGAACTGACGGCAAGACTACGCGCGCTCAACCCCCAGGGCATGACGCCGCTGACCGATTCGATGGCCATGGCGCGCGACATGATCCCGCCCACCGCCGAATCTGCCGACCTGATCCTTTTCACCGACGGGCTGGAAAACTGCGGCGGCGACCCTTGTGCGCTGGCCGCCGAACTGGCCGCGCAAGGCATCGGCATCCGCGCCCATGTGGTGGGTTTCGGCATGACCGAAGACGAGGTTAACACCCTCTCCTGCCTGCCCGAGCAAACCGGGGGCATGTTGTTCCATACCAACTCGGGCGCCGAATTGTCCGAGGCGATGACCGCCGTTTCTGCCCCGGCACCCCAGCCGATCGTCGAAGAAACGCCGCCCCCCGAGCCGGAACTGCCCGAGGTCTCCATCTCCGGCCCCGACAGTGCGCGCGCCGGTGAAAGCTTCCGCGTGCAGTGGTC
>NZ_QNVJ01000058.1 GCF_003350345.1 Alkalilacustris brevis
CGCCTCGCAAAGCGGGTCTCGCAATGTCATCCATGCGGGCAAAGCCGCGATGGAAGGGCAGTGAGAACGATTTGTCAGGTGGCAAAACATTGGGGGCTACCGAGAAAAGCCACTGCGGGGCTGCTGCGTGTAAGAACGCCCAACTGCCTGAACATTCGAGCCACGCGCGGCCCGGGCTGGTCGCCCGGACCAGACCGGGGCCAATGTGCCGCTTCGATGCTGGTAGAAGCGCGTGCAACTCGCGTGGGTTTGCCGCGATTGCGCGCAGGGCTTCTGCAATCCCGCATGATAGCTTTCTGCCAGCGGTTACTGCGTCTCGTGGCGGAGTTGCGCCACATCCACCGGCGCAAAGCGTCGTTTCCCCGCGCCTGCGGACCTGTTGGCGCGGGGCCTTCACATCCCCTGCCCGGGCGCGTATAGCCAGCGCTGCAAAACCCGGAGATCAAGATGCAAGGCAGCGCCAACCTCAACCTGATGATCAAGGCCGCCCGCAAGGCCGGCCGCAGCCTGGTCAAGGATTTCCGCGAGGTCGAGAACCTCCAGGTCTCGGTCAAGGGGGCGGGTGATTTCGTGAGCCGGGCCGATCTGGCCTCGGAAAGGATGATCCGGGCCGAGCTGATGGGCGCGCGCCCCACCTATGGCTGGCTGGGCGAGGAATCCGAGCCCGTCGCCGGAACCGACCCGACGCGCCGCTGGATCGTCGATCCGCTGGACGGCACCACGAATTTTCTGCACGGTCTGCCGCATTGGGCGATTTCCATCGCGCTCGAGCACAAGGGCGAGATTGTCGCGGGCGTCGTCTTCGATGCCGCCAAGGACGAGATGTTCGTTGCCGAAAAGGGCGTTGGGGCCTTCATGAATGACCGCCGCATCCGGGTTTCCGGGCGTCGGCACCTGCATGAGGCGATCTTTGCAACGGGCGTGCCCTACGGGGCCAAGCGCACCCTGCCTGCCACGCTCAAGGACCTGGCGCGGCTGATGCCGACCTGCGCGGGGGTGCGGCGCTGGGGGGCGGCGGCGCTCGATCTCGCCTATGTGGCGACCGGGCGCTATGATGGCTTCTGGGAGCGCGAGTTGAACCCCTGGGACATGGCCGCGGGACTGGTGCTGGTGCGCGAGGCCGGCGGCATGGTCTCGGGTCTGCGCGAGGGCAGCGATATCCTGGAATCAGGTGCCGTCATTGCCGCGAACGCTGAAATCTACCAGCCATTCACCGAGATTTTGCGCGCCGACTGACCCCGCGCCTGCCGTCACCGTTTCATTTGCGGCGCGGCACCTTCGGCACCCGGCCCGCTTCGGGAACGGGAGGCGGCCCCTGGCGTGGTTTTTCCCGCTCGTTATCCTGCTGCGGCACCGGCGGCGGCCCCTTCGGGGCGCGCGGCGCGGGATGTCGTGACTGGCCGGGCAGGGGGGGCGGGCCCTTGGGGCCGCTGCCCCCGGTCGTGCGCGTCGGGGTCTTGCGCCGCCGCACTACCGGAACATGCGTCTTGCCGATGCGATAGGTGGCCTCCGGGTGCGGCGGCTGGCCGAAATTGCGCCCCCAATAGGCCACGCCACCCCGGCGCAGCCAGATCGGCACGGTCAGCACCAGCCCCAGCGCAAAGCCGCCCGCATGGGCCCAGTAGGCCACGCCGCCTTCGCCGGGGGGCGCTGCGATGCCGCCGATCACCTGTAACGCGAACCAGATGCCCAGCATCAGCCATGCCGGCACCGGTATCACACGAAAATAGATCACCAGAAACAGGAACACATCGACCCGCGCGCGCGGAAACATCAGCAGATACCCTCCCAGCACCCCGGCAATGGCCCCCGAGGCCCCCACCATCGGGATCATCGAGCCGGGATCGGACAGCAACTGCAACAGTGCCGCCCCCGCGCCGCAGGCCAGATAAAAGAGCAGATAGGGCAGGTGGCCCCATTCCTCTTCCATGTTGTCGCCAAAAATCCACAGAAACAGCATGTTGAAGCCAAGGTGCAGCCAGCCGCCGTGCAGGAATTGCGAGGTAATCAGCGTGTGCAGCCCTTGGCCCGCCTCCAGCCGGGCCGGCACCATGCCCCATTCTGCATATAGGAGCATCAGTTCATAAGGTTCTTCGAACAGTGGCAGGTAGCTGAAGAACAGCGCCACATTCGCCGCGATCAGCCCGTAGGTGACAAAGGGCACGCGGCCCGAGGGGTTGTGATCGCGGATCGGGAACATCCACGCAGGCTTCCCGATCCGCGGGGGATGGTCAAGCGCTCACCCGCGCCAGCAGCGCCGCATTGCCGCCCGCGGCGGTGGTGTCGATGCACAGGTGCCGCTCAAGCAGCACATGCGCCGGGTCGGGCAGCGTGGCGATCAGCGGCAGGATCGGCCCGTCGCGCCCGGCCAGAGCCTGCGCCAGGGCGCGGGCCTCGTCCTCGGGGCCCCAGAACAGCACGCCCGAAAACCCGTGCAGCCGCGTCAGCGCCACGGCGGAAAGGGGGCCGCAGGGCAGGGCGATGCCGCCAAGCGCCTCGACCGCGGCGCGCTGTGCGTCCTGCGCTGCCTTGCCCGGCCCCAGGCACAGAAGCGGCGCGCGCCGATACGTTGACAGTCGGTTCGATTCGCCCGTGGGGCCGGGCATCTCGGTGGTGGAGACCGGCGTGTCATCGGGTTGCGCGGCATCAATCGCGGCCTGAAGCGTGGCGATGTCGGCACTGGCAGCGGCGGTGTCCTCCGCCCCGGTGTCGGGCGCAGTTTCGGGTGCGGGCCAGGCGGCGGCGAAACGTGGCACATAATGCGGCCCGCCTGCCTTGGGGCCGGTGCCAGAAAGGCCCTCGCCCCCGAACGGCTGGCTACCCACCACCGCGCCGATCTGGTTGCGGTTGACATAGATGTTGCCCACATGCAGCCGGTCGACGACTTGCTGCACCCGGTCGTCAATGCGGCTGTGCAGCCCGAAGGTCAGCCCGTAGCCGCTGGCGTTCACCGCATCGATCACCGCGTCGATCCGGCGCGCGTCGAATTCGGCGATATGCAGCACGGGGCCGAAGACCTCGCGCTCCAGGTCCTGGATGCCCTTTACGGCGATTACGGTGGGCGCGATGAAATACCCCGCGCCGGGGCGAGACAACTCCTTGACCACGCGGCCTTCGCTGCGCGCGGCCTCGATATGGGCGCGAATGTCACGCGCGGCCTGCCGGTCGATCACCGGGCCTGTATCGGTGGCCAGATCCCACGGGTCGCCCAGGGTCAGCTCGTCCATCGCGTCGAACAGCATCTTGCGGAACTCGGGCGCGACATCGCGCTGCACATAAAGGCAGCGCAAGGCCGAACAGCGCTGCCCCGCCGACTGGAAGGCGCTGGCAAGAATATCGCGCACGGCCTGTTCATGCAGCGCTGTGGAATCGACGATCATCGCGTTCAGCCCGCCGGTTTCGGCGATCAAGGGCGCCTCGGGGGCCAGATGCGCGGCCATGCTGCGCCGGATCATTAATGCGGTCTCGGTGCTGCCGGTGAAGGCCACGCCGGCCACGCGCGCATCCGAGGTAAGCGCCGCGCCCACTGTCGCGCCATCGCCGGGCAGCAGTTGCAGCGCCGTGCGCGGCACGCCGGCCTCGTGCAGCAGGCGCACGGCGGCGGCGGCCACCAGCGCTGTCTGCTCGGCCGGCTTGGCCAGCACCGCATTGCCGGCGGCCAGCGCGCCGGCGATCTGCCCGGTGAAGATCGCCAGCGGGAAATTCCAAGGCGAGATGCAGGCGAAGGTGCCGCGCGGCCCGGTTTCCAGCTTTTCCGCCTGCGCGCCATAGAAATGCAGGAAATCCACGGCCTCGCGCAATTCGCCCACCGAATCGAGCAGCGTCTTGCCCGCCTCACGCGCGAGAATGGCGAAGAGCGGGCCGAAATCGCGCTCATAGAGTTCGGCGGCGCGGGCCAGCACTGCGCGACGCTCGCCCGCGCTGGCCTGCCAGGGTGCGGCGGCGGCAAGCGCGGTTTCCACATCGCTGGTGCTGGCGGGTGTGACGGTGCCCACCGTGTCATCGGGGCGGGCGGGGTTTATTACCGGTAGCGATTCGGCCCCCTCGACCGGCCCGGCCAGAATCGGGGTGGCGGTGAACCGGGCCGTGCGATGGGGCGCGCGGGCGGCCTCGATCACGGCCAGATCGACCGGGTCGGTCAGATCCCAGCCGCGGGAATTGGGCCGCTCGGGCGCGAACAGCTCGGGGCCGCGGCGGATCAGCGGGTTGCTGCCCGGCCCTGCCTGTTCCAGCGCTGCGAAGGGGCAGGCGGCGATCTTTTCGGGCGGCACGTTTTCATCGACGATCTGGTTGACGAAGGAGGAATTCGCCCCGTTTTCCAGCAGCCGCCGCACCAGATAGGCCAGCAGGTCGCGATGCGCGCCGACGGGGGCATAGATGCGGCAGCGCGTGCCATGGCGCGCGCGCACGATCTCATGCAGGCGTTCACCCATGCCGTGCAGGCGCTGGAATTCATATTCTTCCGGCTGCACGCGCATGTCTTGCACCATATCGAGGATCGCTGCCACGCTATGGGCGTTGTGGGTGGCGAATTGCGGATAGATCCGCGCGCGCATCGCCAGCAGTCGCCGCGCATTGGCGATATAGCTCACATCGCTGGCGGGCTTGCGGGTGAAAACCGGGAAACCATCAAGCCCCAGCACCTGCGCGCGCTTGATCTCGGTGTCCCAATAGGCGCCCTTGACCAGCCGCACCATGATGCGGCGGTCGTGCCGCTCTGCCAGTTCGTGCAGCCAGTCGAGCACCGTGCCGGCGCGCTGACCATAGGCCTGCACCACCACGCCCAACCCGTCCCATCCGGCAAGCTCCGGATCGGCCATCAGCGCCTCGATCACATCGAGCGAAGGCACCAGCCGGTCGGCCTCTTCGGCGTCGATGTTCAGCCCGATCCCGGCCTGCGCGGCCATCTGCGCCAGCCTTCGCGCGCGCGGCAGCAGCTCATCCTCAAGGCGCGCGCGTTTGGCCATCTCGTAGCGCGGGTGCAGCGCCGATAGCTTGACCGAGATGCCGGGATTGGCACGGATATCCCCGGCCGAGGCGCCGCTGCCGATCACGCCGATCGCCCTTGCATAGGCCGCGAAATAGCGCCCGGCGTCGGGTCCCGTGCGCGCGGCCTCGCCCAGCATGTCATAGGAATAGGTGTAGCCTTCGGCTTCGAGTTCGCGCGCGCGCTTCATCGCGGCCTCGATGGTTTCGCCCAGCACGAACTGCCGCCCCATCTCGCGCATGGCGCGGGCGGTGGCGGTGCGGATGACCGGCTCACCAAGCCGCTTTATCACCCCGCGCAAGGTGCCGGCGACGCCGGGGCGGCTGTCTTCCAGAACCTTGCCCGTCAGCATCAGCCCCCAGGTCGAGGCATTGACCAGCGACGACGAAGAATGCCCCAGATGCTGCCCCCAGTCGGAGGGGGCGATCTTGTCCTCGATCAGGGCATCCATGGTGGGGGCGTCGGGCACGCGCAACAGCGCCTCGGCCAGGCACATCAGCGCGATGCCTTCATCGGTGGAGAGCCCGTATTCGGCCAGGAACACTTCCATCAGGCCCGGCTTTGCGCTGGCGCGGATCTCGCGTACCAGATCGGCGGCCCGCGCGGTGATGCGCGCGCGCGCATCGGAGGGCAGTGCGGCAAGCTCGGTCAACCGGGCCAATGCTGCCGTTTCTTCGGCAAGGGCTTCCGTCTCGACCCGATGGCGCAACGCGGCAAGCTGATCATCTGTCATGGCGAGGCTCCTTTTTTCCCGACTTTATCGTGAAATGCGGTTTCTTTCTTCCTTATTTTGCGCAATTGTGGGTCTAAATGGCTTCTGTGGAGGTATTTTAAAATGCAAAAAGACTATTCCGGTCTGGACCGCTTTGACGCGGCGATTCTGCGCGAGCTGTCGACCGAGGGCCGGCTGAGCGTGACCGAGCTGGCGCGCCGCATCGGGCTTTCGAAATCGCCGACCCAGGCACGGCTGCGGCGGCTCGAGGATGACGGGGTGATCCTGGGATACCGCGCGGTGCTGAACCCGGTCCGGATCGGGGCGGCGCATGTGGCATTCGTGGAGGTCAAGCTGTCGGATACGCGCGAGGCCGCGCTCGATGCCTTCAACGCCGCGGTCCGGCAGGTGCCGGAGATCGAGGAATGCCACCTCATCGCCGGGGGGTTCGATTACCTGATAAAGGTGCGTACGCAGGACATCGCCGCCTATCGCCATGTGCTGGCCGAGCGGATCTCAAGCCTGCCGCATGTGACATCGACCTCGACCCATGTCGCGATGGAGGCGGTCAAGGAAACCGGACCCTGAGCGTAGGGCAGGGACGGTGCCGCGCGGCAATCAGACCTGGTCGAGCGCGCCGCGCAGGTCGGAGATCAGGTCATCGGGGTCTTCCAGCCCGATGCTCAGGCGCACCAGCCCCGGTGTGATTCCGAGGTGTTTTTTCTGATCGTCGGGCAGGCGCTGGTGGGTCGTGGTGGCCGGGTGGGTCACCAGGCTTTTCGCGTCGCCCAGGTTGTTGGTGATGCGGAAAATGCGTAACGCGTCGAGCATCCGGAAGGCGGCTTCCTGCCCGCCCTTCACATCTATGGAAAGCACCGTGCCGCCCGATTCCATCTGCGCGCGGGCCAGCGCGTGCTGGGGGTGGCTTTCCAGATGCGGGTAGAGCACCCGCGCAAGCCGCGCGTCACCCTCGAGCGTGCGCGCGATCTTGAGCGCGCCCTTGGCCTGCGCGCGCACCCGCAAATCCAGCGTTTCCATTCCCTTGAGCATCACCCAGGCGTTGAACGGGCTGAGCGCGCCACCGGTGTGTTTCATGTAGGGTTCGACCGTCTTGCGGATGAACTCGCGCCGACCAAGGATCACCCCGCCCAGGCAACGGCCCTGGCCGTCGATGTGCTTGGTGGCGGAATAGACCACGATATCGGCGCCCAGCTCGATCGCCCGCGAGAATACCGGCGTGGCGAATACGTTGTCAGCCACCACCAGCGCGCCTGCCGCATGGGCCATTTCGGCCACGGCGGCGATGTCGATAAGTTCCAGCGTGGGGTTCGACACGGTCTCAAAGAAAACCGCCCTCGTGCCCGGGCGGATCGCGGCGCGCCACTGGTCGAGATCGGCGCCGTCGACCAGCGTGAGTTCGACGCCGAAGCGGGTGAGCACTTCTTCGAGGATATAGAGGCACGAGCCGAACAGCGCGCGCGACGACACCACATGATCGCCCGCGCGCAGCATCGACATCAGCGCGCCGTTGACTGCGGCCATTCCGGAGGCGGCGGCAAAGGCATCCTCGGCGCCTTCCAGATCGGCGATGCGTTCCTCGAACATGCGCACGGTGGGGTTGCCGTAGCGGGCATAGATGAATTCGTCCGGACCGGCCTCGATGAAGCGGGCCTCGGCCGCGGCGGCGCTTTCATAGACAAACCCCTGGGTAAGGAAGATTGCCTCGGACATCTCGCCATACTGGCTGCGCCGTGTGCCCGCATGCACTGCGCGTGTGCGCGGCTTCCAGCCGCCTTGCTGCGTCTTGTCGCTGTTGCCCGTCATTGTCCGACCCCCGCCGCAAACAAAAAAGCCCGATGCCGACCAAGGCACCGGGCCTCAGGCCCGACCTCTTTAGCGGCTTGTTTAACGTGGCCCGCAATCCAGCATACAAATCGCCACGCCCCGGCGGATACGCCCGAACGCGCGCGAGGTCAACCGCCCTGCACGCAGGATGCGCCCGGCGCGGCGGCTCTTGCCTTCGGGCCAGAAGGTGACATGTAGGTGTGAGGCAACAAGGAGTTTTGTGAATGACCGCCGAAATCGACCTTTATTACTGGCCCACCCCGAATGGCTGGAAAATCTCGATCGCACTGGAGGAGATGGGCCTGCCTTACAAGTTGCATCTGGTCGATATCGGTGCAGGCGAACAGTTCAGGCCGGAGTTCCTGAAGATTTCCCCGAACAACCGGATGCCCGCGATCATCGATCGCGAAGGGCCCGATGGGGCGCCGATCTCGATTTTCGAGTCGGGCGCGATCCTGCAATATCTGGCGCGCAAGACCGGCCAGTTCGGCGGCAGCACCGAGCGCGAGCGCGTCGAGGTCGAACAATGGCTGATGTGGCAGATGGGCGGCGTGGGGCCGATGGCGGGGCAGGCGCATCACTTCCTCGCGACAGCGCCGACACTCGATCCGCCGCAGGACCTGCCCTATCCCAAGAATCGCTACCGCAACGAGGTGGCGCGGCTTTACCGGGTTCTGGACCGGCAGCTTGCCGACAATCGCTTTGTCGCGGGCGAATTCTATTCCATTGCCGACATGGCGATCTGGCCTTGGGCCTCGCTGTGGCAAAAGCAGGAGCAGACCCTCGACGAAGTGCCCAACTTCGTGCGCTGGATGGACGAGGTTGGCGCGCGCCCGGCGGTGCAACGCGGCCGCGCGCTGGCGATCGAAAAGCGCAAGGACGCGCCAAAGGACCGCAAGGCGCAGGAGCTTCTTTATGGCACCCAGCGCGCTGCGGGCTGAGGCCGCGCGTCAGTGCTTGTCGGCCGGGCCTGACTGGCCCGCCGACCCCGCCGTGTCCGGCTCGATCCAGTGGGCTTCGATCAGTTTCGACTGGGCGATGAAGAAGCCGAACATCGCCCCGGCCTGGCCGAAGGTATCCCAGACCACATAGACATCGGTCGAGAACGAGCGCCAGATGATCTCATTCGCCACGGCCATCAGTAAGAAAAACCAGGCCAGCCGGCGGGTCAGCACCATCCAGCCGGCGGGCGAGATCGGCAAAAGCCCTTCCATCACATAGGCGAAATACGACTGCCCGCGCCACAGCCCCACCCAGAGCACCAGCCCGAACAGCCCGAAGACGAAGGTGCTCTTCATCTTGAAGAAGCGTTCGTCATTCAGCCAGACGGTCAGCGCGCCAAAGACGACGACCATGAACAGCGTTGTCACCTGGATGCGCGACACCTTGCCCGACAGCCGCCAGAGCACCAGGGTGCAGGCCGACAGCAGCGGGATGAACAGCGCCGTGACGACGATGAAGCCGTCATAATCGCGCCCCCCCACCTCGTAGGTCTCGCCGCGCAGCCAGACATATCCCAGGAAAAAGGCCAGAAGCGGCCCCATCTCGAGCACCATCTTCAGCTTTGGGTTGATCGCGCGGGTCTCGCTCATGCGGTGCTCTCCTGACTGGGGCTGACATAGCATGCCCGGCATCGCGCGCAACAGCTACGGCGCAGTGGCGACGGCTTCATGCGCCCTCATCCGCGCCGGTCAGGGCGCGGGCGAATTCCTCTGGCTCGAACGGTTGCAGATCGTCGATCTGCTCGCCCACGCCGATGGCATGGATCGGCAGGCCGAAGCGGTCGGCCAGCGCCACCAGAACGCCGCCGCGGGCGGTGCCGTCGAGTTTGGTCATCACCAGCCCCGAGACATCGGCGATCTTGCTGAATATCTCGACCTGATTGAGCGCGTTCTGCCCGGTGGTGGCATCCAGGACCAGCAGCGTGTTATGCGGCGCGGTCTCGTCCAGCTTGCGCAGGACCCGCACGATCTTGGCCAGTTCCTCCATCAGGTCGGCACGATTTTGCAGCCGCCCGGCGGTGTCGATCATCAGCAGGTCGGCCCCGTCGGCGCGCGCCTTCGACAGCGCGTCATAGGCCAGGCTTGCCGGGTCGCTGCCCTCGGGCGCGGTCAGCACCGGCACACCGGCGCGCTCGCCCCAGACTTGCAACTGCTCGACCGCGGCCGCGCGGAAGGTATCTCCCGCCGCGATCACCACGTTCTTTCCGGCGGCCCGGAACTGCGCGGCCAGTTTGCCGATGGTGGTGGTCTTGCCCGAGCCGTTCACGCCGACCACCAGCACAACCTGCGGGCGCGACGGGTAAAGCGGCAGCGGGCGCGCCACGGGCTCCATGATGGCGGCGATCTCCTGTGCCAGCAGCGCGCGGACCTCCTGCCCCGACACGCGCTTGCCGAAATGGCCCTCGGCCAGGTTGGCGGTGACGCGCATAGCGGTCTCGACGCCCATGTCGGCCTGGATCAGCACATCCTCGAGGCTTTCGAGCATGGCATCGTCAAGCACACGGCGCGGTGCATCCGCAGGCGCGGGGCCGCGCCCCAGCAGCCGGCCCAGCAGGCCAGGGCGGGCGTCGTCGGGGTCGGGTTCCTGCGGCGGCGCAGGGATTTCGCCCTCTTCCGCCGGCGCGACGCGCGGTTCGTCTTGGGGCAGACCCTTGCGCTCGGGCACGGCGGGGGCCACGGGTGCGGCCGGTGCGGGCGCGTCCGAGGCCGGCGTGGGGCGCGGCGGCATCGCTTGCGGCTGGCTGCGTTCGGGCGGGGGCGGGGCGTCGTCAGCAGGTGTTTCGACTGGTGCTTCGGTTGGTGCCGCTGGGGCGGGGGCCTCGTCTGTGCGGGAGGCAGGCGCGGCTTCGGGCGCCGGTTTTTCGGCGCCTTCCTCGACCACGGCATCCAGCCCCTCGCCCAGCCGCGACGAGGATTTGAACATCCGCTCCTTCAGCTTCTTGAAAAACGACATGCGCCACCCTTCGAACTATCTGCGACACAGCTAATACAGCGCGCCCGGATTTGAAAGTGAGCGGGCGCCCCCAAGCTTGACGTTTTCATGACAATCCGCAATCAGACGTCATGCCGATGTCACATGCCCAGCCCGATGCCGCGCAGCTTGCCCGCAAGGCCCGCGCCCTGCCGCCCGGCCGCATCGGCAGTTTCATCCACGATGGTCAACGCTACTGGGTGAAGTTCGAGGAAGAGATCGCTTCGCTGCGCTTGCGACTGTTCAAGGGTAACGCCGGGCGCAGCCTCAGCCGCGAACAGCACTTGCTGACCGAATTCGCCGCACGGGGGGCCGCCGTGCCGCCGATCGCGGCGCAAGGGCAGGGGTTTATGGTGTTGCCCGATTGCGGCCCGAACCTGCCCGGCCTACTGAAACCGGGCGAGGAGTTTCGCCCCGCTTTTCGCGCCACCGGCAAGGCCCTGGCCGAAATGCATGCGCTGGGGCTGGCGCATGGGCGGCCCTGTATCCGCGACGTGTGCTGGGATGGCGAAACCGTCACCTTCCTTGACCTGGAGGCCGGCGCGCGGCTCGATGCCCGCCCTCGTGACATGGCCCGCGATTTGCTTGTGCTGCTGCATTCGGCCTTGGCGCAACGGTCCGAGTTCCTTTGCGGTGCGGAAGAGATTGCAGTTGGCTACCGTGCCCATGACCCCGGCGGCATCTGGGAGCTTGCACGCCGGCGCGCGCGCCGGATGCGGTGGTTTGCGCCACTGGTCGCGCCGGTGATCTTGTATCACCGGTTCCGCGCCAAGCAGAAGAGCGAGTTCTACGCGATCCCCTTGTTGATTGCGTTCTTGCGCTGAGGTCGCGGGCAGGCCAGTTTCGGCCCTGATACGGGGATATTCCCAGCACGTGCCAAGCCGGAACCAGAGATGCCATTGACCGAGTTGTTCGCAAATGCCCTACGCCACGCCAGCATCACCGTGGCGCTGCTATCGGCAGGATGGGTGGCGTCGCCTGTGGTCGCCGATCCGCCGGGGCGGATGCTCGACGGGGCAGAGTTCGAGGCGCTGACGACAGGGCGGACGATGACCTATGGTGTCGGTGGGCTGGTCTACGGCATCGAGCAGTATCTGCCCGGCCGGCGCGTGATATGGGCTTTTGCCGGTGACGCGTGCCGACAGGGGACATGGTTCGAGGCCGACGATCACATCTGTTTCGTCTATGACGATGCGCCCGAACGGCTGCATTGCTGGCAGTTTTTCGACACCGACGCGGGGCTGCGCGCGCAAGCAGAAGGGGACCCGCCCGGCAGCGGTCTGGTTGAGGTGGGTCATGCCGAAGGGCCGATGGAATGCCCGGGGCTTTGGCTGGGGTCGTGACGGTGGCTCAGAATAGGCTGCCCTGGCGCGGCGGGGGGGCTTTGCCGGGCGACGTCTTGCCGGGGGCTTCGGCCTTGCGGGGCTTTCCGGGTTTGCCTGTGCCGCCTGCCGGACCGCCCGCGCCGCCACCACCCGGCACGGCGTTCATGCGCCCATCGGCGAATTCGATCTCGAGCGCCACCGCATTTGCCGCCGCCGTGCTGTTGGTCACGACCGCGCCATCGCCGCGCACCACGGCATAGCCGCGCCTGAGCGTTTCGCGGTAGCCCAGCGTCTGGCGCATCCGTTCCAGCGCCTCCAGCCGGTCGCGCCAGCGTGCGAGCTGGCCCTGTGCCACGGCGGCAAAACGCTGGGAAAGCACGCTTTGGCGTTGCTGCCCATCGGCCACCTGACGTGCCAGCGCCCGGGGGGAAAGCCGTCCGGCGCGGTCGGACCATTGCCTGTGCCGGTCGCGCAGCAGCCGCCCGGGCGCCGCATCCAGTCGCTGCCCCAGCCGCGCCAGCGCCTCGTGCTGGCTGTCGATGCGGGCCTGCAGGGTTTGCAGCCGCAGCCCCCCCTCGGCGCGGCCCAGGGCAATCCGCCGGGCCTGCACACTGGCGCGCAACGCACCCGGCAGCCGGTCGGCCAGGTTGTCGAGCCGTTGCGCAGCCTGACCCACCAGCATTTCGGGGCGCGGCATGGCGCGCGCGAGATCCCGCAGCCGCTGGCCGCGGCGTTCAAGCGCCTGGCCGGTGGCGCGCACAAGGCGCGCGCCCTGTTCATCGGTCCAGGCCAGCAACTCGCTGCGCACCGGCACCGCCATCTCGGCCGCCGCTGTGGGGGTGGGCGCGCGCCGGTCGGCGGCGAAGTCGATCAGGGTGGTATCGGTTTCGTGCCCCACGGCCGAAATCAGCGGGATCGCGCTGTCGGCGGCGGCGCGCACCACGATTTCCTCGTTGAAGCCCCACAGATCCTCGACCGAGCCGCCGCCGCGCGCGACGATCAGAAGATCGGGGCGTGGCACCGGCCCACCGGCGGCGGGCAGGGCGTTGAAGCCACGGATCGCCGCCGCCACCTCGGGCGCGCAGGCCGCGCCCTGCACCGCCACCGGCCAGACGATCACATGGCGTGGAAAGCGGTCGGACAGCCGGTGCAGGATATCGCGGATCACCGCCCCCGAGGGCGAGGTAACAACCCCGATCACGCGCGGCAGATAGGGCAGGGGGCGTTTGCGCGCGGGGTCGAACAGCCCCTCGGCGGCCAGTTGCGCCTTGCGCTTTTCCAGCATCGCCATCAGCGCGCCCATGCCGGCGGGGGCGATTTCCTCGATCACCATCTGGTATTTCGACTGCCCGCCAAAGGTGGTCAGCCGGCCCGTGGCGACCACCTCCATGCCTTCTTCGGGTTGGGTGGCCAGCCGCCCGGCCACGCCTTTCCAGATCACACCCGCCAGCACGTTGCGGTCATCCTTGAGGTCGAGATAGACATGCCCCGAGCGCGGGCGCGAGACGCGCCCCACCTCGCCGCGCACGCGCACGCGGCCGAATTCGCCCTCGATCACCCGCTTGACCGCGCCCGAGATTTCCGTGACCGAATACTCGGGCGCGTTCTGCCCCGGCGCGGGGTCGTCGATCAGATCCATGGCCGCCTCACTTGTGCTGCACCTCGCCGCACCCTAGAACGCCCGGCATCGGGTGAAAAGCACGTGGGGCGCGAAGATGAACATTCTGGTGCTGGGCAGCGGCGGGCGCGAACATGCGCTGGCCTGGGCGATCAAGCAGAACCCCAAATGCGACCGGCTGATCGTGGCCCCCGGCAATGCCGGCATCGCGCAGATGTCTGAGACCGCCGATATCGACATCACCGATGGCGGTGTGGTCGCCAATTTCGCCGAGGAAAACACCATCGATTTCGTGGTGATCGGCCCCGAGGCGCCACTGGCGGCCGGCGTGGCCGACCGGCTGCGCGACGCGGGCGTGCCGGTGTTCGGCCCCACGGCGGCGGCGGCGCAACTCGAGGCGTCGAAAGCCTTCACCAAGGAAATCTGCGATGCCTGCGGCGCCCCCACCGCACGCTGGGCCCGGTTCGACAATGCCGAAGCCGCGCGCGCCCATATTTTTGAGACCGGTGCGCCGATCGTCGTCAAGGCCGACGGGCTGGCCGCCGGCAAGGGCGTTGTGGTGGCGATGGACGAGGCCACAGCCCTGGCCGCGATCGATGACATCTTTGCCGGGGCCTTTGGCGCGGAGGCGGGCGCAAGTGTCGTGATCGAGGAATTCATGGAGGGCGAAGAGGCCAGCTTCTTCGTGCTTTGCGATGGTGAAACTGTTTTGCCAATCGGCACCGCCCAGGACCACAAGCGCGTGGGCGAGGGCGATACCGGCCCCAACACCGGCGGGATGGGCGCCTATTCGCCCGCGCCGATCCTGACGCCCGAACTGCAGGAGCAGGTGCTTGCCCGAATCATCCGCCCCACCGTGTCCGAGATGGCGCGTCGTGGCACCCCGTTCCAGGGTGTCCTTTACGCCGGGTTGATGATCCAGGACGGCGTGGCGCGGCTGGTCGAATACAACGTGCGCTTCGGCGACCCCGAATGCCAGGCACTGATGCTGCGGCTGGGCGCGCAAGTCTTCGACCTGATGCTGGCCTGCACCGAGGGGCGGCTGGCCGAATGTGCCGTCAACTGGGCCGACGATCACGCGATATGTGTCGTCATGGCGGCCAGGGGCTATCCGGGCAGCTACGACAAGGGCAGCGTGATCCGGGGGCTCGACCAGTTGCTCGAAGACAGCCGCCACATGACCTTCCACGCCGGAACCGCCGAGCGCGGCGGCGAGATCGTCGCCGCGGGCGGCCGGGTGCTGGGCGTGACGGCGCGCGGCGCATCGCTGTCCGAGGCGCGCGAAGAGGCCTATGCGATGATCGCGGGCATCGACTGGCCCGAAGGGTTCTACCGCCGCGATATAGGCTGGCGTGCGCTGGGTGGTCCGACACCGCCGGGCAAAGACTGACCGCGCGCGTTGCCCATCCGCCGCGCCGACAGGCGCAATGTCTGCCGGTAATGCGCGCCCGCATGACCCTGCGAGCGCCCCGCATTCTCGCGCTGCCCAGTTTGATCCGTAACGCCCCCGGACCCGTATCAGAATGAAAGGGTTGGAAGCGCAGCGTCAAAAGCCCCATATTGGGAGTGACGCCGAACTGGGCGAGAGGGGAAGCGCGATGAACATTCATACGCCTGAGATCGACCGGAAACCGAGCCGTGACGAGGCCGAAGCCGCGCTTGAGGTGCTCAGGAAGTGGGCGGACAAGGCAAGTGACGACGAAATCGCCACGCTTGACCCGGCGGTGTCGAGGCTAGCGCCGGATGCACCGGTTGGGTCAGCTTCGGAATACCCGGCCTTCAGCCGCAGCTATCCGGAAGGTTTCCGGGCCGATGATGCCTACCGCGCCTCGCTGCCCGATCTGCAAAACGGCCCGGCCAGCCTGATCGTGGGCGCGCGGGCGCCGATCCAGCATGTGGGGATTTCCAACTTTCGCCTGCCGATCAGCTTTCATACGCGCGACAACGGCGACCTGACGCTTGAGACCAGCGTCACCGGCACCGTCAGCCTGGAAGCCGAGAAGAAGGGCATCAACATGTCGCGCATCATGCGCAGCTTCTACGGCCATGCAGGGCGCACCTTCAGCTTTCAGGTGATCGAGGCCGCGCTCGATGATTACAAGGCCGATCTCGACAGTATCGACGCTCGGATCATGATGCGCTTTTCCTTCCCCATGAAGATGCGCGCGCTGCGCTCTGGGCTGGAGGGGTATCAGTATTACGACATCGCGCTGGAACTGGTGGAGCGGGCCGGCGTGCGCCGCCGGTTCATGCACCTCGATTATGTCTATTCCTCGACCTGCCCCTGCTCGCTTGAGCTTTCCGAACATGCGCGGGCCACGCGCGGGCAGCTGGCGACGCCGCATTCACAGCGTTCGGTGGCGCGCGTCTCGATCGAGCTGATCGAGGGCCGCACGCTCTGGTTCGAGGATCTGATCGACCTGTGCCGCGCCGCCGTGCCGACCGAGACCCAGGTGATGGTCAAGCGCGAGGATGAACAGGCCTTCGCCGAGCTGAACGCCGCCAACCCGATTTTCGTCGAGGATGCCGCACGCGCCTTCTGTGCCCAGCTTGCCGGCGATGAACGGATCGGCGACTTCCGCGTGGTGGCCAGCCATCAGGAAAGCCTGCACAGCCATGATGCGGTCAGCGTGCTGACGCGGGGCGAAACATTCGCGGCCGAAAGCCTGGACCCGAAGCTGTTCGCCACGCTGGTGCATGGCGGCTGATCGCGCTGGCCCGTCGCGCCGTCGCGCCGGGCGCGTGAAGCTGCGTGCTTGACAGTTCCATCCGGGCCGGACAAGCGTTCGATCCATGATCGATCTGCGCCCTGTCGGATATATCCTTGGCCTGCTGAGCGCCGTTATCGGACTGGCGATGCTGGTGCCGATGGCGGCCGACATGATCGATGGCGATGCGAACTGGCGCGCTTTCATGGCCAGCGCCACGGTGACGTTTCTCGCGGGGGTCTTCGTTGCGCTGGCCTGCCAGAACGGCGCGCGCGCCGAGATGGGCACGCGCCATGCCTTCGTGCTGACCACCGGCGCCTGGGTGGTGCTGCCGCTTTTCGGGGCGCTGCCCTTCATGCTCGGGGTGCCGGGGGTGGGGTTCACGGATGCGTTCTTCGAATCCATGTCGGGGATCACCACCACCGGAACCACCGTGTTCGTCGGGCTGGATTCGATGCCGCGCGGCACGCTCTTGTGGCGGTCGATCCTGCAATGGCTGGGCGGGCTGGGGATCATCGTGGTGGCAATGCTGTTCCTGCCGCTGATGAAGGTGGGCGGGATGCAGTTCTACCGCTCCGAGGCCTTCGACACGATGGGCAAGGTGATGCCGCGCGCGCTTGACCTGGCAAGGGCGCTGTTCGAGGTGTATCTGCTGATCACCGTGGCCTGCGCGGCCAGCTATTTCGCGCTGGGCCTGTCGGCTTTCGATGCGGTGAACCATGCCTTCACTACAGTGGCCACGGGCGGATTCTCGACATCAGATGCCTCGTTTGCGGCGTTCTCGCCGGCGGCGCAGTATGCAAGTATCCTGTTCATGATCCTTGCCGGCCTGCCCTTCGTGCGTTTCGTGCAGCTCATGGGGGGCAGCTTCGCGCCGCTCTGGCAGGACATCCAGGTGCGCGCCTATATCCGCTGGATAACCTATGCCGTTGCTGCGGTGCTGGTCTACCGTATCGCGACCGAAGGGGTCGCCGTGCTGCCGGGGCTGCGTGAAAGTGCCTTCAATGTCGTTTCGCTGTTTTCCGGCACCGGCTATTCCAGCGCCGATGTTTCTGCCTGGGGCGCCTTTCCGCTGGTCGTGGTGATCGCGGTGGGCGCGGTGGGGGCCTGCACGGCCTCGACAGGGTGTTCGATCAAGGTCTTTCGTTATCTGGTGCTGTTCGAGGCGATCAAGGCGCAGATCCGGCGCATTCACAGCCCCAGCCGCGTGGTGCCCGTGCGCCTTGACGGCAAGCCGCTGGGCGACGATGTCATCAACTCGGTCATCGCGTTGTTCACGCTTTTCATGGTCGGTTTCGGCATCGCGGCGGTTCTGCTTTCGCTGACCGGGCTTCAGATCAGCACGGCGTTCACGGCAGCCTGGACGGCGCTTTTCAACATCGGCCCGGCCTTCGGCCCCGAGGTGGGGCCTACCGGCGCGGTCGATGGTTTCCCGCCGCTGGCCAAATGGGTGATGATCGCGGCCATGCTGGCCGGCCGGCTCGAGATGCTGGCGGTGGTTGTGCTGTTGCTGCCGCGTTTCTGGCGCGCCTGACGCCGTTGGGGTAGGGGCAGCGTGCGCGCGATTACGCCGCCTTCATCTGTCGCCTCGCCGCCCCGGCATGTCATCGGGCGCCCGTCGCGGCGGGCGCACCTTGCCCACCGCCCATAGCGGCCCGGCAAATACCGTGCGGAACAGCGGGTTGCTGTTGACCGCCCCTTTCACCTTTTCAAAGCGCATCACATCCTCGATCCGCCGATCGAGGAAAGCCCATGTCGCCTGGTAGCCGGCGCTCTGATCCCCCAGCCAGTAAAGCACGGTCGAGGAATAGACCCCCGAAAGGATGCTGCGCTTGCTGTACCAGTTGATATCGTCGGATGTGTCGCCCAGGGCGTTCCAGATGCGGTCGGCGGTGTTCCAGATCGCGCGCGCCCCGTCCGCCGCATAGGGCGGCAGCGCGAACAGCGTGACCCCGCGGCGCACTGCCTCGCGGTCTTCGGCGGCCTCGATCCGCAAGCGGACCGCCAGCGCGATCCTGTCGCGGATGCGCAGGGCGCCCAGATCGGTCGCCGCCAGCCGCTCAAGCATCACTCGGTCGCCACGCTCGTGCCAGGCCAGGGCCAGGTCAACCGCCCCGCGCGGGCAGAGCATATGCGCCACCGGCGCGGGAACGCCGCTGTCGGCAATGGCGGCGCGAAAGGCCGCCTGGCTCCAGCCATCGAAGGCGACATGGGGCAGGATCGCGTCAAGCAGCGCCTCTTTCTGGGCGGATGGGTCGCTGTGGTCGGAACGGTCGGGCATCGGAGCCTCCTCTTGCGGCGCGGTCCTGCTGGACAAGATAGGTGCATCTTGCTATATCGCCACTTCCTGCAAATCACGGAAACTCTAACTTGGAAAGGTGGTGACAACCACATGCAGGTAAGTGTTCGCGACAACAACGTCGATCAGGCACTTCGCGCGCTGAAGAAAAAGCTCCAGCGTGAAGGCGTGTTTCGGGAAATGAAGCTTCGGCAGCATTTCGAGAAACCCTCCGAGAAGAAAGCCCGCGAGCGTGCCGAAGCGATCCGGCGTGCGCGCAAGCTTGCGCGCAAGAAGGCACAGCGCGAAGGGCTGCTCTGAAGCGCCCTGACCGATGGCGAACCGGCGGGCGTGCCTGCCACAAGCGACCCCCGTGGCCCCGGCTTCGGGGGTTTGTCTTTTTTGGGCGCGCCTCTCGGCGAATTGACGCCAGACATGGCGCGGGGGCGCGGTGCAGGGCTGGTTCATCGCGGCGCGTGCAGATAGTCTGGCGCGCAAGAGGAGCCACAAAGGGCTGATCCGCCGATGGCAGAAACGCGCATGATGACGCACGGCTTCGCGATCGGGCTGGCGCTGGCCACCGCACTTGTGCCAGGCCGGGGAACGGCGCATCCGCATGTCTTCGTCGATGCCGGGGTCGAGGTGGCCTTCGATGAAGACGGCCGCCTTGCCGCGTTGCAGGTTGTCTGGGTCTATGACGAATTCTATTCGATGTTCGCCATCGACGATTACGGCTTCGACCGCGAATACACCGGCAACCTGACCGAGGATGAGCGCGCCGAGCTCACGCAGATCTATTCCAACTGGGACGAAGGTTTCGCGGGCGATCTTTATGTCTATGCAGGGGGCAGGCGGCTGGATCTCAGCGGCCCCGTCAGCCTTCAGGCCGATTACCGCGACGGGCGGATCATCGTCGCCCATACCCGCGCGCTGCGCGAACGGATCGCGGTGGGGGGCGATCGCGTGACGATCCAGGTTTATGACCCGACCTATTACGTCTCCTACAGCCTGGCCGGCAGCCCCGGCATCAAGGGCCGCGGCGATTGCAGCGCCGAAGTCTCGGGCCCCGACCTTGAGGCTGCACAAGCCCGGCTGGAGACCGAACTGGACGCACTCGAGGCCGAAGGCTACGACCCCTGGGAGATCGATGCCGAATTTCCCGAGGTGGGCGAAGCCTTCGCGGAAACGATCCTGGTGACATGCGCAAGCTGATCCTCACCTTCGCCCTGCTGCTGGCGCTGGGGCTGGCCGGGGTATGGCTGGCGGGCGGGTTCGACCTGCTGGCGCGCTGGGCCGCCGAGGGGCAGCGCAGCTTTCAGAACGCCATGGCCGGCACCCTGCGCCAGTTGCGCGCGGGCGAGGCGGGCGCGCTGGCGGCGCTGATCGGCGTGGCTTTTGCCTACGGGTTCTTTCATGCCGTGGGGCCGGGGCATGGCAAGATCCTGATCGGCGGCTACGGGGCGGCCAGCCGGGTGCGGCTGGCGCCATTGGCCGGGATCGCGCTGGCCTCCAGCCTGATGCAGGCCACTACGGCGGTGGCGCTGGTCTATGGCGGGGTTTTTCTGTTCGAGGCCGGGCGCGACACGGTGCTGGGCCTTGGCGAGGGCGCGATGACGCAGGCCAGCCTTGCCGCGATCGGCGCCATCGGGTTGTGGCTGGTCTGGCGCGGGGCGCGCGGGCTTTACGGGCTGGCGCAGGTGGCGGTTCGGCCCGCCCCGGCCATGATGGCCGCCGGTCACGCGCATGACCAGGGTCAGTCCCACGATGCCGCGCCCTGCGCCGATTGCGGCCACCGTCACGGCCCGGCCCCTGACGAGGTGGCGCGCCTGCGCGGCTGGCGCGATGCGGCGCTGCTGATCGGCGCCATCGCCATGCGCCCCTGCACGGGTGCGCTGTTTCTGCTGATCCTGACCTGGAACATGGGGCTTCAGGCGGCCGGAATCGCCGGCACCTATGCCATGGGGCTGGGCACCGCCGCCGTCACTGTAGCGGTGGCCGCACTTTCGGTTTCGGCGCGCGATGGTGCGCTGATCTGGGCCGGGCGGCTTTCGGCGCTGCGCGTCGTGGTGCCGATGCTGGAACTGGCGGCAGGCGCGCTGGTGGCGCTTGTCGCGGGGCAGATGTTGCTACGCGGCGGCTGGTAGGGCCGCGCCACCGGCAGGCCGAAGCAGTGGCTCTGCAAGAGGGCGCGGCCCGCAGTGTTGCAAGCGCGCCGCCGGGACGGCGGCGCCGCCCCCGCGTTGCCCCGGCCGCAACAGCAGCCGGCGGGTCGTCAGCCGCGGGCTTTCAGCAGGTCGCGGATTTCGGCCAGAAGCTCCTCCTGCGTCGGGCCGGCGGGCTGGGGTGCGGGTTCGGGCGCGGCCTCTTGCTTGCGGCGGGTGGCCTCTTTCAGCCGGTTCAGCCCCTTGACCAGAAGGAACACCACCCAGGCGATGATCAGGAAGTTGATCACCGCCATGATGAAGCTGCCATAGGCAAAGACGGCGGCTTCCTCGCCCTCGTCCAGCGGGATGCCCAGCCCCGAGAAATCCATCCCGCCGGTAAACAGGCTGATGATCGGGTTGATCAGATCACTCACCAGGCTCGAGACAATGGCCGTGAAGGCCGCGCCGATGATGATCCCCACGGCCATGTCCATGACATTGCCGCGGGCGACGAAGGTGCGAAATTCGCTCAGCATTTCCATGTTCCCCGTTCAACAGGCATCAAGAAAGCTTGAGCGCGAAACCCCGCAAAAGGCAATCGCGAAACTGCACCAGGCCGGGCCGAGGGGCGGAATTATCAGCCCGGCAGCGTGCCCTCCAGCACATAGCGCAGGATATCGACCACCTGCTGCGGGGTCTCGGCCACGGCCTGCGCGGCTGCGTCGACCTCCTTGAGGGCATGGGCGTGTTCCGGCCCGTGCAACACGATCAGTGACTTGCCCAGTGCCGCCGCCTGGCCGGCGTCAAAGGCCGCGTTCCATTGCTTGTACTTGTCGCCGAAGCGCACGACCACAACGTCGGCATCGGCGATCGCCTTGCGGGTGCGGATGGCGTTGAGGGCCGCGCCCTTGCGGTCATGCCAGAACTTGTCTGGCTCGGCCCCCAGGATGGCGACGCCGCAATCGTCCGAGGCATCGTGATCGGTGACCGGCGCGGTAAAGCGCACCGCCAGCCCGCGGGCGCCGTCCATGATCTGCTTGCGCCAGTCCGAGTGGATTTCCCCGGCAAGATAGACTGTCAGTTCCATGCGGCTATTTCCTTTCATTCCTGTCGTTGTCATCGGGATCGCGCAATGGCAGCGCGGTTTGCAGGGTGGCGATCACCTCGTCATCGGAGACTTGCGTGAAATCTCGGTAGAACTGCCCCACCGCCTGAAAATGCAGTGGGCTTTCCAGGCAGATCACCCGGTCGCAGACACCGCTGAGCCGCGCCAGCGCCGCCGGCGGGGCCACTGGCACGGCCAGGATCACCTCGGCCGCGCCCTGACCGCCGAGGCCGGCGAGTGCGGCGCGCATCGTGGCGCCGGTGGCAATGCCGTCATCGACCACGACCACCTGCCGCCCGTTCACCGGTATCGGCGCGCGGCCCTGCAGGTAGCGCGCGCGCCGGTCGGCGATTTCGGCCCTGAGCCGGGTGATGCTGTCGTGCAGATCGTCGGGCGTCAGCCCGTGCAGCGCCAGCACATCGTCGTTGAAGACGGCCTGCGGCCCCTCCGCCCCTTCCATGACAGCGCCCGCGGCCAGTTCGGGCGCGCCGGGCACGCCGATCTTGCGCACCAGCACCAGATCGAGCGGCGCGTTCAGACGCCGCGCAACCGGCAGGGCCACCGGCACACCGCCGCGGGGCAGCGCCAGGACCAGCGGCGCAGTGCCGCTGCCGCCGCCCGGCGCTTGCGCGGCAAGCTCCTGCAATACCCTGTCGGCCAGCCGTTCCCCGGCCTCGGCGCGGTTTGCGAACATTGCCCTACCTCCCGGTGTCATCATGCGCGCCAGCGCGACGGGTGCCAAGGGGCAGCCTGCCCCTTTGCCGGGGTACGCGCACCGGCTTCTGCCTGCGCGCCGGGGGTCAGACGGCGCGTCGTGGATATTTGGGCCAAGAAGAGGGGCCAGTCTCTCGCCCCTCGTTGTGCGCTGTTCCGCCCAAGGCCACCGTCAGCCGCGCAGAGTGCCGCCCGTGGCGCGGCTGACCTTTTCGACGATCTTCCGACTCACGGATTCGATTTCGGGCTCGGTCAGGGTCTTGCCGCTGGGCTGGAGCCGCACCGAGATGGCCAGCGACTTGCGCCCCTCGCCCATCTGTGCCTCGGCTTTCGGGCCGCTGAACTCATCGAAGACCGATACGCTTTCGATCAGTGCCTTGTCGGCCCCGCGCGCGGCGGTGAGCACGGCCTGCGCCTCCACGCCCGCATCGAGCACGAAGGCGAAGTCGCGTTCGACCGCCTGATGGTCGTGCAGCGTGAGCGCGGCGCGCGTCGCGCCCTGTGCCCGCGGGAAGGGCACCGCAGCCGGCCAGACGGTAAAGGCCACGGCCGTGCCCTTGATCCCGAGGCTGCGCAGCACCTTGGGGTGCAGTTCGCCAAAGGCGGCCAGCACGTTCTTTGGCCCCAGCGTCAGGACGCCCGAGCGCCCCGGATGCCACCAGGGTGCCACGTCGCGCCCGATCTGCAGTTTTGCCGGTGCGCCAATCGCGCCCAGCAGGGCCTCGGCATCGGCGCGGGCGTCGAACAGATCGGCCGCGCGGCGGCTGCCATGCGGATCACGCGGGGCGACCGCCCCCACCAGCAGGCCCGCAGCCTGCAACGCCTGTTCGCCCGGCGCGCCACCGGTGAAGGCCGGGCCGACCTCGAACAGTGCCAGATCGGCAAAGCCGCGTGCCTGATTGCGCGCGGCTGCCTGCAACAGCCCCGGCAGCAGATCGGGGCGCAGATGGGTCATTTCCGACGAGATCGGGTTTTCAAGCCGGACGTCCTCACCGCCTCCGCCGAACAGCGCCGCCGCGTCGCCGTCGATGAAGGAATAGCTGACGCATTCATTATAGCCCAACGCCGCCAGCATTCGCCGCGCCGTGCCTTCGCGCCGCTGCATCGGGGTGAGCACCGGGCGCGGCACGCCCACTTGCGGGCGGGGCAGCGGCTTGCCTTCCAGCCGGGTGAGCGAGGCGACGCGCGCGACCTCTTCGACAAGATCGGTCTCGCCCTGGATGTCGGGGCGCCAGCTGGGTGGAAAGGCCTGCCCGTTCTCGAGCCGGAAACCCAGCGTCTCGAGCGTGGCACGCTGCTCGGCCTCGGGGATGTCCATGCCGACGATGCGCACCACGCGCGCCGGATCGAATGCATGGCTGCGCGTCGTGTCCGGCACCGCGCCGTCGCGCACCACGTCCGAGGGCTCGCCGCCGCACAGATCGAGGATCATCCGTGTCGCGGCCTCGAGCCCCGGCTCGGTGAACGCTGGGTCCACCCCGCGCTCGAACCGGTAGCGCGCATCCGAGTTGATCTTGAGCGCGCGGCCGGTGGCGGCAATGGTGATCGGGTCCCAATAGGCAGATTCCAGAAAGACATTGACGGTGGCATCGGTGCAGCCCGTCGCCTCGCCGCCCATGATGCCGGCCAGGCTCTCGGCGCCTTCGTCATCGGAAATCAGCATCTGGCCGGGCTGCAGCGCATAGGTCTTTTCATCGAGCGCGGCGAGTTCCTCGCCCCCTTGCGCCGGGTGGATGTGCAGGTTGCCCTTCACCTTGTCGGCATCGAACACATGCAGCGGGCGGTTGAGATCGAAGGTGAAGAAATTGGTAATATCCACCAGCGCCGAAATGGGGCGCAGCCCGATCGCCTTGAGCCGGCGCTGGAGCCAAATGGGGGAGGGGCCGTTCTTCACCCCGCGGATCACCCGCCCGGTGAAGAGCGGGCAGCCCTTATCCTTGAGTTCGGGCGCGATTTCCACGCCGATGGGGCTGGCGAAGCTGCCCTCGACCGGAATGATCTCAAGCGGCTTGAGCCGCCCCAGCCCGCGCGCAGCCAGATCGCGCGCCACCCCGCGCACGCCCAGCGCATCGGGGCGGTTGGGGGTGATGGCGATCTCGATCACCGGGTCGTTCAACCCGGCATAGTCGATGAAACGGGCACCCAGAGGCGCATCCTCGGGCAGGTCGATGATGCCATCGTGATCGTCCGAGATCATCAACTCGCGCTCGGAGCACAGCATCCCGTTCGACTCGACCCCGCGGATCACACCCGGCTTCAGGTCAATGCCGGTGCCGGGGATATGCGTGCCCACCGGAGCGAACACCCCCACCATCCCCGTGCGCGCATTGGGGGCGCCGCAAACCACCTGCACCTCTTCGGGGCGGCCGCCGGGGCCGTCGGGCCATGTCTCAACACGGCACAGGCGCAGCCGATCGGCATCGGGGTGTTGAGCGGCCTCGATCACCCGCGCGATGCGAAAGGCGCCCAGCGTCTCGGCGGGGTCTTCCACCCCTTCGACCTCGAGGCCGAGATCGGTCAGCGCCTCGACGATCTCGGCCAGCGGTGCCTCTGTCTCCAGATGGTCCTTGAGCCAGGAGAGGGTGAATTTCATCGTGCCATCCTTGCAATGCGGGTCTGTTGCGCGGATTAGCGCAAAGCGGCCCCGGTGAAAAGCCGCCCGCCCGATTTCCGGATTGGAAACGCAGCGTTCCGGCCATGACGGGTGATTGCCCGTGATCCGCCCATTTTCCGCCCTGATCGGCCGGCAACAAGTGCGCATGACCAGATTGCTTGAAATTCCCCGAGATCGTCCCCGCCGCAGCACCTGGATGACGCCGCTCGTCGCCGCACTGGGCCTTCTGTTTCTCCTGTCGATTCACCTGATGGCCGCGGGCCCCGAACAGGTGGCATCGAACGGGACGCAATCGGCGGGCGGCGAAATCGCGGCCGACTGAGCCTTGCCGCATCGCACCGCCCAAAAATGCAAACTGTGCAGTAACACAAGAGGATCGCTTGCTTGATATTCCCGCCGACCG
This sequence comes from Alkalilacustris brevis, assembly GCF_003350345.1. GTDB lineage: Bacteria > Pseudomonadota > Alphaproteobacteria > Rhodobacterales > Rhodobacteraceae > Alkalilacustris > Alkalilacustris brevis. Next base: position 25,427 of record NZ_QNVJ01000058.1, read on the forward strand.
CCCGCACCGCCGCCCCTGGCTTGTCGCTGCTGCAACTTGCGCCATCATCGCCTTCTTTGCCGTTCTTCATGGCGCCGCGGCGTCAAGCGACGACGTGACATTCAGGCAGGCCGGGACCAATGCAGGCGAAAGCGCACATACGCGCCATCCGTGATCTTGTAGGCCCAAGCGGCCCGCCATCGCTCCAGCCCTCTTGCATCCTGCGCGGCAAGCGCGCAGATGGCCGGGGCAGCAAGCCATCTGACGGGTACGGATACGATCTATGCGCCGTTTGAGCGAAATCCCGGGTTTCTGTAATCTCCTGTCTTGCCGCAACTTCCGGGTCGTCAGGAGATCCCGCCTGAGTTGAAATTGCATTTGCGAAAGGCAAGAACGCATGACCGACCGGCTGACCGCCGCCGAAGAGCAGATCGCGCATCTGTCACGGATCGTGGACGAGCTGTCCGAAATCATCGCCCGTCAGGAAGACGAGATCGGGCGTCTAAGACGCCGTGTCGCGCAGCTGATCGAACGCGAGGCCGAACGCGAGGCAGATGCCGGCGGGCAGATATCGCTGTCCGATCAGCGACCGCCGCATTGGTAGGGCGTTGCCACCTGAACGCGAGGACCCTGGGCCCGGGTCCAGGGGAGGGCCTTTCGGACATGCCCGTTTTCGGCGCGGCTGCGCCGCACCGAAGCCTCCGGCCGGGATATTTTGCCACAGTGAATTTGCAGCCGCGCCATCGCCCTTCACTGTGAAGAAAATATCCGCGCCGCAGGCCCCCGCCGGTCGGGCGCGCGCGCTCAGACCTCTTCGACCATCACCACGCCGTCGACGGCTGCGATCGCCCCCTTGACCTGGGGCGTCACGGGCAGATCGCTGCCGATGGTGATGTCGTATTCCTCGCGTGTTTCCGGATCGGCCACGCAGAATATGATCGGCCCGCGCCCCTGCCGCGGGGCCTTGCCCAGCCGCCCCAGCAGATTGGCGACCGAGTGCACCGCGCTTTCGACCTCGAGATATACGCGCAGCCCGGCCGCGCCGGCGCCCGCGGCGGCCTCGTCCACCGGCTGCACACCGCGTGCCAGCAGCTTGAGCGTGTCGCCCTCAAGCGTGGCCTCGACGGTCAGCACCACCGCCGCGCCGGTTTCCAGATGTTCGCGCGCGGCCTCCAGTGTGTCGGAGAATACCGTCACTTCGTACAGCCCGGTAGTATCGGAAAGCTGGACGAAGGCAAAGCGGTTGCCACGGGCGGATTTGCGCTCCTGCCGGGCTGAGACGACCCCGGCCATGCGCGCCACGAACGCCCCGCCCTGGGCCTTGCGCTCGACCTCGGCCAGGGTCAGCACCCCCTTGCGCCCCAGCGCGCCGGCGTAATCGTCCAGCGGGTGCCCCGACAAGTAGAACCCGATCGCCATGTGCTCACCCGCCAGCCGCTCGGTCGGCAGCCAGTCGTCGCGCGGCGAAAGGCGGGGCTCGGGGATATCCTCTCCTGCCTCGCCGAAAAGGGAAACCTGGTTCGATTCGCGGGCGTCATGCACGGCCGCAGAATAGGCCACCAGCGCATCCAGTGCCTCGAACACCCGCGCGCGGTTGCGGTCAAGCACGTCAAACGCCCCGGCGCGCGCCAGCATCTCCAGCGGGCGCTTGCCCACGCGCTTGACGTCCACCCGCCGGGCGAAATCGAACAGGTTGACGAAAGGCTGTTCGCCGCGCGCCTTGACGATAAGCCGCATCGCCTCGACGCCCACGTTCTTCAGCCCCCCCAGCGCATAGACGACGCGCCCCTCGGACACGCTGAACATCGCCTCCGAGCGGTTCACACAAGGCGGCACCATCTCGATGCCCAGCCGGTCGACTTCGCGCTTGTAGACATTGAGCTTGTCGGTGAGGTGGATGTCGCAGTTCATCACCGCGGCCATGAACTCGACCGGGTGATTGGCCTTCAGCCAGGCGGTCTGGTAGCTGACCACCGCATAGGCCGCTGCGTGCGACTTGTTGAAACCGTAATTGGCGAATTTCTCCAGCAGGTCGAAGACCTCTCCGGCCTTCTTTGCGTCGACGCCGTTCTGTTTTGCCCCTTCGATGAACTTGGGGCGCTCGGCGTCCATCGCCTCCTTGATCTTCTTGCCCATGGCGCGGCGTAACAGGTCGGCGCCGCCAAGGCTGTAGCCCGCCATCTCCTGCGCGATCTGCATCACCTGTTCCTGATAGACGATGATGCCCTGGGTTTCCTCGAGGATATGGTCGATCAGCGGATGGATCGATTCTCGCTCGCGCTGGCCGTTCTTGACCTCGCAATATTTGGGGATGTTCTCCATCGGGCCGGGCCGATAGAGCGCCACCAGCGCCACGATATCCTCGATGCAGGTGGGCTTCATGCGCCGCAGCGCATCCATCATGCCCGAGCTTTCCACCTGGAACACCGCCACCGTGCGCGCGCTGGCGTAAAGCTCATAGGTTTTTTCGTCATCGAGCGGGATCATGACCGGGTCCACCTCGACCCCGCGCGGCTTGAGCAGATCAACCGCGTTCTGGATCACCGTGAGCGTCTTCAGGCCGAGAAAGTCGAACTTCACCAGCCCTGCCTGCTCGACCCATTTCATGTTGAACTGGGTGGCCGGCATGTCCGAGCGCGGATCGCGGTATAGCGGCACCAGTTCATCAAGCGGGCGGTCGCCGATCACCACCCCCGCGGCGTGGGTCGAGGCATTGCGCAACAACCCCTCGATCTGCTTGGCGTAATCGAGCAGCCGGCCCACCACCTCCTCGGTGCGCGCCGCCTCGCGCAGGCGCGGCTCGTCGGCCAGCGCCTTCTCGATCGAGACCGGCTTCACCCCCTCGACCGGGATCATCTTCGAAAGCTTGTCGACCTGGCCATAAGGCAGTTGCAACACCCGCCCCACATCGCGCACCGCCGCCTTGGACAAGAGCGCGCCGAAGGTGATGATCTGGCCCACCTTCTCGCGCCCGTATTTTTCCTGCACATACTGGATCACCTCCTCGCGGCGATCCATGCAGAAATCGATGTCGAAATCGGGCATCGACACGCGCTCGGGGTTGAGGAAGCGCTCGAACAGAAGCTTGTAACGCAGCGGGTCCAGATCGGTGATGGTCAGCGCCCAGGCGACAAGGCTGCCCGCGCCCGAGCCCCGGCCCGGTCCCACCGGGATGTCCTGGTCCTTGGCCCATTTGATGAAATCAGCCACGATCAGGAAATAACCGGGAAACCCCATCCCCTCGATGATGCCCAGCTCGTAATCGAGCCGCGCCTCGTAGTCCTCGACCGTGGCAGCATGAGGGTTGACGCGCAACCGATCGGCCAGGCCCGCGCGCGCCTGGCGGCGTAGCTCCTCCACCTCGTCATCGGCGAAACGCGGCAGGATCGGGTCGCGCTTCTCGGCCTTGAAGGCGCAGCGCCGGGCGATCTCGACAGTGTTCTCCAACGCCTCGGGCAGATCGGCGAACAGTGCCGCCATTTCTTCGGATGTCTTGAAATAATGCTGCGGGGTCAGACGCCTGCGCGGGGCCTGCTGGTCCACGTAAGCGCCCTCGCTGATGCACAGCAGCGCGTCATGGGCCTCATACATGTCGGACTTGGGAAAATGCACGTCATTCGTGGCGACCAGCGGCAGATCCATCGCATAGGCCATTTCGACCAGCCCGCGTTCGGTGGCGCGCTCGGCCTCGGTGCATTGCCCGCCCTCGCCTGGGTGGCGCTGCAACTCTACGTAAAGCCGCCCCGGATAGATCGCTGCAAGCCGGGTCATCAGCGCCTCGGCCCTGGCGCGCTGCCCGGCCTGCAGATGTCGCCCGATCGCCCCGTCCGGCCCGCCCGACAGGCAGATCAGCCCGTCCGCATGCGCCTCGAGCTGCTCGAGCGTCACCTGCGGCTCAAGCCCCGTGTCCTCCAGATAGAGACACGAGTTCAGCTTCATCAGATTGCCATAGCCTGCCTCGGACTGCGCCAGCAGAACGATCGGTGCAGGCGTGCGCGGGCGCTCGCCCGGCTGCACCGGATCATGGGTGATGCTTACCTGGCAGCCAATGATCGGCTGCACCCCGGCCCCCGCCGCGAGCACGGAAAATTCCAGCGCCGCGAACATGTTGTTGGTGTCGGTCACCGCCACCGCCGGCATGTCATGGGCGCGGCACAGCCTGGCCAGCGATTTCACCGGCACCGCCCCTTCCAGCAACGAGTACTCGGTATGCAGGCGCAGGTGAATGAATCGGGGAGGCTTGGTCATGCCACAAGGTTAGGCGCAGCCGGGCAAAAGCGAAAGTAGGTTGCCGCAGGAAAATGCCTCACGCCACGAACCCCCTTGCATGGGCGGCATTTTGCCGCTTTGCTGAAAACCACAGCAGGGGGTAGCGCCGACCTTACGCCGCATCGGGTCAGGCACCAGGGTCCCCCACCCAGAGACTGGTAACGCGGCAGGTCACTGATACATGACACAAACAGCGTTTCTGTTGAACGGAGCGCCCGTCACGCTGGCAAACTGCCCGGCCACGCGCACGCTGCTCGACTGGCTGCGCGAGGAACGCGGCCTCTCCGGCACCAAGGAGGCCTGCTGCGAGGGCGATTGCGGGGCCTGCACCGTCATGGTTACCGACGCAAACGGCAGCCGCGCGCTCAACGCCTGCATCCTGATGCTGCCGCAACTGCATGGCAAGGCCGTGCGCACGGTCGAAGGCATCGCGGCCCCCGACGGCACCCTCCACCCGGTGCAGCAGGCGATGATCGACCACCACGGCAGCCAATGCGGCTTCTGCACACCCGGTTTCATCGTCTCGATGGCCGTGGGCCACCTCAACGCGCACCCCGCCCCCGATACGCTGCTGGCCGGCAACCTGTGCCGCTGCACCGGCTACGCCCCGATCCTGCGCGCGGCCCGCGCCGCCGCCTCCGCCCCGGTTCCCGACTGGATGCGCGACGACCAGAAAGCCATCGCCGATCTGCCCTTCACTGTGGGCCAAGTATCCTCGGGGGGTGGCCCCGCCCAGGCGGGGCCGGGGGGCAGACAGCCCCCCGCAACTTCAGGGTCCGGGGGCAGACAGCCCCCCGATTCGGCCGCCGGCTTTCGTCCCGGCAGTTCCGATGAATTGGCCGCATGGTATGCCGCCAACCCCGAGGCCCGGCTGATTGCAGGCGCCACCGATGTGGGGCTGTGGGTCACCAAGGCACTGCGCGATCTCGGGCCGGTGGCCTTCATCGCAGGGATTGAGGATCTGCGCGGCCTTTCGTTCGACGACCACCATCTCAAGGCAGGCGCCTGCGTCACACTCGCCGAGTTCGGCGCCGCCATCGCCCCGGCCTATCCCGCGCTCGGCGAACTGGTTCGCCGCTTCGGGTCCGAACAGGTGCGCAACGCTGCCACGGTGGGGGGCAACATCGCCAATGGCTCACCGATCGGCGACCTGCCGCCGGCACTCATCGCGCTGGGCGCACGGCTGCACTTGCGCTGTGGCGATGCACGCCGAGAGATCGCGCTCGAGGATTTCTTCCTCGATTACGGCAAGCAGGACCGTGCCCCCGGCGAATTCGTCGAAGGTGTCAGTGTCACGAGGCAGCCGGGGCGGCTTTTCTGCTACAAGCTGTCCAAGCGGCTCGATCAGGATATCTCGGCCGTCTGTGGCGCCTTCTTCATCACGCTCGACGGCGGCGATCGGGTCGCGCAGGCCCGCATCGCCTATGGCGGCATGGCCGGGGTGCCTGCGCGTGCCCGCGCGCTCGAGGCGGCGCTGGAAGGGCTGGACTGGCGGCCCGAGGCAGTGGCGGGCGTGCTCGACGCCTTGAGCGAAGATTTCAGCCCGATCAGTGACATGCGCGCCTCGGGCGGCTACCGGATGCGCGCCGCGGGCAACATGCTTCTGCGCGCCTGCCATGAAAGCCGGGGCGGCGGTGTCAGCATACTGGAGGTCGCGCCATGAGCATCCGCAACCCGCTGCCCCACGATTCCGCGCTGCGCCATGTGACCGGACAGGCGCGCTATGTCGATGACATCCCCGCGCCCGCCGGCGCGCTGCATCTGGCTTTCGGCCTTTCGGAGGTTGCGCATGGTATACTGCACGGGCTCGATCTTGAGGCCGTGCGCGCCGCCCCCGGCGTGCACGCGGTATTCACGGCGGCCGACCTGCCGCACGCCAATGATGTCAGCTCCGCCGCGCATGACGAGCCTTTGCTGGCTGATGGCCATGTGCATTACCTGGGCCAGCCGCTTTTTCTGGTGCTGGCCGACAGCCACCTGGCCGCGCGCCGCGCCGCGCGGCTGGGCCGCGCCGAGATCGACCCGCTGCCGCCGCTTCTGAGCATCGACGACGCGCTGGCCGCAGACAGCTATTTCGAAGGCGGGCCGCGCATCTGGGCGCGCGGCGATGCCGAGGCCGCAATCGCCGCCGCACCGCGCCTGATCGAGGGCGAGATCGAGATCGGCGGGCAGGAACATTTCTACCTCGAAGGCCAGGCCGCGCTGGCGCTGCCGCAGGAAGGCGGCGACATGATCGTGCATGCCTCGTCGCAGCACCCGACCGAGGTGCAGCACAAGGTGGCCGAGGTTCTGGGCGTTGCGATGCACGCGGTGCGCATCGAGGTGCGGCGCATGGGTGGTGGCTTTGGCGGCAAGGAAAGCCAGGCCAACACCCCGGCGGTGGCCTGCGCGGTGGCCGCGGCGCTTATCGGCCGCCCCTGCTGTATGCGCTATGACCGCGACGACGATTTCATGATCACCGGCAAGCGGCACGATTTCCGCATCCAGTACCGCGCGGGGGTTGACGGGGAAGGGCGCGTGCAGGGCGTGGTCTTTCGGCAGTATGCCCGCTGCGGCTGGGCGCAGGATCTGTCGCTGCCGGTCTGCGACCGCGCCATGCTCCATGCCGACAATGCCTATTTCCTGCCCGCCGTGCGCATCGAAAGCCACCGCCTGCGTACCCACACCCAAAGCGCCACGGCCTTTCGCGGCTTTGGCGGGCCGCAGGGCATGGTCGGGGTCGAGCGGTTGATGGATCAAATCGCCCATGCGCTGGGCCGCGATCCGCTGGAAATCCGCCGCGCCAATTTCTATGATCCGCCAGCCGGGACACTCCTCGCCAAGCCAGCGAAAACGCCGCGCAACCTCACCCCCTATGGCATGGAGGTGGAGGATTTCATCCTTGATGAGATCACTGAGCAGTTGCAGAAATCTGCCAATTACACCCAACGCAAGGCTGATATTGCCACCTGGAATAGCAAAAATCCGATATTGAAGCGCGGAATCGCGCTGACGCCGGTGAAGTTCGGAATCTCTTTCACGCTAAGCCATCTCAACCAGGCCGGAGCGCTGGTGCATGTGTATCAGGATGGCTCGATCCAGCTCAATCACGGTGGCACCGAGATGGGCCAGGGGCTGTTCGGCAAGGTCGCGCAGGTGGCGGCGCATGCCTTCGGCGTGCAGGACGGCGCAGTGCGCCTGACCGCCACCGATACCGACAAGGTGCCCAACACCTCGGCCACGGCGGCCTCGTCGGGGTCGGACCTCAACGGCATGGCGGTGCGCGCGGCCTGCATGACGATCCGCGACCGGCTGGCCGGGATGCTGGCGCAAGAACATCAATGCCGCCCCGACGAGGTGCGCTTTGCCGGCGGGCGGGTGCAGGCGGGCGCGGGCGACTACAGTTTCAATGAAGTCGTCCGGCGCGCCTATCAGGCCCGGATCAGCCTGTCGGCCACGGGCTTTTACAGCACCCCCAAGCTGAGCTGGGACAGGATCGCCGGGCACGGGCGGCCGTTTTACTATTTCGCCTATGGCGCGGCGGTGAGCGAGGTGGTGCTCGACACCCTGACCGGCGAGCACCGCATCCTGCGCACCGATATCCTGCACGACGCTGGCAGCAGCCTGAACCCCGCGCTCGATATCGGCCAGATCGAAGGCGGCTATGTGCAGGGCGCGGGCTGGCTGACCACCGAGGAACTGGTCTGGGATGACAAGGGCCGGCTGCGCACCCATGCGCCCTCGACCTACAAGATCCCCGCCTTTGGCGACCGCCCGCGCGTGTTCAACGTGGTGCTCCATGACGCGCCCAACCGTGAGGATACCATTCACCGCTCCAAGGCGGTGGGCGAGCCACCCTTGATGTTGGGGATTTCGGTGCTGATGGCGCTGTCGGATGCGGTGGCGGCCTGTGGCGATGGCACGCTTTATCCCGCGCTGGATGCGCCGGCCACGCCCGAGCGGGTGCTCTGGGCGGTCGAGCGCCAGCGCGCCGCAAGCCGCCGGCAGACAGTTCCATGAGCTTTGAGCCGCAAACCCTGGCGCACGAGATTGCGGCGCATGGCCCGGTTGTGCGGGTGCTGATCGCCGGGCACGAGGGATCGAGCCCGCGCGAGGCGGGCGCGTTCATGCTGGTTCATGCCGAGGGGCAATCGGGCACCATCGGGGGCGGCGCGCTGGAATATGCCGCAAGCCAGCGCGCGCGGGAGATGCTTGCACGGGCCGATCCGCATACGCTGGTCGAACGCCATGCGCTGGGCCCCCGGCTGGGCCAGTGCTGCGGCGGCGCGGTGACGCTGGTCTATGAATGGTTCGACGCCGCGCGGCTGGCTGAACTGGAGGGCCACGCCGAGAACGGCCTGATCGCCCGGCCCGTCACCGTTGAGGCCTGCCGCCGCAGCGTGCCGCCCCTTGCCCTGCGCCGCCTTCTGGCCGCTGCGCGCAACGGCGCGACACCCCCGCCGGCGGCCCCGCGGCTGGTGCAGGGCTGGCTGGTCGAGCCTGTCTCGCAACTGCGCCGGGTGCTTTGGGTCTGGGGCGCGGGGCATGTGGGGCGCGCCATCGTCGCCATGGCCGCGCCGCTGCCGGATTTCGCCATCACCTGGGTCGATACCGCGCCGGCGCGCTTTCCCGACCCCGCGCCCGAGGGCGTGACCATTGTGCCTGCCGCCGACCCCGCCGCGCTGGTGGCCCATGCCCCGCGCGGGGCCGAGCACCTGATCCTGACCTATTCCCATGCCCTCGACCTGGAGCTTTGCCACCGGCTGCTAGGCCATGGCTTCGCCCGCGCCGGGCTGATCGGGTCGGCCAGCAAATGGGCGCGGTTCCGGGCGCGGCTGCGGGCGCTGGGGCACGCCGATGCCCGAATCGCGCGCATCACCTGCCCGATCGGTGCGCCGGAGTTGGGAAAACATCCGCAAAAGATTGCGCTTGGTGTTGTCGCTGACATGCTGTCACGGCAGGTTGGAGCGGTTGATTCACGGGGGCAGGCCGGATGAGTGACACCACAGAGGCGCTGTTGCGGGTCGAGGGGATAACCCGCGCCTATCCCGGCGTGATCGCCAATGACGACATCTCCTTCGCCATCCGCCCGGGCGAGGTGCACGCCTTGCTGGGTGAGAACGGTGCAGGCAAGTCCACACTGGTCAAGATTATCTACGGGCTGGTGCGCCCCGATGCCGGGCAGATGTGGTTTCAGGGCGCGCCCTTTCACCCCGCCGACCCGAGTGCCGCGCGCGCTGCCGGCGTTGGCATGGTATTTCAGCATTTTTCGCTCTTCGATGCGCTCGACGTGGCCGAGAACGTCGCGCTCGGCATGGAAAATGCGCCGCCCCAGCGCCAGCTTGCGCGCTCGATCCGCGAGATCAGCCAGGCCTATGGCCTGCCGCTCGACCCGTCGCGGCTGGTGGGTGAGTTGAGCGCGGGCGAGCGCCAGCGCGTCGAGATCGTGCGCTGCCTGCTGCAAAACCCCAAGCTGCTGATCATGGACGAGCCCACAAGCGTGCTGACCCCGCAGGAGGTGGAAATCCTGTTTCGCACCCTGCGCAAACTGGCCGCCGAGGGCACCGCAATCCTTTATATCAGCCATAAGCTGGAAGAGATCCGCGCGCTGTGCGAGGCCGCCACGATCCTGCGCGATGGCCGCGTGGTCGATACCTGCAACCCGCGCGAGAAGACCGCGCGCGAATTGGCCGAGATGATGGTGGGCGGCACGCTTCAGCAACCCGCGCGGGCCAAGGCCCCCCCCGGCGAGACAGTGCTGGAACTGGACATTCGCACCTTGCCGCCCGCTTTGGCCTTCGGCACCACGCTGCGCGATCTGTCGCTGTCGGTCCGCGCGGGCGAGATCCTGGGGATCGGCGGAGTGGCGGGCAACGGGCAGGACGAGCTGCTGGCCGTGCTTTCGGGCGAGACGCGGCTGCCGGCGCAGGCGCTCAAGCTGAGCGGGATCGGGATAGGGCGGCTTGGTGCCGAGCGCCGCCGCGCGCTGGGGCTGCTGTCAGCGCCCGAGGAAAGGCTGGGCCATGCGGCCGCCCCCGACATGTCGCTGACGGAAAACGCCCTGCTGACCGGCGCCTCGCGCGAACGGCTGGTGTCTTCGGGCTTCATCCGCTGGGGGCGCGCGCGGGCCTTTGCGCGCCGCATCATCCAGGAATTCGACGTGCGCACACCGGGTCCCGCAACCCCGGCGCGGGCGCTTTCGGGCGGCAATTTGCAGAAATTCGTCATCGGGCGCGAGGTCTTGCAGCGGCCTGATGTGCTGGTGGTGAACCAGCCGACATGGGGCGTGGATGCCAAGGCGGCCGCCGCGATCCGTCAGGCGCTGATGGATCTGGCGGCGCAGGGCGCGGCAGTTGTCGTGATCAGCCAGGACCTGGATGAACTCATGGAAATCGCCGACCGATTTGCCGCGCTCAATGCCGGGCGCCTCAGCCCGCCGCGCGATATGCGTGAGCTTTCGCTTGAGGCGATCGGCCTGATGCTGGGCGGTGCCCATGACATGGAGGTTGCCGCGGATGATGCGGTCGAACGCACCGGGGAAGTGATCAGCGAACTGGTCCAGCCCGGCGCCGCCAACGAGGAGCCCCGCCCATGATCCGGCTTGAGCGCCGCCCGGCCCCGTCGCGATTCTGGACCGCTGCCACACCCGTGCTGGCGGTGCTGCTGACCATGCTGGCGGGGGGGCTGATGTTTGCGCTCCTGGGCAAGGACCCTGTCGCGGCGATCCGCATCATCTTCTGGGATCCGCTGTTCAATCCGCAATTCGCCTCGTATTCGCGGCCGCAGCTTCTGGTGAAGGCGGGGCCGCTGATCTTGATCGCGGTGGGGCTCTCGTTCGGGTTCCGGGCCAATATCTGGAACATCGGCGCCGAGGGGCAATACATCATCGGTGCGCTGTGTGGCGCTGGGGTGGCGCTGGCCTTCTACCCGCTGGAGGCCTGGTTCATCTTTCCGCTGATGGTGCTGGCGGGGGCGCTGGGCGGCTGGGCCTGGGCGATGATTCCGGCGATCCTGAAGACGCGCTTCAACACCAACGAGATCCTCGTGTCGCTCCTGCTGGTTTATGTGGCCGAGCGGCTGCTGGCGGCGCTGGCGATGGGGCGGATGCGCAACCCCGAAGGCGGCGGCTTCCCCGGCTCGCGCAACATTGCCAACTATCCTTCGGCCTCGAACACCGAACTGATCGCGAACACGGGGATGCACTGGGGCGTGGTCACGGCCTTCATCGCGGTGATCTTCGGCTACATCCTGCTGCATCGGCACATTCTGGGCTATCATGTGCAACTGGCCGGGCAGGCCCCGCGCGCGGCGCGCTTCGCCGGGGTCAACCCAGACCGGCTGGTGATGTTCTGCCTTGGCCTCGCGGGGCTGCTGGCGGGGCTTGCAGGCATGTTCGAGGTGGCCGGCCCGGCCGGGCGCATCAATATCGACTTCGGCTCGGGCTATGGCTTCACCGCGATCATCGTGGCGTTTCTGGGCCGGCTGCATCCAATTGGCATCCTGCTGGCCGGGCTGCTTTTGGGGCTGACCTATATCGGCGGCGAGTTGGCGCAGATGATGCTGGGGCTGCCCTCGGCGGCCATTCAGGCCTTTCAGGGGATGCTTCTGTTCTTCCTTCTGGCGCTCGATATGCTGTCGAATTACCGTATCCGGCTGAAGCCGCGCGAGGTGGCGTGATGGACCTTTCCTCGATCAATCCGATCGTGCTGATCGCAAGCATGATGGCGGCGGCGACGCCGATCCTGCTGGCCGCCACGGGCGAGCTGATCTGCGAGAAATCCGGCGTGCTGAACCTCGGGGTCGAGGGGATGATGATCACCGGCGCCGTTTGTGGCTTCGTCGTTGCCGCCGGCACCGGCAACCCCTGGCTGGGCTTTGCCTTTGCGGCGCTGGCGGCGCTGGCGATTTCGCTGATCTTCGGCATCATCACGCAGGTTCTCATGGCCAACCAGGTGGCCACGGGGCTGGGGCTGACGCTGTTCGGGCTGGGGCTGTCGGCGCTGATCGGCCAGGGCTATCAAGGGGTGCGGCCACCACGGGTGCCGCGCATCGAGATCCCCTATCTGTCCGATATCCCGGTGCTGGGGCGCATTCTGTTCAGCCATGATCCGATGGTCCACATTTCGCTGCTGCTGGTGGTGGCGGTCTGGGTATTCCTGAAGTTCACTCGCGCCGGGCTGATCCTGCGTGCGGTGGGCGAGAACCATCACGCCGCCCATGCACTGGGCTATCGCGTGGTGCGGGTGCGGCTGATGGCGATTGCCTTTGGCGGCGCGATGGCCGGGCTGGGCGGCGCCTATCTGAGCCTCGTGCGGGTGCCGCAATGGACCGAGGGCATGACCGCCGGCGCAGGCTGGATCGCGCTGGCGCTGGTGGTGTTTGCCGCCTGGCGGCCCTGGCGGCTGTTGCTGGGTGCCTATCTTTTCGGCGGCATCGTCGTCCTGCAATTGAATCTGCAGGCCGCCGGGGTGCGCATCCCCGTCGAATACTTGGCAATGTCGCCGTATCTGATAACGATTCTCGTGCTTGTGATCATATCCTCGTCGCGCGGGCGCAACGCCCTGAACGCGCCGGGGTCATTGAACCGGACCTACCACGCCTCGCAATAGACGGGGCCCAAACCGGCACGCCGCAGGCGTGCCCCGTTCAACAGGGAGAACGCCCGATGAAACGCAGAACCCTTCTTGCCAGCTCGGCCATGGCGCTTGGCCTCGCCGTCTCGCCGGCGCTGGCGGATGACCCGCTCAAGGTCGGCTTTGTCTATGTCGGCCCGGTGGGCGATTATGGCTGGACCGCCACCCACGACGCCGCGCGTCAGATGGTCGAAGAGCATTTCGGCGACGGCGTCGAGACATCCTATGTCGAAAGCGTGCCCGAGGGCGCCGATGCCGAACGGGTGATGACCCAGATGGCGCTGTCCGGCCACGAGTTGATCTTTGCAACCTCGTTTGGCTTCGGCCCCGACGCCAACAACGTCGCGGCGCGTTTCCCGGATGTGAAGTTCGAGCACGCCACCGGCTACACCCAGGACCACGACAACGTCTCGCTCTACAATGCGCGCTTCTATGAGGGCCGTGCCGTGATCGGCCATATCGCCGGCAAGATGACCGAGACCAACACCATCGGCTACATCGCCTCCTACCCGATTCCCGAAGTGATCATGGGGATCAACTCGGCCTATCTGCATGCCAAGGCGGCGAACCCCGATGTACAGTTCCGTATCATCTGGGTCTACAGCTGGTTCGACCCGGCGCAAGAGGCCGATGCCGCGACCGCGCTGATCGAGCAGGGCGCCGACGTGCTGATGCAGCACACCGACTCTTCGGCGCCGATCGCGATTGCGCAGGAGAACGGGGTCATGGCCTTCGGCCAGGCTTCGGACATGGTCGCCTTCGGTCCCGACGCCCATCTGACCGCGATCCTCGATGAATGGGGCCCCTATTACATCGAGCGTATTCAGGCGGTGATGGACAGCACCTGGCAAGCCGGCGATGTCTGGCACGGCTTTGCCGAAGGGATGGTCGCGCTGGCCCCCTTGAACGAGCGAATCCCCGAAGATGTCCGCGCCGAGGCCGAATTCATGATCGAGGCAATCGCCGCAGGCGAGTATCACCCCTTCACCGGGCCGATCAACCGCCAGGACGGAAGCCCATGGCTTGCCGAGGGCGAGACCGCGCCCGATGGCGACCTGCTGGGCATGAACTTCTATGTCGAGGGGATCACCGCCGAGATCCCCAACTGAGGCCACGCGCCTGATCTTGAGAAGGCCCGCGCCACACGCGCGGGCCTTTTTCGGCGCCAGCACATCGTGCGCGCCCGCCCTCCGGTGGAAATGAATTATATTTATTCAACATAAATTTCCCAGAATTTGGCTGTTTACACGCTAAAAATTATCCATTTTCAACATTAAGCCATCACCGCGTCAGGCAATCCCCTTCCGCAGCGAAACTGACCTGTATCAAGGCGCCCCGCCCGCTCCGCAGGCAAGACTTCCGGCATTCACTTCACGTCGAGGGACTTCACATGAGCTATTCCGACCTGATCCAGAAAACCCGCGAGCAAAGCCGCGCGCTTGCCCAGGCCGCGCCCGAGGCGATGAAGGGCTTTGCCGGGCTGTCCCGGGGCGTCAAGGAAAGCGGCACGCTGGGCGTCAAGGAAAAGGAATTTGTGGCCCTTGGCATCGCCGTCGCGGTGCGCTGCGAAGACTGCATCGCCTTTCACGTGGCCGCATTGATGAAGGCCGGTGCCTCGCGCGAGGAACTGGCCGATGTTCTGAGCATGTGCATCCAGATGGGTGGCGGCCCGGCGGTGATGTATGCCGCCAAGGCGCTGGCCTGCTGGGACGAGCTTGCCGCGAAATAGATCGCGCCGCCCTCATCCGTTCACCGATATCTGTTTGGCGGGCAGGCTCAACCATCCGCCCTGATCCGCAGGTTTTGCGGATCATGGGGGCTGTCCTCGACCACCGCGGCGTCCCATAGCTGGTGCTGCATCCTGACCTTCAGTCGTGTGCCCGGCGCGGCCAGCTCGGGGTGGACATAGCCCATGCCGATGGATTTTCCGAACACCACCGAATACCCGCCCGAGGTCAGCCGCCCGACCTTCTCGTCGCCTGAATAAAGCGCCTCGCGGCCCCAGGGGTCGGCATCCTCGGGGCCGTCGATCAGCAGCGTGCAGCATTTCGAGCGTATGCCGATGGCCTCCATCTCTGCCTTGCCGTGGAAATCCTTGGACATATCGACAAAGCGCGGCAGATCGGCCTCGATCACCGTCGCATCGCGGCCCAGTTCGTGGCCAAACGCCCGATAGCTCTTTTCCTGCCGCAGCCAGTTCTGCGCCCGCGCGCCGACCAGCTTCAGCCCCACGCCCTCGCCCGCGGCCATGATCTGGTCGAACAGGTAATTCTGCATCTCGACGGGGTGGTGCAACTCCCATCCCAATTCGCCCGTATAGGCCACGCGCACCGCGCGCACCGGGCACATGCCCAGCTCGATATGGCGCATCGAAAGCCACGGAAAGCGCTTGTTCGATAGCGCAGTTTCGGGGTTTGCATCCTTGACCAGCTTGCCCAGCAGCTCGCGCGATTTCGGCCCGGCCACGGCAAAGACACCCCATTGCGTGGTGACATCGTGAATGTCGATCCAGCCGAACTCGGCAAGCTTGTCCTCGGCGGCCTTGCGCAGGTAATCGCCGTCATATTCCGTCCATGCCCCGGCGGAGATCAGGTAATACGCGTTTTCCGCGAGCCGCACGATGGTGTATTCGGTGCGCACCGTTCCGGCCTCTGTCAGCGCATAGGTCAGGTTGATGCGCCCCACCTTCGGCAGGCGGTTGCAGGTGAACCAGTCGAGAAACGCGGTGGCGCCGGGGCCGCGCACAAGATGCTTGGTAAAGGCGGTGGCGTCGATCATGCCGACGCCCTCGCGGATCGCTTTGGCCTCGTCATGCGCGTATTGCCACCACCCACCCCGGCGAAAGCTGCGCGCGGCGTGATCGTCAAATCCTTCGGGCGCGAAATAGTTGGGCCGCTCCCAGCCGTTCACCTGCCCGAATTGCGCGCCGCGCGCCTTTACCCGGTCGTAACATGGGGCTGTGCGCAGTGGGCGGCAGGCTTCGCGCTCCTCATCCGGGTGGTGCAGGATATAGACATGCTCATAGGCTTCCTCGTTCTTGCGCGCGGCATACTCGGTTGTCATCCAGCTGCCGTAGCGCCGCGGATCGAGGCTTGCCATGTCGATCTCGGCCTCGCCCCCGGTCATCATCTGCGCCAGGTAGTGGCCGGCACCGCCAGCCGCCGTGATGCCGAAGCTGAAACCCTCGGCCAGCCACATGTTGCGCAGCCCCGGCGCAGGCCCAAGCAGCGGGTTTCCATCGGGCGTGTAGCAGATCGGGCCGTTATAGTCGTCCTTCAGCCCCACGGTTTCCGAACTGGGAAGCCGGTGAATCATCGACATGTACTCTTCCTCGATCCGCTCCAGATCGAGCGGGAACAGGTCGGCGCGGAAGGATTCCGGCACATCGTAAAGGAACCGCGCAGGGGCGCCGCGCTCATAGGGGCCGAGAATCCAGCCGCCGCGCTCCTCGCGCACATACCATTTGGCATCGGCATCGCGCAGCACCGGGTGCTCGGGGTTGCCGGCCGCGCGCCAGTCGCGCAACACTGGGTCAGGCTCGGTCACGATATACTGATGCTCGACAGGGATCGCCGGGATCTTCAGCCCCAGAAGCCGTGCGGTGCGCTGGGCGTGGTTGCCGGTGGCGGTGACGACATGCTCGGCCGTGATCTCGAAACGCTCCTCCGAGGGCACGAGGTTGCCGCCCCTCTCCACCATCTTCGTGCAGGACACCACCCATTCACTGCCGGTCCAGCGGTAGCCGTCCACCTGCACCCGGCGCATGACTTCGGCCCCCAACTGCCGCGCGCCCTTGGCCATGGCCTGGGTCACGTCAGCGGGGTTTATGTAGCCGTCGGTCGGATGATAGATCGCGCCCTTCAGATCCTCGGTGCGAACGAGCGGCCAGCGTTCCTTTATCTGCGCCGGGCTGAGCCATTCATAGGGGATGTCCACGGTCTCGGCGGTGGAGGCATAGAGCATGTATTCGTCCATGCGCTCCCGGCTTTGCGCCATGCGCAGGTTGCCCACCACATAGAAGCCGGGGTTGAGGCCGGTTTCCTCCTCCAGAGACTTGTAGAACCGCACGCTGTAATCATGGATATGGCTGGTGGCGTAACTCATGTTGAACAGCGGCAAGAGGCCGGCGGCGTGCCAGGTGGAGCCGGCGGTCAGCTCGTCGCGCTCCAGCAGCGTGCAGTCCCAGCCCGCGCGCGCCAGATGATAGGCAATGGCGGTGCCCACCGCGCCGCCCCCGACCACGAGCGCTTTGACATGGGTTTTCATCGGGCGCCTCCTTCGTGCCAATCCGCCTTGCGCCATCAATGGCGCGAACGCGGCCCTGGCGGAAAGATCGTCACGACCATTCATCGCCCGATTGCGACGCGCCCCGCCCCCGGCCGCGCACAGGCTGAAGCCGGGCATGGATATTTATTACCAAGAAGAAGGGACACGCGCGCACAGGAAAGCCTGCGTCCCGCCTGTTACCAACGTCAGCCCTTTCACTGTGAGCAAAATATCCCCGCCGGAGGCATCCGCCGTACGCCAGGGGCGCGCGGGCGGCGGCAAGGCCGCTCAGATCGAAACCCGTGCAAGAATTTCCTCGCGCTTGACCGCCTTTGCGGGGCGCGACAGCACCACTTCGCCGCGATTGAGCACGCAGAACTCATCGGCCAGCCCATAGGCGAAGTCGAAATACTGTTCGACCAGAACGATGGCGATTTCGCCCTCACTGCGCAATAGCGCGATCACCTTGCCGATCTGTTTGATGATGTTGGGCTGGATCCCTTCGGTCGGTTCGTCGAGCAGCAGCACCTTGGGCCGTGCGATCAGCGCCCGCGCGATGGCAAGCTGTTGCTGCTGCCCGCCCGACAGATCGCCCCCGCGCCGGTTCTTCATCTGCTCCAGCACCGGAAACAGATCGTGGATTCGTTCGGGGATGCGGTGTTCGGAACGCGGCAGGCAGGCAAAGCCGGTCTGCAGGTTCTCGGTCACGGTGAGCAGGGGGAAGATCTCGCGCCCCTGGGGCACATAGGCGATCCCCGACTGCGCCGCCCGTGCCGCGCTGAGGTGATCGAGCGGCTTGCCGTTCAGCGCGATGGTGCCGCCTGAATAGGGGTGGCGCCCGGCGATGGCGCGCAGCAGGCTGGTCTTGCCCACTCCGTTCGGTCCCATCACCGCCGTCACCGCCCCCGGCCGGGCCTCGAGCGAGACACCATGCAGGATCTGTGACTGGCCGTAATGCAGGGTCAGGTCCTTCACGTTCAGCATTGTTCAGCGCCCCAGATAGACATCGATCACCTGTTGATTCTGCGTCACGTGGTCGAGGCTGCCCTCGGCCAGCACCGCGCCCTCGTGCAGCACGGTGACCTTGCAATCGAGGCGCCGGATGAACTCCATGTCATGCTCGATCACCATCACCGCGCGGGTCTGCGCTGCCCGCTTGAGCAGATCGGTGGTGTGCGCGCGCTCGGCCGGGGTCATGCCGGCGGCAGGCTCGTCGACCAGCAAGAGCCGCGGGTCCTGCGCCAGCAGCATGCCGATTTCCAGCCATTGCTTCTGCCCGTGGCTCAGATCACCGGCGCGATGTTCCAGCCGGTCGCTCAGGCCGATCTCCTGCGCCAGTTCGGTTATGCGGGCGTGATCGGCCGCGCCCGGCCGCCAGAACAGCACCGGAAGCGGGCCGCGCCTGTTCTTGAGCGCCATTGCGAGATTCTCGCGCACTGTCTGTTCCTCGAAAATGGTGGGCTTCTGGAACTTGCGCCCGATGCCCGCGCGCGCGATCTGGCTTTCCGACATCTCCAGCAGCGACACCGACCGCTCGCCCCAGATCACATAGCCCTCGTCGGGGCGCGTCTTGCCGGTGACGATATCCATGAAGGTCGTCTTGCCCGCGCCATTGGGCCCGATCACCGCGCGCAACTCCGGCTCGGCGACCTGGATCGAGAGGTTGTTGATGGCGCGGAACCCGTCGAATGTGACCGACACGCCCGAGACTTCCAGCAGGGTCTTGCTCATGGCCGCTTCCTCACCAGGTAATCGAACAGCCCGCCGATGCCCTTGGGGAAGAACAGCGTCACCAGCACGAAGCCCAGCCCGAGCAGCACCAGCCACCAGTCGGTCCAGATGATGCGGTAGAAGCCGAGGTCGATATTGGGCGCACCGCCCCCGGTCAGCCAGCTTGACAGCAGCGACACCGAGGCCGCCCCGATCACCGCGCCGTAAAGCCGCCCGCGCCCGCCGATGGCCACCCAGACCGCCAGGTAGATCGAGGCGATGGGCGCGATCTCGGCGGGGTTGATGATGCCCGCCTGCGGATAATAGAGCGCGCCAGCCAGCCCCGAGGCCACCGCCGTGAGCGTGAAGACAAAGAGCTTGTAGCCTTCCACATTGTAGCCAAGGAAGCGCACGCGCGATTCATTATCCCGGATTGCGCGGATGACCGAACCGAACTTGCCCCAGACCACCCAGGCGAAAAGCAGGTATCCCGCGCCCAGCGCGAAGGCGGAAGCCCAGAAGAACCACATCGAGATCACCGATTGCGGCACATCGAGGAAGCCGGGGATGTTCTGAAGCCCCGACAGCCCGTTATTGCCGCGCAGGCCGGTGTCGTTCTGGAACAGGTAAAGCGACAGCGCCAGCGTCATCGCCTGGGTCAGGATCGAAAGGTAGACCCCCGTCACGCGCGAGCGAAACGCCAGCCAGCCGAAAATCAGCGCCAGCAGCCCCGGCATCAGCACCACCATGGCCAGTTGGAAGGGCAGGCTGTAGGCGAAGCTCCAGATCAGCGGCAGCTCCGAGCTGCCGACCACGCCGAAGATCTGGGCGGTGACGGCTTCGGTCACTTCGGTTTCGGTGGGCGGGATCGTGCCCGAGGCCAGGTTCTCGCGGATCACGATTTCGGTGCGGGCATACATCAGCCACATGCCGATGGCATAGCCGCCCAGCCCGAAAAAGGCGAAATGCCCGAGACTGAGAATGCCGCAATAGCCCCAGACCACATCCATGGCGATGGCAATGAGGCACAGGCACAGCGTCATCCCGAGCACCTTGATCAGCGAGGTCGAGAGCAGCCCGGCGCCGAAAGCCTCGGACAACACGCTGACGACGGCAGTGAACAGCCCCAACGCCAGCATGAACCACAGGACCGAAGGGTTCTCGGCCAGAAAGCTGCGCCGCCGCGGCGGTGCGGGTTGGCGCGGTTTGGCGGGGCCGCGCGCCCCCCTGGTCATGATGTCTGCGGCCATTTGGTCAATCCCCCGCTGCGCGGCCCTTCAGGGCAACGATGCCCCGCGGCCGAAACTGGATGAACAGGATGATGAAGAGGACCATGTAGGTCTGCGCTGCCAGCGTGTTGCCGGGGTTAAACCACTCGATCCCCTTTTGCAGGAAGCCGATCAGCCCGGCGCCTGCCAGCGTGCCGAAGACGCTGCCGACACCGCCCACCACCACGGTCATGAAACTTTGCACGATATAGTTGGCGCCCATCTCGGATGTGACCTGCGCATATAGCCCGATGGCCACCCCCGCGACCCCGGCGATGCCCGAGCCCAGCCCGAAAGTCAGCATGTTGATGCGGTCGGGGTTGATCCCCATCGACGCCGCCATGCCGGGGTTCTGCGTGACCGCACGCACCTCCAGCCCCAGCCGCGTGCGCTGCAGGATCACCACCAGCATCGCCAGGAACATCAGCGCCAGGACGAAAATCGCCACTCGGATGCTGCTGATGCTGACGATGTCATTTAACACCACCGACCCGGCCAGCCAGTCGGGCGCGGTGAGCGGCCGCGCCTGGGTGCCGAATATGTTCTTGGCCAGCTGCTGCAGCGCGATCGAGATACCGAAAGTGGCCAGCAGCGTCTCGAGCGGGCGGGTGTAGAGATAGCGGATCACCAGCCGCTCCATCGCCACACCAGCGCCAAATGTTATGGCGAAGGCCAGCGGCAGCGCCACCGCCAGGCTGAAGGTGTAATTTGGGATGAAAAGCTGGACCACATAACCGGTATAGGCACCCATCATGATGAATTCGCCATGCGCCATGTTGATCACCCGCATCACGCCAAAGGTGATTGCCAGGCCGATCGCCGCCAGAAAGAAGATCGAGGCAAGCGAAAGCGCATCCAGCGTTAGGCCAAAGGCCTGGTAGATGCCGATCTTCGTGCGTGTGCTGTCGAGCGCGTCGCGCGCGGCATCCGTCACGGCCGCATCAGGTTCGACATAGGCGTCGAAAAAGACATATTGCGCCACTGCGGCCTGCATGGCGGCCTCGGTGACAAGGGGCGGCACGAGGCCGGCCTCTTCCAACGTGCGGTAGGCTTCGCGGCGGGCCTCATCGGTACTGAGCCGATGCAGGGCCACGCCGCCGACCTGTCCGTTGGCGACATGCGCGCGCAAGGCGTCGCGAATGGCGTTGTGGCCTCGCCGCGCGGGCGCCAGCCCGGCATCGGCCAGCCGGTCATAGGCGGTGATCAGGTCCAGATCGTCGCCGGGGCTGCGGACGCGTTCGATATTGGCGTCCTCGGGCAGCGCCCCGGCAATGCCTGCCTGTGTTTGCAGAAGCTGGTTGAGCACGCGCCGGGCCTCGGTGCTGATGTCGCCGGTCAGGGCCTCGATGGCTGCGACTCGCTCGGCGCTGTCGGAGCCGTGGCGCGCGATGAGAAGGCTCAGCACCCGTTCCTTGCGCTCCCTGATCGCCGGGTCGGGTTCGCCTTCGATGGCGGCGGCCAGCAGCGGAATCTGCTCGGGGTCGGGGCTGCGGCTGATCGCCTCGAGCGCGGCCAGGCGGCGCGCCGGGTCGGGATCGGACAGTTCGAACTGCACCAGAGCCGCAGCGATTTCGCGCCGCACACCGGCATTGGGGCGGATCTGATTGATCTCGCGGCTGCCGATGACGCCGGCCTCTTCGCCCGTGTCGATGTCGGTCAGCACCAGCATCCGGTCTTGGCCCTCGCGAGCATAGAAAAACAGCCCGTCCGCGTCACGCTCATAAACCTCGCGATCCTGCCACAGGCGCAGAAATTCCAGCGTGCCGTCAAGCTGCGCATCAAGCAGGGCATCGAGCACCAGGGCCACGGAATTGCGCGAGGGGCGTGCAACTTCTTCCTGATGGGTTTGCAGCAGTGCCTGCAAGGTGCCTTGGGGCGCATCATCCTGCGCGGCCAGCGGCTGCGGGTGCAATGCGGCCAGGCACAGGCAGATCAGGCACGCCAGTACGGGCGCGGTGCGAAAGCTGAGCGGCATTGAAAGGGCCTTCATGTTCGGCGTGGGAAAAGGGGTGCGGGCAGATGGCCGCCCGCACCCGGTCGCACTCAGTAGTTCGAGGTCAGCTGCACGCAGGTCTCGGTTGCGGTGTCGAACATGCCGCAGCCAAGTTCCTGCCAGTCGCTTACCAGCGTGGCGCTTTCGGAAAGGTAGGGTGTCCAGGCCTCGCCCGGGACCTCCTCGGTCTGGCTGATGATGTCGAACTGCCCGTCGGCACGGATCTCGCCGATCAGAACCGGCTTGGACAGGTGATGATTGACGTTCATCACTGCCGTGCCGCCGGTCAGGTTGGGAAACTCCTGCCCCCACATCGCTTCGCGCACGGCATCCACATCGGTCGTGCCGGCCGCCTCGACCGCGTTCACCCACATGTTGAAGCCGATGTAATGGGCCTCCATCGGGTCGTTGGTGACGCGGCCGGTGTCACCGATGAAGTCATGCCAGGCGGCAATGAATTCCTCGTTCTCGGCCGTGTCGGCCGACATGAAGTAGTTCCACGCCGCCAGGTGCCCGACCAGCCGCGACGTGTCGAGGCCCGAAAGCTCTTCCTCGCCGACCGAGAAGGCCACGACAGGGATGTCGTCGGCGCTCACGCCTTGAGCGGACAGTTCGTTGTAGAAGCCGATATTGGCGTCACCATTGATGGTGGAGACGATGCCGACCTGCTTGCCGCCCGCACCCAGTGCGACCACATCCGACACGATCGTGGACCAATCGGAATGGCCGAAGGGAGTGTAGTTGACGAAGATATCTTCCTCGGGGATGCCCTTGTCGGCCAGGTAGGCGGCCAGAATGGCGTTGGTGGTGCGCGGATAGACATAATCGGTGCCCAGCAACGCGAAGCTTTCCACGCCCAGTTCCTCAAGGAAGTAGTCCACCGCCGGGATTGCCTGGGTGTTGGGTGCGGCGCCCGTGTAGAACACATTGCGCGAGGATTCCTGCCCCTCGTATTGCACGGGGTAGAACATCAGGCCGTTGAGTTCCTCCAGCACCGGCAGCACCGCCTTGCGGCTCACCGATGTCCAGGCACCGAAGATCACATCGACTTCGTTCACGGTCAGAAGCTGGCGGGTGAGTTCCGAGAACAGCGGCCAGTCCGAGGCGGGGTCGACGACCACGGCTTCCAGCTCGCAGCCCAGCAGCCCGCCTTTCGCGTTTTGCTGCTCGACCATCATCAACATCACGTCGCGCAGCGTCGTTTCGGAAATAGCCATGCTGCCCGAAAGCGAATGCAGAACACCCACCTGGATCGGGCAATCGACGGCCAGCGCGGGGCCGGCGGCGGCTATCAGCGAGGCCGTCGCGGCGGTGGCAAGAAGGTTCCGGTTGGTCATGGGGCGCAAGCTCCTGTGTCTGCGCTGCATGGGTGGCGGGCCGCCAAGCCCTTGTCTTTTTGCGAAAAGCATCCAGATTACCCCCACGCAGCATTCCATGTTGCACATGTCCGGCGGTCGGAGTCTGGCAGGATGAGACCGCCGGGCAGCTTTGATGCGCGACCGATCCGGCCTGCGCGCTTTCACCAAACGTATGCTCGGGGTGAATGCCAACATGTCGGCCCCGCCAAGGGTGCCGCAACGTCATCCTTCGGGCCGGATTGACCAAACTTCCGGCAATAATGTCCAGACTGCCGGGAATTTACGCACTCGGGGCACGTTGCTGACGCGTCTTTGCACCGGGCGCGCTGCGTCAGTCGGTTTCTAGCTTGCCGCTTGGGTTGAAGCTTGCTGCCTGAAATGCCAACAGAGAAATGGAATATGTCTGCATTGGAATGAACAAGGAGGAATTACCTGATGCGCACAGCAGCAATTATCGCCGCCGCCCTGATCGCCGTAGCGCCCGCCGCCGCATCCGCTCAGGTGGGAAGCTCGAACGCGAACACCGAAACCCGCGCCTTCGTCGGGCTCAACTGGGCGTTCGGTGCCGGCCCACCGCGTGCTGACGGGGTGCTGGGCGTCGCTCGTGTGCGCACCAAGGCCAATGACAATTCCCGCGGGGTGCGGGCCTCGGTCAATATCGGGCTGACGGATGGCTTTTCCTTCCGCGGTGTCCGGCTCACCGGGATGACCGGCAAGAACAACGCTATGGCTGAGGCCGGTGTGGGCTTTGGCAATGACGGCCTGTTCGGCACGGCGGGCTTCTGGGCGCCGCATGTGCACGGCGGGGCCGATTTCAATTTCGGCGGCGGGGTTGAGGGCTATTTCGGCCTGCACAGTCAGGGCGAATGGGACGGGCCTGCGGAAGAGCAGTTTGAACGGTAAATACTTGGGGATGATTTGATTTACCGGCAAGTCGAAAACTGACGCGTCCACAACGCGCGCCGCCGCAGATATTTGTGGTGCCCAGGTGACGCCAGCGGCAAGTCTTCGCCCACTGCACACGCTAAGGTTGACAGGTTTGCGGCAGGCTTTACCCTTTTTCAGGGAGAGTGCGGATAATACACTTGTCAGGGCGTGCTCTCGGGCGAGCAGGGGCGCCGCAGTTACCGTGATGTGACCATCACCGCTGCCGTGCCGAGAAGATAAAAGACCACCCAACGCAGTGTGGCGCAGATGCGGAGCAGAAGATGAGAAAGCACCTTATTCTTGCATTGGCCGCGGGGCTTGCCGCCCCGGTCGCGGCAAACGCGGGCGCGCTGGAACCCGCGCCTGAACCAGTGGTCACGCCAGCCCCGTCGGCCGGCGCACCGGCCAGCTACAACTGGACCGGCCCCTATGCCGGGGTGACCGTTGGCGTCGGTCGGGTGACGTTCAGCGACCGGCCCAACGAAAGCGGTGTGGGCGCCGGTTTTCACCTGGGCATGAACCACGATATGGGCGACTGGGTTATCGGCGGCGAGGTTGACTTCGCCCCCAGCGCGCTGGTTGATCTCAGTTCCGGCAATCAGGACCTCAAGGAAGCCGGGCGCCTGAAGCTGCGCGCCGGGCCGAAACTGGGCATTGACGGGCGCACCTTCGCCTTCGGTACGCTGGGCGCGGCGCATGTGCGCACCTCGGGCGCAGGCGGGTCACACTCGGATACTGGCTGGCTGGCCGGGGTGGGGGTTTCGCACGCGCTCGATCCGCAATGGGTCGTCACCGGCGAGTTGGTGCATCACCGCTTCCGCAATGTCGCGGGCACCAGCAACACCGTCAACGCCACTTCGGCCTCGGCCGGGGTTTCGTTCCGGTTCTGAACGGCGGGTAGAACGCCGCGCGATCAAAAGGCCCGAGCCGCAGGCCGCGACCGGGGCTTTTCGCGTTCTCATTTTCATAACGGGCCGCGCCGGTCCTACCCTTCCGGCAGGTCCAGCGCCTCGGCAAACTCGCGCCACTCGCGCTTGCTCAGGCCCGAGTTTTCCTGCGTGACGGCCTCGCCTGCCAGCATCCGGCGCAGGCACGCCACCGCGCCCGCCGAAAGGTTGAGCCCGCCCATCCGGTAATCGGCAAAGGCGCCATAGGCCAGCGGCACCCAATCTTGAACGCAGGCGGCAATGGCCTCGGCATAGACGCGGATCTCGTACTGGGCATGGGCATCGGCGCGCAGTCGCAGGAAGTGAAACAGGTTGTGCAGGTCGGTCTTCCAATACCACTGGGTATAGATGTTGGCCGGCAGGTTCATCCGCGCCAGTTCCCGCGCGAGGCCCTGCTGGCCCTCCTGGCTGAGCATCGCCTCGTAATTGTCATAGGCGCGCATGGCATCCGATTTCAGCATTTCCAGCACCCGCGCGGCCTCGTCGCCCGAAAGCACCTCGCCCCGGCCCTGGTTGTTCACCGTCGATTGCGCGGCCAGGTTCTCGGGCGCGGGGATGTAGAACTCGCGGTCAAGGATCGAATAGCGTGCCGAATACTCGTTCACATTGGCGGTGCGGTGGCGGATCCACTGGCGCGCCACGAAGACCGGCAGCTTGACGTGCAGCTTGATCTCGCACATCTCGAACGGGGTCGAGTGCCAGTGCCGCATCAGGTAGCGGATCAGTCCCTCGTCGTTGGAAACATGCCGCGTGCCGGCGCCATAGCTGACGCGCGCCGCCTGGACGATGGCCGAATCGTCGCCCATGTAATCGACGACACGCACGAACCCATGATCGAGCACCGGATAGGCGGTGTAGAGGTGCTTTTCCATCCCCGGCGCCACCGCGCGCAGCGTCGGTTGCGGGGTGGCGCGGGCGGCCTGGATCTCGGCCTCTTGCTCGGGCGTCAGGGGCATGGCGGGCTCCGTGGGTTTCGGCTAACACTGGTTCAGCAATCTGATTAACCGGAAGGGGCATCAATATGAAGATCGAATACCTCCACACCATGGTGCGCGTGAAGGATTTGCAAAAGTCGATGGCCTTCTACGAATTGCTCGGCCTGCGCGAGACCCGCCGCCGCGAGGATGAAAAGGGGCGCTTCACGCTGGTTTTCATGGCCCCGCCGGGGCAGGAGGACTGCCCGGTCGAACTCACCTACAACTGGGACGGGGACGATGGCCTGCCCTCGGACAGCCGGCATTTCGGGCATCTGGCCTATGCGGTCGAGGACATTTATGCCATGTGCCAGCATTTGCAGGACAATGGCGTCACCATCAACCGCCCCCCGCGCGACGGGCGCATGGCTTTCGTGCGCTCACCCGACAACATCTCGATCGAGCTGTTGCAGATGGGCGAGGCCCTGTCACCGAAAGAGCCATGGGCCAGCATGGGCAACACCGGCCATTGGTAAGCGGCGGTCCGCTCCTCGGCAATCTGCCCAAGGGGCGCCGCCCGGCACATTGCGCCGGTTGCGCCCGGACCAGCCGGCCTCCGCTCAGTAGATATACCGTATCTGTTCGGCCCAGAAGCGTTCCAGCCGACGCAGGCTGCGGTTCACATCCTCAAACCCGGTGCCGCCAGCCAGCCCGCGGCCCCGCAGCACTGTGACATGCCGCTCGAACAGCGTGGCGACCACGGTGCGGATGCGCCGCCCCTGGGCCGTCAACCGCACCCGCACCGCCCGCCGGTCCACATTGCAGCGCTTGTGGTGCATATAGCCGGTATCGACCAGCTTCTTCAGATTATACGAGACATTCGAGCCCTGGTAATAGCCGCGCGATTTCAACTCGCCCGCCGTGACCTCGTTTTCGCCGATGTTGAACAGCAGGAGCGCCTGCACGGCGTTGATGTCGATGATGCCCAGGCGTTCGAATTCGTCCTTGATGACATCGAGCAGCAGGCGATGCAGCCGCTCGACCAGTGCGAGACTTTCCAGGTATGCCTCCAATGCGTCGTGGGCAGGATCGTCGCGTGTAAGGTTCTGAAGTGTCATCTCTGTCTCCGCTGCTCCCTTCTGCCGGTCAGCATGGGGACAATTGGAGAACAGAAGGTTAAGGCCGCCCGGCCAATCCTTGCCGGGGCGGGGTGGTGGCTTCAGCCGTGGGGCGACAGCCGCGCGCGGGCATGTGCGGCGATGGCCTCCAGCAGCCCGGAAATCTCCGCCGGCGGCGTGCCCTTGCCGGTGACCCAGAGGTAGAGATCCTGATCGTTTTCTTCCAGGATTGTCTCGAACAGGTCCAGTTCGGCCGGTGACATCACGGCAAGCCGGGCATCGGCGTAGGGGCCGAGGATCAGGTCCATCTCCTTGGTGCCGCGCCGCCAGGCCCGCATCCGCAGCCGTTTCAGCCGGGCCTCCTGCGCGGGCAACCCGCCGGGCGCCGCGCTCATTGCGCGGCCTCGCGCAGCAGGTTGCGCAGCCGCTTTTCCAGCCGGCCCAGCCGCTCGGTCAGCGCGCTCATCTCGACACGCACCTGCCGGGCCTCGGCGACCAGCCCTCGCGCATCGGCCTGAAGTGCGCCGGATTCATCTGGTGGCTCGACCCCGTCGCCCTGTCCGGTGAGCAACCAGGTGAGCGAGACATTGAGCAGCCCGGCCACCATTTGCAGCTTGTTCGAGCGGGGCTCGGAGATGTCGTTTTCCCACGAGGTGACGGTGTTCAGCCGCACGCCCAGCCGCCGCGCCAGATCGGATTGCGAAAGCCCCGCAGCCTCGCGTGCGGCGGCCAGCCGGTCGCCGAAAGTGGCGGCTTCCTCGCTGAACCAGCCCGGCCCGGATTCATCACTCATTACAGCCGCCTTTTCCTATTGCGCTTGAACGCCACCTGACGGCAACTTAAGACAAGGGCGCGCCAGTTTCAAACCGGAGGTCTAAATGCCGTTCCTGTCCGATACGCTTGCCCGCGTAAAGCCCTCGCCCACCATCGCGGTAACGACTAAGGCCGCCGAGCTGAAGGCCGCCGGCAAGGATGTGATCGGCCTCGGCGCCGGCGAGCCGGATTTCGACACGCCTGACAACATCAAGGCCGCGGCCAAGCGCGCGATGGACGAAGGCCGCACCAAGTACACCCCCGTCGATGGTATCCCCGAGCTGAAAAAGGCCATCTGCGAGAAATTCCGCCGCGACAACGGGCTGGAATACACCCCCGCGCAGGTGACTGTGGGCACTGGGGGCAAGCAGGTGCTCTACAACGCGCTGATGGCCACGCTGAACCCCGGCGACGAGGTGGTGATCCCCGCGCCCTACTGGGTCAGCTACCCTGACATGGTGTTGCTGGCCGGCGGTGAGCCGGTGATCGCGCCGGCCTCGGCCGAGACCGCCTACAAGCTGACGCCCGAGGCGCTTGAGGCCGCGATCACCCCGCGCACGAAGTGGCTGATCTTCAACTCGCCCTCGAACCCCACGGGCGCGGGCTACACGTGGGACGAACTCAAGGCGCTGACCGATGTCCTGATGCGTCATCCCCATGTCTGGATGATGACCGACGACATGTACGAGCACCTCGTCTATGACGATTTCGAGTTCTGCACCCCCGCGCAGGTCGAGCCGCGCCTCTATGAGCGCACGCTCACCGTCAACGGGGTTTCCAAGGCCTATTGCATGACCGGCTGGCGCATCGGATACGCCGCCGGCCCGGTGGATCTGATCAAGGCGATGGGCAAGATCCAGTCGCAAAGCACGTCGAACCCCTGCTCGATCAGCCAATGGGCCGCGGTCGAGGCGCTGAATGGCCCGCAGGATTTCATCGCCGAGAACAACAAGGCCTTCAAGCGCCGCCGCGACATGGTGGTCGAGATGCTCAACGCCGCCCCCGGCATCACCTGCCCGGTGCCCGAAGGCGCCTTTTATGTCTATCCCGAGATCTCGGGGTGCCTGGGCAAGACCAGCAAGGGCGGTGCCACGGTCGAGGATGACGAGACCTTCGCCACAGCCCTGCTCGAGGAAAAGGGCGTCGCCGTGGTGTTCGGCGCGGCCTTCGGACTCTCGCCCTGTTTCCGCGTCAGCTATGCCACCTCGGACGAGGCCCTGCGCGAGGCCTGTACGCGGATACAGGATTTCTGCAAGGGCCTGGAGTAACTGCATGGGCGATCTGCCGGAATTCTATTTCCGGGTGCGTGAGAATGGCGCGGCGGTCTTTCGTGTCGACAGCGAAAACCGCCAGCGCCGCCTCGAGCTCGAGCAGATCGCCGTGGTCAACATCCGTAACGGGCAGATCAAGCCCCAGGGCGACCGCATCCTCAGCCTGGACGAGAAAGCCGCCATCACCGAATGGATGGAGGCCCGGCAGGCCGAACTGGCCCGCCGCGAGGTCGACGACATCTTCCGTGCCATCGATCATCTCAACCATGTCTCGCAATGGGCGCAGGCGCGCGCCGCCGATGACGACCTCGATGCCGTGACCGACCGGCTTCTGCTGGCCATGCACGACCTGCGCGGCGTGCTGGTGCGCCGCAAGGCTGATCGGCTGCTCAAGCGCGACGCCGAAAAGGCAGGGGTCGCGCCCGGCCCGCCCGGGGGTGATGGCGGCTCCTGAACAGGGGGCGAAGGCGCGCTTGCAGATGCAGGGGAATCGCATTTGAGCGACCTCTGCATAACTCGGCCCGCGAAAAGGCCCGAGGGCAGCGCCTGCCTGGGCAGGCGCTCATGCCTGACGGCGCCACTGGCGCAACGCCGTGGAAACTTTCAACGTTACAAGATGTGAGGCGTCTGAAGCGCCTGCCGGGATGGAGGGGGACCGTCGCCCCGGTGGGGC
>NZ_QNVJ01000098.1 GCF_003350345.1 Alkalilacustris brevis
CGCCTCGCAAAGCGGGTCTCGCAATGTCATCCATGCGGGCAAAGCCGCGATGGAAGGGCAGTGGGAGTGAGTTCTCAGGTGGCGAACACCTAGCCCTTCGCCCCTTTCCGGCGCTATGCTGCACGGAAAACCCTCCCTGCCCGACCGGAAAGGAACAGCCATGCAGCACGCCGACACCCTTGCCGCCTGCGGATTTGATCCGGCGGAACTCACCGGCGGGGACCTGCCCGCGCGCTCGCCCATTGACGGGGCCGAACTGGCCCGATTGCGCCAGACCCGCCCCGCCGATCTGCCCGAAATCATCACCCGCGCCACTGCCGCCTTCAACGCCTGGCGCAGCGTCCCGCCGCCCCGCCGGGGCGAGCTGGTGCGGCTGTTCGGCGAGGAGCTGCGCGCCGCCAAGGCCGAACTGGGCGCGCTGGTGACGCTGGAGGCGGGCAAGATCACCTCTGAGGGTCTTGGCGAAGTGCAGGAGATGATCGACATCTGCGATTTCGCCGTGGGCCTGTCGCGCCAGCTGTACGGGCTGACCATCGCCTCCGAGCGCCCCGGTCACCGGATGATGGAAACCTGGCATCCGCTGGGGCCGGCGGGCGTGATCACCGCGTTCAACTTCCCCGTCGCGGTCTGGTCGTGGAACACGGCGCTGGCGCTGGTGTGTGGCGATCCGGTGATCTGGAAGCCTTCGGAAAAATCGCCCCTCACCGCGATGGCCTGCATGAAGATCCTTGGCCGCGCGCTGGAACGGTTCGGGCCGGACGCGCCCGAGGGGCTGGTGCAACTTGTGATCGGCGGGGCCGATCTGGGCGCCGCGCTTGTCGAGGCCCCCGAGATGGCGCTGATCTCGGCCACCGGCTCAACGCGCATGGGCCGGATCGTCGCGCCCAGAGTCGCGGCGCGCTTTGGCCGCTCGATCCTGGAACTGGGCGGCAACAACGCGATGATCGTGGCCCCCTCGGCCGATCTGGACATGGCGCTGCGGGCCATCGTCTTCTCGGCGGTGGGCACGGCGGGGCAGCGCTGCACCTCGCTGCGCCGGCTGATCGTGCATGAAAGCCTGCGCGAAGATCTGACCGCGCGACTGGTCAAGGCCTATGCCAGCCTGCCCGTGGGCGACCCGCGCGCGCCCGGCACGCTGGTGGGGCCGCTGATCGACTACGCCGCGCTTGAGCAGATGCAGGCCGCGCTGCAGCGTGCCCGCGCCGAGGGCGGCACGGTGCATGGCGGCGAGGCCGTCACCAAGGGCGTGCCCGAGGGCGGCGCTTATGCCGCCCCCGCCATTACCGAAATGCCGGCGCAAACAGACATCGTGCGCGAGGAAACCTTCGCCCCGATCCTGCATGTGATGGGCTACGAGGATTTCGAAACCGCCATCGCCCTGCAGAACGGCGTGCCGCAGGGGCTTTCCGCCAGCCTGTTCACCCGCGACCTGCGCGAGGCGGAAACCTACCTTTCCGCGGCGGGCGCCGATTGCGGGATCGTCAATGTCAATATCGGCCCTTCCGGCGCCGAGATCGGCGGTGCCTTTGGCGGCGAGAAGGAAACCGGCGGCGGGCGCGAGAGCGGCTCGGACGCGTGGAAGGGCTATATGCGCCGCGCCACCAACACCATCAACTATTCGGACGAACTGCCGCTGGCACAGGGCGTGCGATTCGATTTCTGAGCGCCTATGCTGGCACCGTGACACCACGCGCCGCCAAGACCGAAAAGAGGCAAGCATCAGAAATGGCAAATAATTCTTCCAAGCCTCCTTTTGCCTTGCCCGCCTGGGCGCTGGCACTGCTGTTCATCGCGGTGATCGCGCTGCCGCTGGTGCTGGCGGGCATGGCCGATGAACCGATCGATTTCTGGACCGAGGCCGCCGCCGCCACCGGCATCGCCGGCGGCACGCTGCTTTTGCTGCAACTGGTCAGCAGCGGCCGGTTCAAGCGCCTGTCAGGCCGCATCGGCATCGACGTGACGATGGGGTTTCACAAATGGGCGGCGCCTGTGGGGCTGGTGCTGGTGCTGTTGCACCCTGTCCTGCTGGCCGCCCCGGTTGACCCGAGCGACCCGCTGGTCGCGATCAGGCGGCTGTGGCGGATGCTCAGCGCGCCCAACCTGTGGGACGGGGTCGCGGCGCTGGTGGTGATGGGCTTGCTGATCGGCACGGCACTTGGGCGCGAGCGGCTGGGTCTGCGCTATGAGGTCTGGCGCGCCAGCCATGCGGTTCTGGCGCTGGCGCTCGTGGGGCTGACGGTGTTTCACGCGCTCAAGCATGGTTTCTACGCCTCCGAGGGCATGATGCGGCTGTTCTGGCCGGCGCTGGCGGTCGCTGTGGTGGTGCCGATGCTGTCGGTCTATCTGCGCAAGGCGATCAGCCTGCACCGCCATGACTGGCGCATCGCAAAGGTGCGCGCGCGGGCTGACAGGCTTTGGGAAATCACCGTCGAAAGCGCCACGAGCCGCCCGCTGGAATTCCGCGCCGGGCAGTTCGGCTGGCTGGCGGCCACTGGAGGGCGGATGCCGGTTTACTTCGACCATCCGTTTTCCATCGCCTCTGGCCCGCAAGACGGCACGCGGCTGCGCTTTCTCATTCAGGAGGCGGGCGATTTCACCGACACGGTGGGCGACCTGCCCGAGGGCCGCCGCGTGGGAATCGACGCTCCGCACGGAAGCTTCACCCCCGATGCCTTGGCGGGGGCCGAACGCATTATCCTGATCGCCGGCGGCGTGGGCATCGCGCCGATGGTCGGCCTGCTGGAAGACATGCAAGCGCGGCGCGAGACGCGCCCCGTGCACCTGATCTATGCCGCCCGCGACAGCGCCGCGTTGCTGGACCGGGCGCTGCTGGACCCGCCCCTGCAGGCCATCGGCGGGAAGGCCACCTATCTGGCAGACAAGCCCGGCGGTGCCGAGGGTGTGGGCCAGGGACCGATCACCGGGGCCCATCTACGCGCGGCCCTGGGCGACACTCCACCCGAACGCTGCGCCACGATGATCTGCGGCCCCGGCGGCATGACGACCAGCGTGACCGACACACTGCACCAGATGGGCCTGCCGCTGGCGGCGATCCATTACGAGCGTTTCGACTATGATGACGAGGCAGGCTCGATCAAGGACCGCCAGATACTTACCCGCTTCCGCATGGTAGGGCTGGCGGTGGGGCTGGCAGCGCTGGCCTTCGCGCTGCGCTGAGATGGGCCGCAGCAGCGGCCCACCAGCAAGATCTACTGCGCCAGCATATAGGCGATGATGTCGCGGCGCACCTGCGCATCCGGCGCGAAATGCTCGGGCAGGAACTCTTCAAGCCACTCGGCGCGCGCCTCGTCATCGTCGCCCGGCACACGGCGGGTGATCCGCGCCGCCGAGGCATGGCATTCGGCGCAATCGGCGGCGTATCCGGCCTCGCCACGTTCCAGATCGGCGGGCAGAAGCTCGTCGGCTTTCCCGGCTTCATAAGCGAAAGCGGCGGAACCGGATGCGATGGCGAGAATCGCGGCGGCGGCGGCCAGACAGCGTTGCATGAAGTATTCCTTTCCCTGCAATGGCGTGAAGCAGTTGCGCGCGCGGGCTTCCTGTGCCCGTAGGGTCAGTGTGACACGCCGGCAGGCTTCCTGCCAAGCACCCTGAGTACCGACGCCGCCGCACGCAGCCCCGGCGGCGGGCCGCCGCGACCCAGCCGCTCCATCGTGCGCGCCATGGCATCCAACTGCGTGGCGCGCTCGGGGCCGTCCTGCATCAGCGCGCGCAGGGCCGGCACGATCAGTTCGGCCCGGCAGCGGGGGCCGAGGAATTCGGGCACCGCGCGGGTTTCGCTGACCAGGTTTACCAGCGTTACGGTATCGACCCGCAACATCCGCGCCACGATGAATCGCGTCAGCGGGTTCATGTCATAGGCGATCACCATCGGCGTGCCGCTTGCGGCCAGTTCCAGAGAAACCGTGCCCGAGGCCGCAAGCGCCAGGTCGGCGGCGGCGAAGGCCGCGCGTTTTTCGTCCGCGTCGCTTTCTGCGGGGTCCAGCACCACCGGCGCGCCCGGCCAGCGCGTGGCCAGCGCACGCGCCGTATCGGCCACGCCGCGCACCGTGGGCAGCACGACGCGCAGATCGGGCTGCGCGGCCACCATCTGTTGCAAGACCTCGCCGAACACCGGGCCAAGGCGCGCCAACTCCCCCGCGCGCGAGCCGGGCAGCGCCAGCAGCAGCGGCGCCTGCGCGGCGATCGCATGGCGCGCGCGAAAGGCCTGCGCCGCGCCCGCATCGGCCACCGGCTGGCTTGCCACCGGGTGGCCCACGAAATCGCAACTCATGCCCGCGGCCTGCATATACGGCGGCTCGAAGGGCAGAATCGCCAGCACATGGTCGATCACCCTGGCCATCTTCGCCGCGCGCCCCGCGCGCCAGGCCCAGACTGAGGGCGCGACATAGTGGATGGTGCGCAGGCCCGGATTGCGCGCCCGCACCTTGCGCGCGACCCGCAGGCAGAAATCGGGGCTGTCGATGGTGATCAGCGCCTCGGCGCGGCTGGAGAGCACCGCTTGCGCCGCCTGGTCTATCCGGCGACGCAGGTCGAAATAGCGCGGCAGCACCTCGGCCAGGCCCATGACTGAAAGCTCTTCCATCGGAAACAAGCTTTGCAGCCCCTCGGCCTGCATCTGCGGCCCGCCGATCCCCAAAAATTCCACTGGCTCGGGCGCAAGCTGCGCCAGCCCCTGCATCAGCGCCGCGCCAAGTGCATCGCCCGAAGGCTCGCCGGCGATGACGAAAAGCTTCATGGCGCGCGCGACCACAGGAACAGCCCCGCCGCATCGGCCGCCGCGATCATCTCGTCGCGGTCGATGAGCAGCACGCCGCCGGCCTCGAAGGCAACCCCGGAAAGACCCGCGCGCGCCGCCCGTTCCACCGTGCCCGGCCCCAGCGCAGGCAGGTCGATGCGGCGTTCCTGCCCCGGCTTGGGCGCCTTGTAGAACACCCCGCCCCGGGGGCCGTCGCCGCGTGGCAGTTGCGCGACCACGTCGAGCATGTGATCGGTGCCCGGCAGGGCCTCGACCGCAAGGCAGAGCCCCTGCGCCACCACCGCGCCCTGCCCCACATCGACCGCGCCGAGCGCCGCAACTACTTCGGCGGCGCGTTCGGTGTCGCGCTCATCCTCCGGCCCCGGCGCCACCGCGCCCAGCACGCCCGGCGCGGGCAGCAGCGCCGGTGCGACCTGATCGGCGCCCACCACGGCAAAGCCATCCTCCTGAAACAGCGCGACCACCGCGCGCAGCAGCGCGTCATCGCCGCCCTGCATTGCCGCGACAAGCTGCGGCACAAGCTGGGCGCTGCGCGGATCGAACAATTCCGGCTCAAGACGCGGGCGACGCATCGCCCCGGCAAAGACGACACGGCGCACCCCCGCCTCGTGCAGATGGTCAAGAAAAAGCGCCAGACGCTCGACGCGAAAGCGCGTGATCTCGGCCTCTTCCGCGCCCTCGATGGGAAATCCCTGCATTTCGGCCAGCAGCGGTGCCTCGCCCGCGTCTTGCAAGGCACGCGCCAGAATCATCGGCAGCCGCCCCTGCCCGCCGATTATGGCGATGCGCCCCTCAGGCTGCGCCTCGACGGCACTCGTGCCCATGGCTGCCCCCTTACTGCGGCTTCAGAAACGATCGGTCGGACTGGGCCAGGATGAAGCCCACCATCTCGCGCACCAGCGGGCTGTCGGATTCAGCGGCGATCTGGGCGGCGCGATCCTGCAAGGCGCCCTCGCCCACGGCAAGCTGGCCGTAGGCCGCGCGCAGGGCGCTGATCTCGGCCCGGTCCAGGCCGCGCCGCTTCAGCCCCACCAGGTTCAGGCCGTCAAGCTGCCCGCGCGGCCCCTGCACCAGACCGAAGGGGATCACATCATGCGTGACCATCGTCACCGCGCCGATGATCGCACCGCGCCCGATCCGCACGAACTGGTGCACACCGGAAAGCCCGCCGATGATGACCTCGTCCTCGAGGATGCAATGCCCGGCGATGGCAGCCTGATTGGCCAGGATCACGCCGTTGCCGATCTGCGCATCATGGCCGACATGCGCGCCGGTCATCAACAGACAGTCATCGCCCACGCGGGTGACGCCGCCGCCGCCCTCGGTGCCGATGCTCAGCGTGGCTCCTTCGCGGATGCGGGTGCGCGCCCCCACCACCAGCCGCGTCGGCTCGCCGCGGTATTTCAGATCCTGCGGCACCTCGCCCACGCAGGCAAAGGGAAAGATCACGCTGTCTTCGCCGATCTCGGTGCGGCCCGTGACCACCGCGTGGCTTTTCACCTCGACACGGGTGCCAAGCCGCACATGCGCGCCGATCACGGCAAAGGGGCCGATGCGGCAGCCGGGGCCGATCTCGGCGCCTTCCTCGACCAGCGCGGCGGAATGAATATGGGCAGAAGGGTCAATGGCCACGGGCGATCAGCCTTTGCTCAGGTCGATCATGGCGGTGAACTCGGCCTCGGCGGCGACCTCGTCGCCCACCCGGGCCACGCCTTCGAACTTCCACACGCGGCTGCTGCCGCGCTTCACGGTGACATGAAGCTCGAGCACGTCGCCCGGCACCACCTTGCGGCGGAACTTGGCCTTCTCGATCGCCATGAAATAGACCAGCGGCTCTTTGTCGACCAGGTCGAGCGTCAGCCCCACCAGCACCGCCGAGGTCTGGGCCATGGCCTCGATGATGGTCACGCCGGGCATGATCGGGGCGCCGGGAAAATGCCCCTGGAAATGCGGCTCGTTGAAGGTGACGTTCTTGACGCCGGTGGCGGCCCTGGCCAGTTCGATCCGGTTGACCTTGTCGATCAGCAGAAACGGATAGCGATGCGGGATAATCCGCTGGATCAGATGAATATCTGCCTCGGTCGTTTCGGCCCAGGCGGGTGCCGCGTCAATCATGTTGTCTCCTTGTCGGTTTCTGCCCAAGCCCCGGAAATCGCACGGCGGGCGCCGATGTCCGTCTGTTGGAGTAGCAACTCGCCCCCCCGCTGACAAGGCGGGGCGCAGAGGGGCCCGGGGCTATCGCATTTGGAATCTAAGCACGTCGAAAGGAGATCAAAGGCTTCTGGATGACACGGCACCTTGGCAGACGGCCCGCCCGGCGGCAACGCCGGGCAGCGCCGGCCTGCCCCCCGGCAGGCGCTTCCCTCGGGCCTTTTCGCGGGCCGGGTTATGCAGGGGTCTCTCAAATGCGATTCCCCTGCAGAGGGGCCGGATACACCCGCGGCGGGTGGCTCAGTCCGGATCGGCCGGGTTGGGCAACTCCAGCGGCGGGCCGCCTTCGGGCGGCAGGGCCGGTGCCGGCGGCTGGGATGGCTGGGCATCGTCGGGCGGCAGATCGATCTGCGGCAGCAATTCGTCGGGGGCGCCGTCGCGGGCAGTGCCGATCGTGTCATCGATCCGCTCGATGGCTTCATCGGTCATGTCGATGGGGGCGGCGACGAGAAAGATCGCGCGGTTGTCCAGCACTGCCACCGCGCCGGCCTCGAGCACGATCTGCGAAAGCACCGGCAGCGCAAGTTCGAAAAAACGCTGCCGCTCGGCATCGCGGAACTGGGCCAGGGCCACGCTCTTGGCTTCCTGCTCGCGCCGGATCTGCTGCACCATCTGGTCGAAATCATCGGCAAGCGCGCGAAACTCTTCGGGCGGAAGCAGCGGGCGTTCTTCGGTCAGAGTGCGTTCTTCGGCAGAGAGTTGCTCTTCCAGGCGCCGGTTCTCGGCAGCAAGCGCGCGCGATGCGGCCTCAAGCTGGTCGAACACCCGCACACCGAAGGCCGATTCCTCGAATAAGCGTTCCTGATCCAGCGTCAGAACCGGGCTTTGCGGACGTTCGGGTTGCGCTTGCTCGCCCAGAGGGAACGGCCCGTCGGGCAATTGCGCCCGAAGCCCGGCGGGCGCAACGGCGGCAGCCAGGGCCGCCGCCAACGCGAACCCCCGTTTCCCGTGCATCAGAACCGCGTCGAGATCGTCAGGTCAAAGTTCTGCTTGCGGTCGTATTCCAGCTTGCGCACCGGATTCGAGAAGTTGAAGCGCAAGGGCCCGATGGGCGTATCCCAGAAGATCGAGAAACCCACAGCGGCACGCCAGTGGAGGCTGTCATCGACAGGATCAGTACCTGTTGGGCCACCATTTCGATTGTCCAGCCCCCAAACCGTCCCGACATCGAAGAACAGCCCGCCGGAGATCCCGTATTCCTCGGGCAGTCCGATGGGGAAATCGGCCTCGAACCGCGCCACGGCAAACATGTTGCCGCCCAGGGCATCGCGATTATCAGCTTCCCTATCCCGCGGCCCGATCCCCGTGGGGCGGAAGCCGCGCATCCGGTCTCCCATGAAGAAGCGCTCGGTCACGCGGCTGTCGCCGCTGAGCATGTGCAACGCGCCGCCTTCAAGTTCGGCGCGCAGGGTCACATCCTCGTTCATGATGCGCCGCTCGACCGAGCCAAGCGCGGTGGTCTTGACGAAACGGCGGTCACCACCGAACCCGGCAAGCTCCTGGTCGAAGCGCACGAGGTAGCCGAAGGTCGGGTTCAGATCGCTGCCGCGCGTGTCATAGGTGTAGGTGTAACCAAAGGCGCTGGTCGTCGCCTTGCCAGCCTCGTCCTTGATGATTTGCGAGGTGCCTCCGTCCACATCCCTGATCTCGTCGCGCGTGAAGGTGTAGCGCAGGTTCAGCCGCGAAAACTCGGTCAGCGGGAAGCCCAGGCTCGGGCTGATGGCGATTGTCTTGGTGTTGAAATCGCGGTCCAGCTCGGTATCGGTGGTGCGATAGACAAAGGACAGCCCAGCGCGCAGGTCACGGTCCAGGAAGGCCGGCTCGACGAAGTTGAAGTTGAACTGCCGTTCATCGCGCGAGGTGTTGAGCATCAGGTCGAGCTGCTGGCCGCGACCCAGGAAGTTGCGCTCGGAGAAGTTGATGCTGAAGCCGATGCCTTCGTTGATGGCATAGCTCACGCCGAAGCCCAGCGAGCCGGTGGTCGTTTCTTCCAGGTCGACATCGACCACCACCTGATCCTCGGCCGAGCCCTGGCGCCCCTCGACATTCACGTCCGAGAAATAGCCGAGCGCGCGAATGCGTTCCGCCGCCTCGCGGATTTCGCGCGGGTTCAGCGGGTCGCCCTCGACAATGCGGAACTGGCGCCGCACTACGCGGTCAAGCGTGGTGGTGTTGCCCTGGATGTCGA
The DNA here is from genome assembly GCF_003350345.1 of Alkalilacustris brevis. Taxonomy (GTDB): domain Bacteria; phylum Pseudomonadota; class Alphaproteobacteria; order Rhodobacterales; family Rhodobacteraceae; genus Alkalilacustris; species Alkalilacustris brevis. The sequence goes on from NZ_QNVJ01000098.1 coordinate 9,177, forward strand.
TGCGTTCGACGAAGATGCGCTCGCCCTCGACGATCGCGAAGGTCACATCGAGAATCTGCTCGCGGTCGTTGCGCTCGAACCGCGGCTCGATCCGGGCAAAGCGCAGCCCCTTCTGGTTGGCCACGCGCTCAAGCCGGGCGATGTTGGTCTCGATGATGGTGGGCGAGAAGGTCACACCGGGGCGCAGGCGCAGCTCGCGCTCGAAATCGGCGGTATCGACTCCCTCGATCTCGCTGACCAGATCGACGCTGCCCACGCGATAGGACTGCCCCTCGCGAATGGTGAAGGTGATGAAGAAGGCATCACGCTCCTGCGCCAGTTCCGAGGTCACGTTGAGCACCTCGAAATCGATGAACCCGCGCGCCTGGTAGAAATCGTTCAGCAGTTGCTTGTCGAGTTCGATCCGCTCTTCCAGGAAGGTGTCGCGCTGGACAAAGGTGCGCAGCAGCCCCGCCTGCTTGGTTTCAAGCACCTGGCGCAGGCGGAAATCGGAATAGGTACGGTTGCCCACGAAGGACAGCCGCTCGACCTCGACCACATTGCCTTCGCGCATCGCAAAGACCAGATCGACGCGGTTGTTCGACCGGCGGATGATGCGCGGCGTCACCTCGGCGGCAACGCGGCCGGACTGCGCGTAAAGATCCGTGATGGCGGCGGCGTCGGCCTCGGCGACACTGGGCGAATAGACCCGGCGCGGCTGCGACTGCACGACCGAGGCAAGCTGCTCGTCGTTCAGGCGCCGGTTACCCTCGAAATTGATCACGTTGATGGTGGGCCATTCGCGCACCTGGATATTCAGGGTGCGCCCGGCCGGCTCGAAATTCACTTCCTCGAACAGGCCGGAGTTCTGCACCCGCTGAAAGGCGGCGTTCAGCTCGCCCATGCTGACGGTCTGACCCGGCGCGATTCCCGCATAGCTGGCGATGGTGGCCGACTCGACGCGCTCATTGCCCGAGATGTTGATCGCACTGAACTGATATTGCTGCGCCTCGGCAGGCACAGGGAACATCAGATAAATCACTGATATAATGGCAATAAACCATGTCATGAGCGTTGCGGGCACAGTGCCTGTGCCGCGCCCGCGCGCCGCGTGAAGTCCGACCAATTCGCGCATGTCGCCGTCCTGTTCCGCCGTATTTATATTTGTTCCTGAGTAGCGGCTTGGGGGGCTGATGTCAAAAGCCCTGCGCGGCCCGGCAGGCCGATTTCCGCAATGTTCTGTGGACAACTCGAAACGGCGGCCGGGCTCCGTGCCCGCCGCCCTGCCCGAAAAGCATGAGATTCAGCTTTTCTGGGCTGTTGCCGGATACCTGGACTGGCCAAACCTGCCCGGTTCAGATCGAGGTGAGGACCGACCCCAGGAACGCCCCCGCCAGCAACCCGACGACGAGCGTACCGATATAGAAAATCCGGTCCCAGTTGATGTCGATCAGCAGCGACAGCCCGCGATAGCCTGCTTGCAACGTCTGCATGGTCGTTTCCCCCTGCTCCGGGCTTAGAATAATCGGTCAAGCCGCTGGATAAAGGCAGAATGTGGCGCGATTTTGGCAAAGCTGCGATGCCCCCGTGACGATCCGTCAAGGGCAGAACAGGTCGTTCGTCAGCGCAAAGACCATCAGTGTCAGGATCAGCGCCAGCCCCACCGCCATGAGAATGCGCAAGGCGCGGTCGCTTGGCGGTTTGCCTGCCACGGCCTCATAGGCGTGAAACACCAGATGCCCGCCATCGAGCACCGGCACCGGAAACAGGTTGAGCAGCCCGATGGCGGTGGACAGCACCGCGATGAACCAGATGAAGCTGGAAAGCCCGTCGGCCGCCATCGCGCCCGAGGTCTCGGCAATGCCGATCGGGCCGCGCAGGTTGCACGAGCTGATCGCGCCGGTGATCATGTGGTAGAGTCCCGAAAGACTGGTCTGGATGATGAATCCGGTCTGGCTGACCCCCAGCATCGCGGCCTCGCCCAGGCCGGGGCGGCGGGTTTCGACCTCGAAGAACAGCCCGCCCGAGATCCCGATCAGCCAGCGGGTCTCGAACCCGCCTTCGGGCAGCGGCAGGTCCATCCGGCGCGGCTCCAGCTCCACCTCCAGCTGTTCGCCCGCACGCCAGATATCCAGCAGCAGCGGCGCCCCGTCATAGGCGCCAACCTGATCGCGCAGCTCGTTGAAGCTGTAGATCGGCGTGCCGTTGACGGCCAGAACCACGTCGCCCTGCTGCAGCCCGGCGTCGCGCGCGGCCGATTGCGGCTGCACCGAGGCGGCAAGCGGCGGCAGCGGGTATGGGCCGACAACCTCGCGCTCGTCACCGTTGCGCGCCACGCGATAGCTGACCTGCGGCGCGGGTTCCAGACCGTCGATCGCGGCAAAGAAGGCGGCGTTATCGGGGGTCGGCTCGCCGCCGACGGAAAGGATACGGTCGCCGGACCGCAATTCCTGCTGCTGCACCGGCAAGGGGGTGATTTCGCCCACCACGGGGCGGTCGGTGGGCACGCCCGACGCCAGGTAGAACCCGGCAAAAACAAGAATCGACAGCACAAAGTTGAAGAGCGGCCCCGCCGCCACCGTGGCCGAACGCGCCCAAAGCGGCGCGCCATGCATGGTGCGGCGGCGCTCGGCCTCGCTCATCTCTTCGAACGCGTCGTCATCCTTGCCCGAGGAGGCCGCGTCGGAATCGCCGGCGAACTTGACATAGCCTCCCAGCGGCAGCGCCGCTATCTGCCAGCGCGTGCCGTGCCGGTCCTGCCGCGAGAACAGCACAGGCCCAAACCCGATCGAGAACACATCGGCATGTATCCCCGACCAGCGGCCGACGATGTAATGGCCGTATTCATGCACCGCGACGATGATCGACAAAGCGACCACAAAGGCCAGCAGCGTGAAGAACAGCCCGCCAAAAGAGGGAATCAGCCCGAAAATATCCACCCGTTACACCCTCTTCCCGCCTGCTTTGCCTGTCATTGTCGCACCTGCCCCGGCGATCACCTCGCCCGCAGTCACCCGGGCGAGATGGTCTATTTCCAGCACCTGATCAAGGCTGGATGGGGCAATTGTGAGATCGCCGCGCGCGTTCAGCCGCGCAAGCGTTTCCTCGACCGCCCCGGCCATTGCCGCAAATCCCAGCCGCCCGGCGATGAAATGGTCCAGCGCGATCTCCTTGGCGGCGTTGAAGGCCGCGCCCGCCCCGCCGCGGGTCTCCATCACCTCGCGCGCCAGCCGCAACGCGGGAAAGCGCACCGGATCGGGCGCCATGAAACTGAGCTGCCCGAGTGCGGCAAGATCGAGCCGCGCCACCGGCGTTTCGCGCCGCGCCGGCCAGTTGAGCGCATAGCCGATCGCATGGCGCATATCGGCCACACCCAGATGCGCCATCAGCGCCCCGTCGGCAAAGCCCACCAGCGCATGAACCACCGATTGCGGATGCACCAGCACTTCGATCCGTTCGGGCGCGATGCCGAAATACTCCCGTGTTTCAATTAGTTCCAGCGCCTTGTTGAACATGCTTGCGCTGTCGATGGAAATGCGCTGCCCCATCGCCCAGTTGGGGTGCGCCACGGCCTCGGCCAGGGTTGCGCGGGCCAGGCGCTCGGCGGGCCAGTCGCGGAAAGGACCGCCCGAAGCGGTCAGGATCACCCGCTCGACCGTGGCGATGTCTTCGCCCACCAGCGCCTGGAAGATCGCCGAATGCTCGCTGTCCACCGGCAGGATCGTGGCGCCGTGGCGCGCGGCCTCGGACAGCAGCAGCGGCCCGGCGGCAACCAGGCTTTCCTTGTTGGCCAGCGCCAGCGTGCCGCCGTGACGCAACGCCCGAAACCCCGGCGCCAGCCCAGCCGCGCCCACAATGGCCGACATCACCCAGTCGGCGGGCCGGTCGGCGGCCTCGATCAGCGCGGACTGCCCGGCGGCGGCCTCCACCCCGCTGCCCGCCAGTGCGATGCGCAGATCGTTCAGACAATCCTCATGCGCGGTGACGGCGATCTGCGCACGCAACGTGCGCGCCTGCTCGGCCAGCAGCGCAACATTGCGCCCGCCGGTCAGCGCGACCACCTCGAACGCCGCCGCGCCGCCCTGACGTGCAAGCAGATCGACAGTGCTCACACCGATCGACCCGGTCGCGCCAAAAATGGAGACTTTCCGCATGTCAGTATGCACCCGGCGCCGCCAATCCGAAGCGCGCCACCAGAAGAAACAGCGCCGCCGCCGCGATCAGCGCATCGAAACGGTCAAGCACCCCGCCATGGCCGGGGATCAGGTTGGAGCTGTCCTTCACACCGACACGGCGCTTGAGCGCGCTTTCGGCGATGTCGCCCAACTGCCCGGCCATTACCACCAGCAGCGACAGAACCATAAGCCCCGCCCCCACCCCCAGCGGCCCGAGAAACGCGGCCCCGATGGCCAGCCCCGCCAGCCAGCCCGCAACAGTGCCCGACCAGGTCTTCTTGGGGCTGATGCGCGGCCAGAACTTCGGCCCGCCCAGAATGCGTCCGGCGAAATAGCCCGCCATATCCGAGCCGACCACCAGCAGCACCAGCCAGAGCAGCCACGGCAGGCCATACTCGATCCGCAGCACGATCAGCGCATGCGCCGCCAGGCAGATCAGCAGCGCATACCCCGCGCCCGCCTGACGCAGCCGCGGCAGGATCATGCCCGCGACCACCGCGGGTAGCAGCAGGATCGGCAGCACCATCCAGGGCGCCAGCAGCAGGCTGCCCGCCGTCACCATGGCCCCGCCGCCGGCCGCCAGCGCCAGCCGCGCCGCGCGCGCCTCGGGCGCGGGGCCAAGCATGGTCAGCATCTCCCACAGCATGGCGGCCGTGACCAGCGCGACAAGCAGCGCGAACCACAGCCCCCCCGCCCAGGCCGCCGCCACGCCGATCACGGCCATCACCAGCGCCGACCCGATGCGCAGCCCCAGATCGCCAAACAGCGCCTGCCCCGCCCCGGTCATGTGCTGGCCTTTCCGAAACGGCGCTCGCGGCTGCGGAAACGGTCGAGAATGCCGCTGAACTCCTCGGGGGTGAAATCAGGCCAGAGCGTGGGGGTGAACTCGTATTCGGTATAGGCCGACTGCCAGAGCAGGAAATTGGAAACGCGCGTCTCGCCGCTGGTGCGGATCACCAGGTCCGGGTCGGGCAGCCCGGCGGTGTCGAGCCGCGCCGCAAGCTGCGCCTCGTCAATCGCCTCGGGTGCCAGTGTCCCGGCGGCCACGTCCTGCGCCAGGGCGCGCGCGGCGCGCAGGATCTCGTCGCGCCCGCCATAGTTCAGCGCCACGGTCAGGTTGAGCCGCGTGTTTTCCTGCGAGGTCCGCTCGATCCATTTCATCAGGTTTCGCATGCGCGCATCCAGCGGCGCCCGGTCGCCGATGAAACGCATCCGCACGCCTTCGGCCTGAAGGGTCACGGCCTCGCGCCGGATCACCCTGCCCATAAGCGACATGAGGCCGATCACCTCTTCGGTGGAGCGTTTCCAGTTCTCGGTCGAAAACGCATAGAGCGTGACATGGCTGACGCCGAGATCCGGGCAGGCCTCGACAATCTGCTTGGCCCGCTCGGCGCCGCGGCGATGTCCGAACAGCCGGGGCCAGCCGCGCTGACTGGCCCAGCGCCCGTTGCCATCCATGATGATGGCAACATGCAGCCCCTCGGCGGTATCGGTATCCTTGGCGGCCAAAGCCTTTCCTTCCAGCGTCCGGGCATATTGCAGGTGCCGCGGGCCGCATGCTCAGATCTGCATGATTTCGGCTTGCTTGTCGTCCAGCGCCTTGTCGATCGCGGCGATCTTGCGATCGGTCAGTTCCTGCACCTCGTCGGCCCAGATCTTGTGGTCGTCCTCGCTCATTCCGGCGGCCTTGGCTTTCTTGAGCTGGTCCATCCCGTCGCGGCGCACGTTGCGCACCGCCACGCGGGCGTGTTCGGCATATTGCGCGGCGACCTTGCTAAGCTCGCGGCGGCGTTCCTCGTTCAACTCGGGGATCGGCAGGCGGATGATCGTGCCGTCGACCACCGGGTTGATGCCCAGCCCCGAATCGCGGATCGCACGCTCGACCTTACCGACAAGCCCCTTGTCCCAGACATTGACGGTGACCATGCGTGGCTCGGGCACGTTGACGGTGCCGACCTGGTTGATCGGCGTCATCGCGCCATAGGCATCGACCTGCACGGGTTCGAGCATGGAGGCCGAGGCCCGCCCCGTGCGCAGCGATGCAAATTCCTGCCGCAGCGCGGCCATCGCGCCATCCATGCGGCGCTCAATATCGTCGATGTCGATTTCGATTTCGTCTGACATGTCGCTCACCTCTCGGCTCCGCCCCCTGGCGCGGGCGGCCCCTGCCCCGTTTTACCATTCCCTATAAGGGTAATGGCTTCATAAAGAAACCGTCTCAGCCATGCACGCGCGTCGCGCGCCCCTCGCCGCGCAGGATGCCGCAAAAGCCGCCCGGCTCGTCCAGCGAGAAGACGATGATCGGCAGCCCGTTGTCGCGCGCCAGGGCAATCGCCGAGGCATCCATGACCTTGAGGTTCTTTTGCAGCACCTCGTCATAGGTAACATCGTCATAGCGCTTGGCATCCGGGTTGGTCATCGGATCCTTGTCATAGATCCCGTCCACCTTGGTGCCCTTGAAGATTGCCTCGCAAGCCATTTCATTGGCGCGCAGCGTCGCTGCCGTGTCGGTGGTGAAATATGGATTGCCGGTGCCCGCGGCAAAAATGCAGACGCGCTTTTTCTCAAGGTGGCGCACCGCGCGGCGGCGAATATAGGGCTCGGCGATTTCATCCATCCGGATGGCGGTGATCACGCGGGTGTGGATATCCTCGGCCTCCAGCGCGGCCTGCATCGCCAACGCGTTCATCACCGTGGCCAGCATTCCCATGTAATCGGCCGTGGTGCGTTCCATCCCCTGCGCGCTGCCCTGAAGCCCGCGAAAGATGTTGCCGCCGCCGATCACCATGCAGATCTCGACACCCATGTCGTGAACCGCCTTCACCTCGGAGGCGATGCGCGCCACCGTGGGCGGGTGCAGCCCGTAGCCTTGCGGCCCCATCAGCGCCTCGCCCGAAATCTTGAGCAGAACGCGGCGATAGGCGGCCTTCGGCTCCTGTCCCTCTGTCTCTGTCATTGGCTGCCAACCCCATCCTGGCTGATTGTGATTATGTCCGATTCTCCGGGCCTTTTTGCCCGGTCCCCCATGACAGGGTTTTCCCGCGGCGGAAAATGTCCCAAAACCGCGCAGGGTTCAACGAAGAACCGCGCAGGAGGCCCGCCAATGAAACGCCCTGCCCCCCGGCAGCCGGCCAATGACGCAGATGCAGCCCCGCTGGGCGACAGCGCCGAGGCCGCGCGCGCCTTTGCCCGCACGCTGGCGCCGGGGCAGCATGTGCTGATCGCGGGGCCGACGGCCTCGGGCAAGTCGGCGCTGGCGCTGGCGATCGCCGAAGCTGCGGGCGGCATCGTGGTCAATGCCGATGCGCTGCAGGTCTATGAGTGTTGGCGCATCCTCACGGCGCGCCCCACGCCCGAGGACATGGCGCGCGCGCCGCACCGGCTTTACGGCCATGTCGCCTGCGACGCGCCCTATTCGGTGGGGCACTGGCTGCGCGAGGTCGCAGACCTGCTGCAAGGCGGCCGGCGGCTGATCGTCACCGGCGGCACCGGGCTTTATTTCACAGCACTCACCGAAGGGCTGGCCGAGATACCCGCAACCCCGCCCGAGATCCGCGCCGAGGCGCAGGCGCGGCTGAACCGCGAGGGCGCACAGGCGCTGGCCGCCGAACTGGACCCCGAAACCCGTGCCCGGACCGATACGCAGAACCCCGCCCGCGTGATGCGCGCCTGGGAGGTCTTGCGCGCCACCGGCCGGGGCCTGGCCGCCTTTCAGGCCGAAACGCCGCCGCCGCTGCTGCCCGCCGGCACGGCCGAGCGGCTGCTGTTCACCCCCGATCCGGCCTGGCTGGCCCGGCGCATCGACCGACGCTTCGAGGCCATGATGGCCGCCGGGGCGCTGGAAGAGGTGCGCGCCCAATTGCCCCGCTGGACCCCGGCGCACCCCTCGTCGCGGGCCATAGGCGCCGCCGAACTGGTCGCGCATCTGCACGGCGAAATCCCGCTGGACGCGGCCATCGCCCAGGCCAAGACGGCCACCCGGCAATACGCCAAACGCCAGCGCACCTGGTTTCGCAACCGGCTGAAAGGCTGGCGCCCCGTGCAGCCCGGCTAGGATATGGTGCGTATGGTCGGTTGCCTTCTGCCCGGGCTGCTTGCGGCCCGGGCATGCGCCCGCCCGCCCCCAAGGCGGGCGCATTCGCGCCCACCTCGGGCGACCGCATGCCCTCTGTTCGGATTAGAATGAAACCGATCAAACGCGGGCACGCTATCAGGAGATACTACGGCCCGACCCCGCGCCACGCCACTAAGCGCGCGCCGCGAAGGCTTGCAATGCCGCCGCGTCTGGCCAATGTTCGGACGCGGAAGCGACATGCCACAGGGCCGCACAGGGCGGCGAGGGTCGGAAACCGCGATGCAACATGACGATCTGGAAAGCTTCCTGCAGCGGCGGACGGGGCATCTTGCGCGCGGGCCGGTCGCGCTGTTCTTCGTCGAGGATTCGATCGAGGTGGAAAGCTCGCTGCGCCATCTTCTGGCGCGCGGTTTCGCCACCGTTCTGGCCTTCGTGCCCGAGGGGCTGGACCTGGCAATCCCCGATGGGGCCGCCGACAGGGTGGTGGTGCTGCGCCATCAGGTGCGCGCCGCCGGTGCGGTGACAGGGGCCGTCAACCGGGTGATCGAGGCGGCGCCGGGGCAATGGCTGCATTATGGCTTCAACGCCGAATATCTGTTCCACCCTTTCTGCGAGTCCCGGTCGGTGGGCGAGATGCTGGCTTTTCACGCCGAGGAACGGCGCGAGGCGATGCTGACCTTCGTTGTCGATCTTTATCCGGGGGATCTGGCGGCGGCGCCATCGGGTGTCAGTCTCGAAGGTGCCCATCTCGACGCGATGGGCTATTTCGCCGAGGCCCGGCGCGACCCCGCAACCGGGCACCCGCGCGAGCGGCAGCTGGATTTCCACGGCGGCATCCGCTGGCGCTTCGAGCAGCATATCCCCGCGGCAAGCCGCCGCATCGACCGGGTCGCGCTGTTTCGCGCCCGGCCTGGACTGCGCCTGCTGGAAGATCATCGCCTCAACGACGAAGAGATGAACACTTACGCCTGCCCCTGGCACCATAACCTGAGCGCGGCGACGGCCTCCTTCCGCACCGCCAAGGCGCTCAGGGCCAACCCCGGATCGGCCGACGAGGTCACGCGTTTCCACTGGTCCGGCTCGGTGCCGTTCGACTGGACATCGCGGCAGCTCATGGAACTGGGCCTGATGGAGCCGGGGCAATGGTTCTGAACCGGGTTCACGCCCGCTGGACAGGCCGTGCGGGCAGTTCTCCCGCATCATGAGGGTCACGCGAGGCCGGGGCCTCCGCGCCCACCCCGCTGTAGCATGGGCACACCTTTGGCGTGACGGCGGGCGCGTCCGCGCGCCCCTCGGGCGGGCACATACCCCCCTGGCTGGAACTGGACGAGTCCACTTCAACGCAATACGTCTTGACGGGCGGCTGATCAAGCCGCCCAAGCTGCCGTTTGCAACGCGGAAACGGAAAGCTGTTCCTTGACCCGACATCGCACCCGGGAGTTGAGGGCCGCGCCCGACCCTGGGTGGGCGCTTGGCGACACCTGTTCTGCGCGATGCCCTCAAAAGCATCAATGCCATCAATAAGATGCGCGGCACCGCCAAAGCGCCCTCCCTGGGGGAGGGGCGGGCGTGGCGCGGAACAGCTTTCCGTTTTCACATACCTCAGATGCCTTTTTCAGCAACCTGTTAATGCTCCGCCACATAAAAAACCGCCGCACCCTCGAAAAAGGGGCGGCGGCAGTTGCAGGTCTGGCGACCCCGGCACCACGCAAGGCAGGCGGCAACCGGAAAAGCTGCGGGCAGGACAGACGCGCCCGGCAGGGAAAGGCCGGGCAGATCGCGCGTCACGCCAGACTGCGAGGCAGGTCAGAAAACGAGCGGCAGATGAAGCGCCCCAAGAAGCAGAACGACCAGCGCGGCCACACCGGCCATATCCTGCGCCAAAGTCGGCGCGCTGCGGCGGAACGTGGCTTTGAGTTCGTACAGCATGGGGCACCTCGCCTGTTTCCCGTGTTGTCTCTTTGTTCTCATACATGGCGCGACACGTCAAGAACTTAAAGAGAACAAAAGGGAACATCAGGCGATCATCCGACCCCGAGCAGCCGGATTGCCTTGTCCTGCTCCATCAGCCAAAGCAGGATACGCGCCGCTTCTCCGCGCGGGGTTTTCAGGCCGGGGTCATCGTTGAGCAGCCGCCGCGCATCCGACTGCGCCAGCGCCATCAGCGCCGCCTGCCGTTCCAGATCGGCGACGCGAAAGCGCGGCAGCCCCGATTGCGCGGTGCCGATCAGATCGCCCGCGCCGCGGATCGCCAGATCCTCCTCGGCGATGCGAAAGCCGTCATCGGTGTCGCGCAGCACCTTGAGCCGCCGCGCCGCCGTCTCGCCCAGCGGCGGGCGATACATCAACAGGCAGGTCGAGGCCGCCGCCCCGCGCCCCACGCGCCCGCGCAGCTGGTGCAATTGCGCCAGCCCGAATATCTCGGCGCGCTCGATCACCATGATCGACGCCTCAGGCACATCCACGCCCACCTCGATCACCGTGGTGGCGACCAGCACGCGCGTCTCCCCCGCGACGAAGGCGGCCATGGCGGCGTCCTTCTCGGAGGGCGGCATCTGGCCATGCACCAGCCCCACGCGCCCCTCGCCCAGTGCCGCGCGCAAGTGGCGAAAGCGTTCCTCGGCGGCGGTCAGATCGACGGCCTCGCTTTCCTCGACCAGCGGGCAGACCCAATAGGCCTGACGTCCCTCTTCAAGCGCCTGCGCCAGATGCGCGACCACCTCGTCCATGCGCGCGGCCGACACCAGCGCGGTGCGCACCGGCGTGCGGCCCGGCGGCTTTTCATCCAGCACGGAAACATCCATGTCGCCATAATGCGCCAGTGCCAGGCTGCGCGGGATCGGCGTGGCGGTCATCACCAGGATGTCGGGGCGCTGCCCCTTGGCCCCCAGCGCCATGCGCTGCGCCACGCCGAACCGGTGCTGCTCGTCGATCACGGCAAGGCGCAGATCGGCGAATTCGACCCCTTTTTGAAACACCGCATGGGTGCCCACCAGAATGTCGATCTCGCCCGCTTCCAGCGCCGCCAGCAGATCGGCGCGTTCGCGCCCCTTGTCGCGCCCGGTCAGCAGCGCCAGCCGCACCCCGGCAGCCTCGGCCAGCGGGGCCAGCGCATGATAATGCTGGCGTGCGAGGATCTCGGTGGGGGCCATCATCACCCCCTGCCCGCCCGATTCGACCGCCGCCAATAGCGACAGCAGCGCCACCAGCGTCTTGCCCGCCCCCACATCGCCCTGAAGCAGCCGGTTCATCCGCGTCTCGGCGGCCATGTCGGCGGTGATCTCGGCCACGGCGCGGGTCTGCGCGCCGGTCGGTGCATAGGGCAGTGCCGCCAGCACTCGCGCGCGCAGCCGCCCGTCGCCCTTGCTGGGACGGCCACGCTGCTTGCGCCGCTCGGCCCGCGCCAGCGCAAGTGTCAACTGGTGCGCCACGAGTTCATCGTAAGCCAAGCGCTGCCGCGCCGGATGCGTGGGCGCCAGCGCCGCCGCACTTTCGGGCGCATGGGCCTGGTCGAGCGCGGCGCGCCAGTCGGGCCAGCCCTCGCGCGCCTTGAGCGCCGGGTCGATCCACTCGGGCAACTCGGGTGCGCGGGTCAGCGCCGCAGCGGCCGCTTTTTGCATCACCCGCTGCGTAACTCCGGCCGTCAGCGGATAGACCGGCTCGAAGGCGGGCAGATCGCCTGCCTCTTCCGGGCGCAGCACATGTTCGGGATGCACCATCTGCGCCACCCCGTCGAACAGCTCCACCCGCCCCGACACGATGCGCCGCTGACCCGTGGGCAGCAGGTTTTTCAGATACTCCGCCCGGGCGTGAAAGAAGACCAACAGAAACTCGGTCTGCGCGTCGCGCACCTGGACGCGGTAGGGGCGCCCGCGCCCGCTGGCGGGCATGTGCTGGCCCACCACCACCTCGACCGTGGCAACAGCCGGCGGCGTGATTTCGCGGATCGAGGCCCGGCGGCGCCGATCCACCCCGGAATGCGGCAGGGTGAACAGCAGATCGCGCGGCCGCTCCACCCCCAGCCCGGCAAGGCTGCGCGCGACGCGCGGGCCGACGCCCGGAAGGGTCTCGATCTCCGCGAACAGCGGAAACAGGATTTCGGGGCGGCCGGCCACCGCGCTCAGGCCCCCTCGATGAGGCGCAGCCAGGCGTCTTCGTCGATCGTCTCGATGCCCAGTTCGGCAGCCTTCTTAGCCTTCGATCCCGCCCCCGGCCCGGCGACCAGCAGATCGGTCTTGGCGGAAACCGAGCCGGAAACCTTGGCCCCCAGCGCCTCGGCGCGGGCCTTGGCCTCGGCGCGGGTCATCTTTTCCAGCGTGCCGGTGAAAACGACGGTCTTGCCCGCCACGGGGCTGGTGGCCGGCGCGCGGGTTTCGGCCTCTTCCACCTCCAGCAGCGCCACCAGCCGGTCGATCGAGGCGCGCTCGGCCTCCTGATGAAAGGCGGTGATCAGCGAGGTGGCCATCACCGCGCCCACGCCATCGATGCTGAGCAGGTCGTCCCATTCCGGGCCTTCATCGATCCGCGCATGGGTCATCGCCGCCTCGAACGCCCCCCATGTGCCATAGTGGCGCGCCAGCAGCCCGGCGGCGGCCTCGCCCACATGGCGGATACCCAGCGCGAAGATCAGCCGCCTGAGCGGGATGCGCCGGCATTCGCGGATCGCGGCAAAGAGGTTGGCGGCGGATTTCTCGCCCCAGCCCTCGCGATTCCTGAGTTGGCGGGGCTGGCCCGGGCCGTAGCGTTCCTCAAGTGTGAAGATATCGGCGGGCTCCCTGATCCAGCCGTCGCGCCAGAAGGATTCGACCTGTTTTGCGCCCAGCCCCTCGATGTCGAACGCCGCGCGGCTGACGAAATGCTTGAGCCGCTCGACCGCCTGCGCCGGGCAGATCAGCCCGCCCGAACAGCGCCGCACCGCATCGCCCGGCTCGCGCACCGCGTCCGAGCCACATTCGGGGCATTTTTCGGGGAATTGATAGGGCTGGGCATCAGCCGGGCGCTTCGACAGGTCCACATCGGCCACCTTGGGGATCACGTCGCCCGCGCGGTAGACCTGCACCCAGTCGCCCACGCGGATATCCTTGCCCTCGCGGATCGGGTTGCCGCGCGCGTCCCGCCCGGCGATGTAATCCTCGTTGTGGAGCGTCGCGTTCGACACCACCACACCGCCCACCGTGACCGGCGTGAGCCGCGCCACCGGTGACAGCGCGCCGGTGCGCCCCACCTGGATGTCGATGCCCTCCAGCCGCGTCCAGGCCAGTTCGGCGGGGAATTTATGCGCCAGCGCCCAGCGCGGCGTGGTGGAGCGAAAGCCAAGCCGCGCCTGAAGCGCGAGATCGTCGATCTTGTAGACCACCCCGTCGATGTCGTAGCCCAGCGTCGCGCGGCGCTGTTCGACCTCGCGGTAGAGTGCAAGCATCTCGTCAAGTCGGTCGCAACGCCGCGTCAGCGGGTTGGCGGGAAAGCCCAGGGCCGACAGCCGCTCGATGGCGCCGCTCTGCGTGTCGGCCAGCGGCTCTGACAGCGCGCCCCAGCCATAGGCGAAAAAGCGCAGCGGGCGCGCGCGGGTGATTTCCGGGTCAAGCTGGCGCAGCGACCCGGCGGCGGCGTTGCGCGGGTTGGCGAAGGTCTTGCCCCCCGCCCTTTCCTGCCGTTCGTTCAGCGCGGCAAAATCGGCGTGGCTCATGTAGACCTCGCCACGCACCTCGAGCAGGTCGGGCGCGCCGCTCAGTTTCGCGGGAATGTCGCCAATCGTGCGGGCATTCGCGGTTACATCCTCGCCCACCTCGCCATCGCCGCGCGTGGCGGCCCGCACAAGCCGGCCCTTCTCATAACGCAGGCTCAGCGAAAGCCCGTCGATCTTGGGCTCGGCGGTGAAGGCCAGCGGCGCCTCGGGGCCAAGGTTCAGATAGCGGCGAATGCCGGCCACGAAATCCTCGACATCGGCGGCGTCGAACGCATTGGAAAGCGACAGCATCGGCATCTCGTGCCGGACCTTGCCGAACCCCTCCACCGGGGCGGCGCCCACACGCTCACTGGGGCTGTCGGGGCGCTTGAGATGGGGAAAGCGCGCCTCGATCGCGGCATTGCGGACCTTGAGCGCGTCATATTCGGCATCGGAAATCTCGGGCGCGTCAGCACGGTGATAGGCCTTGTCCGCGGCAGAGATGGCCTTTGCCAGCCGCGCAAGTTCCGCCCGCGCCTCGTCCTCGCCCAGATCCGCCACGGCCTTTGTTTCGCTCATCGCTGCGCCTCCTGCTGCGCCCCATGTGATAGGAGCGCGGCGGCGCGGCGTCCAGATGCAAGCGCAAGACAGGGGGCTACGGGCGCTGGCGCGTATGCCCGTTCAGGCGCCGCGCACCAGGGCAAGCCCGACCATGATCAGCAGCGCAAGCGCAACGACCACCAGCCCGAGAATGCGCATCAATGTCTGCTGGCGGCGTTCCGACGGGGTCATGACATAGGGGATCGTCACCACCGGGCGCAGCTCGAGCTGGCGCTGCATCTGCCCGGCGCTGCGGATGACCGGCTTCATCACCTCGAGCATGAAGGCCAGAAACACCCCGGCCCCCGCACTGGCAAGCACCCCGGCCATTGCCAGCTTCCGGCGGCTGGCGCCTTCGGGCAAATCCGCCGGCACGGCATGTTCGAGGATCTGGAACGCTTCGCCCTGCTGTTCCAGAACGAGGCGCTGCTGGATCTCGGCCTCTGCGCGGCGCTGGGTAATCACACTGCTCTGGTCCCGAAGCTGCTGCAGCCGCCGCTCGTAGGAGTTGAGCGCACGCTCGGCCTCGGGGGTCTGCCGGACCGAGGCTTCAAGCACCGCGATCCGCCCGGCCAGCAGCTCGTGCTGGGCGGCAACCTCGGAAATCTCGTCGTCAAGCTGTGCCTGCGCACGCTGCTCGACCGCCCGTAAAGGGTCCAGCGCCGCGCGCTCGCGCTCAAGGGCTGCAAGCTCACGCTCAAGCTCAAGCGCGGCGTCCTCCAGCTGCGTCAACTCGTTGCGCCTGAAGGCCAGGCTGTCGGGTAGCAGCGCCTGATTCTCGGTCTTGAAGGCGGCAATCTCGCTTTCGAGCGCCTCGATCTCGTCGAGCAGTCGCTGCTCTTCCGCGATGAAGAACGCAAGCGTCGCCTCGGTGCGCTCGCCCTGGCCACGGGCGCCAAGCTCGGTCACGCCGGCGGCAAGGTCATTGGCCACCGCGGCGGCAAGCTCGGGCGTGTCGAGCCCGACAGTGACAAGCAACACCGAAACGCCATTGGTGCCGGGGGCCGCGATGCTTTCGATGCGGGTCGCCTCGCGCAGTTTCGCGACCTTTTGCGTCGGGGTCAGCGTGGAGGCTCCCGCAAACAGGCCGTACTCATCGATCATGGCAAGAAGATTGTCGCGCACCATCAGCTGCTGTTCGATCAATTGCAGGCGGCGCGCGGCGCTGTCCCCGTCAGGGGCCGCCTGTTCAGACACGGCCGCCTGTTCGACCTGGATCACGGCAGACGATTCATAGACGCGCGGTAGCTGCAGCGCCACATACCCCGAAAGCACCATGCCGACGGTCGCGACCAGCGCAATCACCCAACCGCGCCGGCGCAACATGCCGCGCAGTTCCTCGAGGGTCTGAATCGGGCCCATCGCTCAGTCCCCCTGCCGCGCGCTCAAGTCATGCCGTCGCGCGGAGCTGCGGAAGATTTCAGCCCGCTGCCTGCTCGTCATGGTCTGCCCTCTCGCCCGTTTCGGCCTGGTTCAACACCACGCCGAGAAACGGCACCTCCCCCTCGAAAAGTGCCTTGCATTCGGAAATCTGCGCGGCCGTGCTGCTTTGGGCATCCGCCACCAGCAGGATACAGTCCACATGCGACAGAAACGCCAACGCATCGCCATTGCCCAACAGCGGCGGCAGATCGCACAGAACCACATCGGGGGCGAGTGTTTTCTGCATTGCCGCCAGGGTACGCCCGGCCTCGGGGCGCAGCAGGCAGGTGCTGCGATCCGGCTCGGAGCGCAGGTTCAGCCCCAGCGCGAGGTTACACCCCGAACGCTGCAAATACTCGGCCATCGGCACCTCGCCCGACAGCCAGTCGGCCATGCTGCCCGCCGGGCGCATCCCCAGCGAGGCCCCAAGCGACGGCGCGCGCAAATCGAGATCAAGCGCCACGGTGCGGCAGCCTTCGACGCGCGAAAGGCTCAGCCCCAGGCTCGCGGTGATGAAACTCGTCCCCGACCCGGCGGTGGGTGCGGCAATCGCTACCCGGTGCCAGCCATGCGCGCGCAGGGTCTGAAGCATCCGCATGCGCAGCATGTCGAAAGCGCGCGACGCCCCCGGATCGCGCCGCGCCGCCATCAGCCGCTGCTGGCGCAGATTCGGCGGCAGCACCATCGCCGAACGCAGCGCCTCCCAGGCGGCGGCCTGTGGATCAACCGCGTTGAGATCCGGCGCAAGATCGTCCCACGCCGACGTATGACCTTGATTTCGAGTATATTCCAGCGTTTGCGGCCGCCGATTGAGCGCCGTTTCCAACGCCTCGGTATTGGTCGCCACCATTGCCATTTTGCCCTCGTTTTCTCGCGGCTGCACCCGGCGAGCGCGCTATGTCCTATTTCAATCCAATCAGGGATGGCAGCGAATTGTGGGCAAATCTTGGTGAAGAGCGAGCAATCTCGTGAACTTTGCCATTTTCATGTCAGCGCGCCCTGCCGCCTTCACCTATCTGCACGAATGGGCTAACACCTGCGCCAGATTGACGACAACCGGGACAGATCATGCACGACATACGCGCCATCCGTGAAAATCCTGCCGATTTCGATGCCGCGCTGGCCCGGCGCGGGCTTGATCCGGTCTCACCTGCGGTGCTCGATATCGACACGGCCCGTCGCACATGCATCCAATCGGCCGAAGAGGCAAAAGCCGCGCAAAATGCGGCATCCCGCGAGGTGGGCGCGGCAAAAGCCCGCGGCGACGAGGCCGAGTTCGAACGCCTGCGCGCGCTGGTGGCCGCGAAGAAGGCCGATATCGCCCGGCTGGAGGAAGAAGCCCGCGCCCAGGACGCGCGGCTGCGCGATCTGTTGTTGACCATCCCCAATCTGCCGCTTGCCGATGTGCCCGATGGCGCCGACGAGGCCGAGAATGTGGAGCTTTACCGCCGCGGCGCCCCGCCCGCCTTCGATTTCACCCCCAGGGAGCATTTCGAGATCGCCGGCGTCGCCGCCGGCATGGATTTCGAAACCGCGGCCAAGCTGTCGGGTGCGCGCTTCGTGGTGCTTTCGGGCGTGGTGGCGCGCATCCACCGGGCGCTCGCGCAGTTCATGCTCGATGTCCACACCACCGAGAACGGCCTGCAGGAAACCTGGACCCCGGTGCTGGTGCGCGACGAGATGATGCTGGGCACGGGGCAGCTGCCCAAATTCGGCGAAGACAGCTATCGCACCACCAACGGCTGGTGGCTGGTGCCCACCGCCGAGGTCACGCTGACCAACATCGTCGCCGGCGAGATTGTCGAGGCCGCCACCCTGCCGCGGCGCTACGTGGCGCATACGCAATGTTTCCGCTCCGAAGCGGGCAGCGCCGGCAAGGACACCCGCGGCATGTTGCGCCAGCACCAGTTCGAAAAGGTCGAGATGGTCTCGATCACCGCGCCCGGCGACAGCGCCGCCGAACATGCCCGCATGACCGCCTGCGCCGAAGGCATCCTCGAGCGGCTGGGCCTGGCCTGGCGCACCGTGGTGCTGTGCACCGGCGACATGGGCTTCGGCGCGCAAAAGACCCACGATATCGAGGTCTGGCTGCCGGGGCAGAACAGCTACCGCGAGATTTCCAGCGTCTCGACCTGCGGCGATTTCCAGGCGCGGCGGATGAATGCGCGCTTCCGGCCCGAGGGCGGCGGCAAGCCCGAATTCGTCCATACGCTCAACGGCTCGGGCCTTGCGGTGGGCCGCTGCCTGATCGCGGTGCTGGAAAACGGCCAGCGCGCCGATGGCTCGGTCCTTTTGCCCGAGGCCCTGCATCCCTATCTTGGGGGCAGGACAACCCTGACCCCGGAGGGCCAACTTGCCTGAGCATGACAGCGTGACCCGCGACCTGCGCCGCAGCCCCGGCGATCGCCGCATGAAGGCGATTCTCGTGCTGGTGGCCACGCTGGCCTTCGTGGCCTCACCCTATTTCAGCGCAGGCTTCTCCGGCTTCGACCCCGAAGCCTTCCCGATCCCGCAAATCTCTCCACC
Source organism: Alkalilacustris brevis (assembly GCF_003350345.1). Taxonomy (GTDB): domain Bacteria; phylum Pseudomonadota; class Alphaproteobacteria; order Rhodobacterales; family Rhodobacteraceae; genus Alkalilacustris; species Alkalilacustris brevis. The sequence goes on from NZ_QNVJ01000098.1 coordinate 27,619, forward strand.
GATCCAGCCGGCAGGCTACGCCTTCGCGATCTGGGGGCTGATCTACCTGTGGCTGATCCTGCACGCAGGCTTCGGCCTGCTGCGCCGCGCCGACGATCCGGCATGGGACGCCGGGCGCTGGCCGCTTTTCGTCAGCCTCGGGGTTGGCAGCGGCTGGATCGCGGTGGCCAACACCGATCCGGTCTGGGCCACGATGCTGATCTGGGTGATGCTGCTGGGCGCCCTTGCTGCGCTTTTCCTCACGCCGGCCCGCCCCCCCGCGCGCGACCGCTGGCTTGCGCAGGCACCGCTGGCGATCTACGCAGGCTGGCTCTCGGCAGCCTCCTGGGTCTCTGTCGGCCTTCTGCTGGCAGGCTACGGGCTGACCGGAGAACGCGCCGCCGCGCTCGTGGTCCTGCCGCTCGCAGTGGGCTTTACCCTGGTCATCCAGGCCCGCCTGCCCCGCGCCCCGGAATACGGGCTCACGGTGATCTGGGCGCTGGCCGCCATCGCCCAGGCCAATCTCGGCACCGACCTGCTGCTCGCGGCGCTGGCCAGCCTCGGCGCGCTCGCCATCGCGGCGCTGCTCATGCGCAGCCTCCGCCCGGCAAGTGGCGCCTGAGCCGGCAGCGGCGCGCAGCCTGTCCCTTCTTCTTGGCACAAGTATCCTCGCCGAAGGCATCCGACACCCGCCAGGCGCGACCGGTCGAAAGCTGTTGCGCAACGCGCGCAACCTGCCCGCGACTTCCCCGCACCTGGCATTTTCGCGTGTATCCGCAATCGGGCCCGGCTAGCCTGTCCAGCATGACCGCCGTGAGGAGCAGATGAGCCCGATCCCCGACCACCCGATGCGCTATGCGCTCACCAACGAGTTGCACGCCCGCCCCATCCCCCAGGTCGAGGTGCCGGGCCATGCCTTGTTGCTGGCCGTCAAACCCGCCGAGAACGCCGTCGCCCGCGACCGCGAGGCTGACCGCGCGCATCTCATCGATCTGCTCGACCGGTTCGGCAGCACCCACCCCACACCGGGCGCCATTCACCACGCCACCGAACTGGGGCGCAACCGCCTGAAATGGGAAAGCCACACCGAGTTCGTCACCTATACCGCGATCATCCCCGGCCGCCCCGACCGCGCCTTCGACCCCGCGCTGTTCGAGGTCTTCCCGGAAGACTGGCTGGCGCGGGCGCCGGGGGCGCGGATCACCTCGATCCTGCTGCGAATCGATTACATCCCCGAGGACGAAGCCGCCATCGCCCCCTTGCTGGGGGAGTGGTTCGTCGAGGAAAGCGTGGCCTGTTCCAGCGTGCTCGACGGCGTCGCCATCGCGGCCAGCGATTTCCGCATCGATCCGGCCGGGCATATCCGCATGGCGCTCTTCGTGCGCAAGGGGACGGGGCCGCGCCGGGTCGGGCGAATCGTGCAGCGCCTGTGCGAGATCGAGATCTACAAGAGCATGTCGATGCTGGGGCTGGCGCGGGCGCGGCGTCTGGCGCCCGAGATGGGCGCGCTGGATCAGGAACTCTCGCGCCTTGCCGCCACCCTGAACGATGACGGCCAGCGCCCCGAAGCAACACTGGAGAAACTGCTCGACATCTCGGCCCAGCTCGAGACGCTCGAATTGCATTCCTCGTTCCGTTTCGGCGCGACGGGGGCCTATGAGGCGCTGGTGCAAAGCCGCATCGCGGTGCTGCGCGAGGAGCGTTTCGAGGGCCGGCAGACGCTGGCCGAATTCATGATGCGGCGCTACGACCCGGCCATGCGCACCGTGAAAAGCGCCGAGACACGGCTGCACGCGCTCTCGGAGCGCGCCATGCGCGCGGGCAACCTGCTGGGCACGCGGGTCAATGTGGACCGCGCGCGCCAGAACCAGAAGCTGCTCGAAAGCATGGACCGCCGCGCGGCCATGCAACTGCATCTGCAACGCACGGTCGAGGGGCTTTCGACGGTGGCGATCAGCTATTACGCGGTGAACCTCGCGGCCAACATCGTGCTGCCGGCGGCCGAGCCGCTGGGCCTGGGCAAACCGGCCTTGCTGGCGCTGCTTACGCCGCCGGTGGTGCTGGCGGTGTGGCTGCTGATCCGGCGCATTCGCGCGCGCATCACCGCACCAGGCGGGCCGTCAGCCAGCCCCCGGCAATGATCGCGCCGAGCGCCACGATCGCCGATATTCCCAGCGTCGAAACCCCCGTCAGCCCGGCACCCACCGTGCAGCCGCCGGCGGTAGCGCCGCCAAAGCCCATCAGCGCCCCGCCCAGCAGGTAGCGCCCCGTGTCGCGCGGCGATGCAAAGCTTTGCCAGCGAAACCGCCCGGTCAGCACGGCGGCCAGCAGGCTGCCCATCAAGACCCCCGCCGTCAGCCCCGCGCCGAAGCCCGCGTTCACCGCCGAGGAGGCCAGCACGAAAAACAGCGAATCCGCCCAGGGGCCGATCAGTGACAGGCTCTCGAACGGGATCGGGTCGAAATCGTCCTGCAACACCAGCCCGGTGCCGACCCAGGCGGCAGGCACCGTCAGCCCCAGCCCGACGCCCATGGCCTGCTGCGCCAACGGCAGCCGCAACCGCCGCGCCAGCACCAGCGCGGCCAGCACAAGCGCCGCCACCCACAGCCAGCCCGGCCCCGGCAGGGTGCCCGCCCCGGCCCCTTCCAGCCGCAGGGTCAGCCCGCTCAGCCACAGCCGCGCGGGCGCCAGCACACCGCGCAGGCTGGCCATCGCCACCACCGCCAGCACCAGCACCACCAGCACCGCGCGCAGGTTGCCGGTGCCCGCCAGCACCGTCAGCCGCGACGAACAGCCGCGCGCCAGCACCATGCCCACGCCAAACAGCCCGCCGCCCGCCACCAGCGCGCCCAGCGGCAGCACCGGCGTGACGAAGCGATGCCCGGCAAAATCGATCAGCCCGGCCCAGACCGCAGCCTGCGTGCCGGTCACCGCCGCGGCCAGCACCACCAGCCACAGCGCCGCCGCCGGGAGGCGCTCGCCCGCGCTGCCCGCCACCGCGCGGCGCAGGCAAAAGCCGGTGATCAGCGCCAGCGCCCCGAAAACAAGGCCCACGGCCGCGCCCAGAATCACGCTGGCGCCCCGCGGCCCGACGATTTCGATGCCGAGGCTTTCGAACATGCTTTCCTCCTCAGTTACGGCCACGCGCGGCCCGCTGCCCCTTTCCCGATGAGATGCCCCCCACCGGCGCGAATGTCCATGCCCGGTCACGCGCCGCAGCAGGCGCCGCGCCAGATGGCGCAAGGCGCGATTTTGTGCCGCGAACGCGCTTGACGCCACCGGCCCATCCGCCTAGATACGGTCGCACGCTCGGGCATCGCCTGGGCAGGAAGATGTGCGGTTGTAGCTCAGTTGGTTAGAGTACCGGCCTGTCACGCCGGGGGTCGCGGGTTCGAGCC
>NZ_QNVJ01000002.1 GCF_003350345.1 Alkalilacustris brevis
CGCCCCGTTCGGATGGTGGGACAGGAACAGTTTCCTCGCCGAGAACTGCCCGGTTTCCTTTTTAAGAAGCCTGCTAGATAGTTTCTTGAGCGCCTGCCCAGGCAGGCGCTGCCCTAGGGTCTCCATCTCGAACCGGGTTATGCAGATGTCTATCAAATGCGAGTCCCCTGGGCGGCGGCGAGGTTGGTGGCGGCGCGCAGTGGCGACCAGCCTGGCCAGGGTGCTCAGGCGCCGCGATAGGGTTCGACGTATTGCAGCGCCATGTCCCAGGGGAAGAAGATCCATGTGTCCTGGCTGACCTCGGTGACAAAGGTCTGTACCATCTCGCGGCCCTGCGGCTTGGCATAGACGGTGGCGAAATGGGCCTTGGGATAGAGCTTGCGGACCAGTTCCAGTGTCTTGCCGGTATCGACCAGATCATCGACGATCAGAACCCCGGCGCCGTCCTTGCCCATCAGTTCGCTGGACGGGGCCTTGAGCAGGTGCGGGTCTGTCTGCTCCTGCCAGTTGTAGGATTTGACCGAGATCGTGTCGACGGTGCGGATATCCAGCTCACGCGATACGATCATCGCCGGCGCCATGCCGCCGCGGGTGATCGCGACCACCGCCTTCCAGGTGCCGCCTTTCTCGGGGCCTTGCCCGTCCAGCCGCCAGGCCAGCGCGCGGCTGTCGCGGTGAATCTGGTCCCAGCTTACGTGGAAGCCTTTTTCATGGGGCAGGCGGTCGGTCATGGCAAAGTCTTTCCTTGGTGGACTCAGGTGACGATCCGTATCGCCATCACGCCCAGGATGGCGGCGGCGGCGCGGTCGAAGACGGCCTTGCAACGCAAATAGGCGGCCCTGATCGCGGGGACGGTCAGGCCCATGGTCAGGGCCGTGTAGAACGCAATCTCCAGCAGCAGGTGGTTTGCAACGATCATTGCCGCCATTGCACCGGTTGGCATGGCAGGGAAAACGGTGGTGAAGATCGCCGCAACGAAGATCACGGCCTTGGGATTGGCCATATTTGTCAGCAGCCCCAGGCGAAAACCGGTCAAGCCCTGCGGGCGGGCGCTGTCGGGCGGCCGCTCGGCATGGCGCCACAGCGAGATTGCGAGCCAAAGCAGGTATGCCGCGCCGGCAATCTTCAATACGGCGAATGCCCAGGGCACGATCGCAAAGACGGTGGTCAGCCCGAGCACGGCCAGCAAGCTCCAGCTCGTCGCGCCGACCGCCAGACCGAGGCCGCAGAACCATCCAGCAGCCCGCCCCGCGCCAAGGCTGGCACGCAACATCGCGATGATCGCAGGCCCCGGAGAGGCGAGCGCGGCAACGATTGCCAGATTGAACGCGATGAGCGACGCGATCTCCAAGGGATCAGTCCTTCGTGCCGGTCACGGCGGCGATGTCGGGGGCGTCCACGGCCTTCATGCCGACCACGTGATAGCCGGCATCCACATGCAGGTTCTCGCCCGTGGTGCCCGAGCCAAGGTCGGACAACAGGTAGAGCGCGGCCTTGCCCACCTCGTCCTGCGTCACGTTGCGCCGCAGCGGCGAGTTCAGCTCGTTCCACTTCATGATATAGCGGAAATCGCCGATGCCGCTGGCCGCCAGCGTCTTGATCGGGCCGGCGCTGATGGCGTTGACGCGGATGCCGTCCTTGCCCAGATCCTCGGCGATATACTTGACCGAGGCCTCAAGCGCCGCCTTTGCCACGCCCATCACGTTGTAATGCGGCATCACCTTCTCGGCGCCGTAATAGGTCATGGTCAGCAGGCTGCCGCCCGGCGCCATCATCGCGGCGGCACGCTGGCACACGGCGGTGAAGGAATAGACTGAAATGTCCATCGTCATGCGGAAATTCTCGGGGCCGGTATCGACATAGCGCCCGCGCAGTTGCGCCTTGTCGGAAAAGCCGATGGCATGAACCACGAAATCCAGCGTGCCCCAATTCTCGCGCAGGGTGTCGAACAGCGCATCCAGCGAGGCCGGGTCGCTCACGTCGCAGGGGATGACCGTGTCGCTGCCCACGGAGGCCGCCAGCGGGCCGACGCGCTTCTTCAACTGCTCGCCCTGATAGGAAAAGGCCAGCTCGGCCCCGGCATCGGCAAGCGCCTGGGCAATTCCCCAGGCGATCGACTTGTCATTCGCCACGCCCATGATCAGGCCGCGGCGGCCCTGCATAAGATTGTTAGACATCCCTGGAAACCCTCGCGCAGCCTTGAAGCAATGCCTTGCTGCTTTAGGCTATTGGGGTGCGGGCATCAAGAGGATGGGCGCGCGGGGCGCGCGGGCTGCGCCCTTGTCCCGGCGGCTCGGCCGCCGCATAAACGGCATCGGGCGCGGTCTGCCCGCCGAGACGCCGGAAAAAAGGAGAGCCGGGCCATGTCGGAACGCAAGGGAATATTCGCCGGTGACGATCCTTTCGCCATCGCGCGCGCCTGGCTGGCCGAGGCCGAGGAGCACGAGCCGAACGACCCCGACGCCATCGCGCTGGCCACCGTCGATGCCACGGGGATGCCCAACGCGCGCATGGTCCTGCTCAAGGAGATCGAAGCGGAAGCCTTTGTCTTCTACACCAATTACGCCAGCGTGAAGGCGGCCGAGCTGGACGGAAGCGGCAAGGCGGCCTTCGTCATGCACTGGAAAAGCCTGCGCCGGCAGATCCGCGTGCGCGGCCTGATCGAGCGCGAGGACGGCCCGGCAGCCGATGCCTATTTCGCGTCGCGCTCGCTCAAGAGCCGGCTGGGGGCCTGGGCCTCGCGCCAGTCGCAGCCGCTTGAATCGCGCATGGCCCTGATGGCTGAAGTGGCGCGCCGCACCGCCGAACTGGGGCCGAACCCGCCGCGCCCGCCGTTCTGGGGCGGCTACCGGCTGCGCCCGGTCGAGATCGAATTCTGGGCCGATGGCGCCTTCCGGTTGCATGACCGTTTCCGCTGGCGTCGCGAATCGCCGGGCGGGGAATGGTCGGTCGAGCGGCTGAATCCCTGACGCTTTTTCAGATGGTTAAGGTTGATTGAACTTAATCCTTTTCTACTCTGGCAAGATTCGTCACAATTGCGTCACATGCAACAAGGATTTCGTGGCGGGATACAGCAAATTGGCTGGAAAGAATCAAGACGAAGCCGGCGGGGCCGAGGGGTGGGCGCTGGAAGGGCAGGTCAAATGGTTCGATCCGGGTAAAGGGTTCGGCTTTATCGTTGCCGAGGATGGCGGACCTGATATCCTGCTCCACGCGAATGTCCTGCGGGGGTTTGGCCAGGGCTCGGTCAGCGACGGCACGGCGATCCGGGTCGCGGTCCAGGAAACGCCCCGTGGCCTGCAGGCCACGCAGGTGCTGGAGATTCTCGGGGATCGCGGGGCGCCGTTCACCGGCTTCGAGGAACTCGAAGACATGAGCCCGGAGGACATCGCGAAGATCGATCTGGCACCGGCAAGGGTAAAATGGTTCGACAAATCCAAGGGTTTCGGCTTCGCCAATGTCTTCGGCTGTGGCAAGGACGTTTTTCTGCATATCGAGGTGCTGCGCCGCTCGGGCTTTGCCGAGCTGCAGCCGGGCGAGGCGCTCAGCCTGCGGATCATCGAAGGCCGGCGCGGCCTGATGGCAGTGCACGCGGCCCCGTGGGAGGCGGCGCTGAACGCTTCGAACGGCTGATCGCCGCGCTCGCGATCGGGCTTGCGATCGGGCTTTTGCCGGCACTTGCCGCGGCGCAGTCCGACAGCGCATGCCGGCCCGATACGGTCGAATTGCGCGGCGACTGGGGGCAGGCGCGCTTTACCGTCGAACTGGCCGACACCAGCGAGACCCGCGCCCGCGGCCTGATGCACCGCGAAAGCCTGCCGCGCGGGGCGGGGATGCTGTTTCTCTACGAAAGCCCGCAGCCCGCGAATTTCTGGATGCGCAACACGCTGATCCCGCTGGACATGATCTTTACCGATGACACCGGCACCGTGACCCATGTGCATCACGAGGCCGTGCCGCATGACGAAACCCTGATCCACGGCGGCAGCGCGGTGCTTTCGGTGCTGGAGATCAACGGCGGGCTGGCGCGGGCGATGGGAATCGATGCCGGCACCGAGTTGCGCCACCCGCGCCTGCCGCAGGACATCGCCGCCTGGCCCTGCGTGGAATAGGGCGAGAGCGGGGTCAAGCCAGGCGGGAGCGCCCGACGACTCGAAACGCGCGGCAAGATCTGGGGCGGGGGGCTGTCTGCCCCCCGTGCCCCCCGAGGATATTTGTCTCACAGTGAAGGAACAGGGCAGAGCCGGTAGGGTTTGCAAAGATGCCGCTGTCCGACTTTGCGAAGGATTTCCGCGGCGCGGCTGCGCAGGGGGCTTTCCAAGCGCCGCGCAGGGCGCTATCACGCGGGCGTCGGGGCGTGGCGCAGCTTGGTAGCGCGACGGTTTTGGGTACCGTAGGTCGTAGGTTCGAATCCTATCGCCCCGACCAGTTTTTCGCCAGTTCAAACCGTTTGCGAAGTGGCCGCGCGCGGCCTGAAGGCCGGATGGTGGGCGCATGGAATCTGGCGGTGGCGGTTCCGGATGTTGCCGTGCGGCTGCAGCGGCTGTGACAATGACCTTTTCGGGGTGCCGGGATCGGCTGCGGGCTTGACAGAACGTGGCGCCCTGAAGCCTACTTAGATAGTGGATTTGTGGAGCGAGGTTTCAACATGAACAGACTTTCGAGCCGTTTGCGCTACTTTGCGATGACCTGCGCCGTGCCTGCGCTGATGGCCACTCCATCGGCGGCCGATCCGACCGTGGGTCTGGGCCTGACCTTCAGTTTCGGCGGCGGCGGGGTGGATACCGGTATCGGGTTGCGGGTGTTTTCCGACAATCGCCGCGAGAAGGCCGTCGGGTCGGTCGGGGTGGATTACATGTTCGGCAGCCAGCGCTGGCGCGGAACGCTGGGCGCCGCCTATCTGGACCGCAACGGCTATATCGGGGTCGATCTCGGCATCGGGCTGGGTGACGGGGCGATCGACTTCGGCGTCGGGGTTGGGGGTGTGAAAACCAAGTCAGATGATGACGATGGGGAGATGACTTACCCGTTCTGAGTAGGTTCCGGTCAGGATCTTTGCCGAAGGCTCTGACTGCGACGCGAGGCCGTTCACTACTTTTGCCAACGTCTACTAGCATGATTCTTGGTTAGCCCATATGCGGGTTCCAGATACTCGGAAGCCGTGTGTCTTACTTTGCTGCGAAGCCGGAGCAGGGCGCGGGCATGTCACTTCTCTGGCGATGGTGGCTCGTGCGCTGGAGCCCTCGCATCGCTGCGAGGCCCTCCTGCACAGTATGACCCATGCTGCCGTGCTGGACGGGCTTTGTGATAAGGTTGATCGTGGACCACGCCTTAACCGCCTGTCTCGGTCACATGCCGCGCACGCTTTCAACTGGGCCAGTTGGATGTTGGCCCGCGGCTTCAATGACTCAGAAGTCTTGATATTGCGCTTCGATTGGTGGCGTGATGCTTTGCGTGCATTGAGTCCTGACCTTGTGGTCGCTGATTTTGCGCCAACCGCGCTGATGGCGGCACGCGCACTCGGTATCCGGGCAGTAGCAACCGGCACTGCCTTTGGTGTGTTCCCATCCAGCCTACTGCGGTTTCCTGACTTTCTAACACCTCAGGAGGCTGCGCGACATCGCCCAGCCCTCGGCGACGCGCCGCCGCCGGACGAGGCGGCGATGTGTGACACCATCAACCGGACGCTTGGCGCGCGCGGCCTTCCGCCGCTCGCCAGATTGCCCGAGGTCTATGCGGCCGATTTGTCCCTTCCGCGCGGGGTGACGCTGTGGGATCCCTATGCGGAATGGCGCGAACGCCCGCTCCTGCTGCCAATTGAGCGACTGCCACCGCTGAGCGAAGGGCAGGGGAGCGAGGTTTTCATCTATTTCTCGACCGGCGAGTTGAATGAGCCCGCGATCCGCGAGGCCTTGCTTCGGCTGCCTTTTGCCGCGCGGCTTGTGGCGCCGGGGCTGGCACCTGGCCTGGCGCGCGGCCTTGCCGCCAATCCGCGCCTGAGAATCGAACCCGCGCCGCTTCCCCCAAGCGAGATCGTTGCGCGCAGCCGGGTGATCATGTGCGCCGGGCAGGCCGGCACGCTGTCGCTCGCGGTGCTGGCGGGGGTTCCGGTGCTGGCGCTCCCGGTCCAGTTGGAGCAATTGTCGAACGCGTTGCGCGCATCGGGCCACTTGAGCGCCTGCCGGGTCGTGCCGCGCATTGAGCGCAGTGCGCAGGCGATACTGGATGCCCTGGCGGATTTGTGGTTCCGGCCCGGTCTGGCGCAGGCGGCACGCGACGAGGCGGTGCGGCTGCGTGCGCAATATGACGAAAGCGCGCTTGATAGCTATCGTCGCCTGCTTCCGCCGTTGCTGGACGGGGCGTAGGGGCATTGCCGCCTCTGCCCGGCCCCGCGCCGTTCAGCTTTCGGCGGGCGGATCGGCCGGGATGCCCAGCCTGTCCAGTACCCAGGCGGCGATTTCGCGCAGCATCGGCTGGGCGGCGGTGTCGAAGCTGGTGACGATATCCAGCGTGTCGGTGCTGGCACTGCGGGCGCCCGAGGTGAAGGTGCGGCTGGCCAGGATGCTGGCGTCGGATTCGCGGATGATCCGCACGGTCATGCGCAGGCGCAGCTCGGCGCCGTCGCCGTCGCGCAGTTCAGCCTGGAAATCGGTGATTTCCGAGACCAGCGCGAAATCGCCCGCCCCGCCCAGCGGGCGGCGGCCCACATAGCGCAGGGCGTTGGTGTTCTCCAGGCTGCGCAGCATCACTGTCTGCATCATCACCGGCAGGTTCTCGGCCCAGCGGGCGCCGGGCAGGTATTGCGCCTGCAGCGGGTTGGGCCGGATCATGATGCGGTCGGAATCGAGCGCGCCGCTGGTGGTGGGCACTTCGATGATGAGGTCGCGCGCGAGCGCGCCCCCCCGCGCGGTGGCCACATCGGCGGGTGCGCGCAGCTCATAGGCGTCGAGCGGGGTGGTCGCCTGGCCGATTGCGGCGATGGTGGCGCACCCCGCGAGCGAGAGCGCCAGCGTGGCGGCGATCAGCAGGCGCCGGGCGATGATGGCTTGGGGCAGGGGGGCTGGGGTCATCGTCTGAACTCCGGTGTCTGGCGGTCGAGGAAGAACCGCGTCGGGTCGCGTTCGATCTGGCGCGTGACCCGTTCGAGACTGGCAATCAGGTTGCGGGTTTCCTGCGCAAGCCGAGTGTATTGTGGCAGGCCGGTGGTGGCAAAGCCGGTCACGGCCTCGCCTGCGGTGCCGACCACCTCGCCCATGTCGAGGAAGGCCACGCGGGCGGATTCCGCCGCCGCGCGCAAGTCGGCGGTGACGGCGGGGATGTCATCGGAGACCTGCGCGATGGCGCCATCGAGCCGGGTCATCGACTCGCGCAGTTGCGCGACCAGGGCCGAGATATCCTCGTCGATCAGGCGGTCGGCGCCTTCGAAGGCGCGTTCGGCGGCGGCCAGCGTGCGCTCGCCCGCGCTCAGGGCCTCGTTGATCGCGGTCAGGGTCTGGTTGGCGCGGCTGAAGGTGTCGGTCGCGGCGGCAATGGCCCCTTGCGCGTCATCGGCGATCCCGTCGATGCGCCCGGAGGCGGCGGAAAGATCGCCGCCCACCTGTTCGATCACCCGCGACGCCGTTTCGGTGGCGCCGCGAATATCGGTCATGATCGCGGGCAGGTCGGTTTCGGCGACGCGGCTGATGGTGGCGATGGCCTCGTTGGCGCCTGAAACGGCGCTGCGGGCCTCGGCCACCAGGGCCGCGCCATCGCCGGTGAGCATCGTGTCGAAGCTGCCTGCGGCGCGATCGACGGTGTCGAGCGTCTCGGTCAGGCGGGCGATCATCGCATCGGTCGCGGCGATGGTGGCCTGGGCCTCGTTCAGGCGTGCGGTCGCGGCGGCGCCGGTGGCGCTGAACTGGTCGATCAGCCCGCGCGCATCGACGGTGAGCGCATCGAGATCGGCGCGCAGCGCGGCCGAAGCCTCGGTCAGGTCGGTGACCAGCGCGGGCAGGTCGTCATCAAGGAACCGCCCGGCGGAATCGAAGCTGCGCGTGGCGCTTTGCAAGGCCGCATCGCCCTGTTGCAGGGTCTGTTGTGCGCGGTTGGAAAGCTGCGAAAGGTTCAACAGCGCGGTATCGGCCATCTGCATGGTGGCGACGCCCGCGGTGGTGATCTCGTCCAGCCGGTCGGCGAATTCGGCGATCGCACCGGCGGCCACGGCGACGCTGTCGGAGACGGCGGCGAAATCATCCAGCGCCGAGGCGAAATTCTCGGACGAGGTTTCGAGATTGGCGAGGATGTTGTCCACGCGCTGCTGGTTTTCCGGGCCCAGCAGCGTGCCGATCTGGTCAAGCACGCTCAGAAGCTCGCTCAATATCTCGGGCGCGTCCTCGGTCAGGCTTTGCAGCACCGAGCGCCCGGAGGTGATCTCGGGGAAGGCGGCGCCGTCGGCCTCGACCAGCAGCGGTCTGTCGGGGCTGCCTGCGCTGATCGCCACATAGGAGACGCCGGTAACGCCCTGCGCCTCGATGGTGGCGACGCTGTCCTCGCGGATCGGGGTGGCGGCGTCGATTTCCAGGCGCACCAGCACGGTGCCGTCACGCTCGGGCGCCAGGCGCAGATCGACGACCTGGCCCACCGGCAGCCCGCTGAAGCGCACATCCGAGGCGCGGCTCAGGCCGGACACTGCGTTGAAGCGCACGTCGTAATAGGCGAACTGGCGGTCAAGCTCGACCCGCGCCAGCCAGATGAAGAAGGCCAGCAGCCCCAGAAACCCGGCAAGGGTGAACAGTCCGATCAAAATGTAATTGGCGCGCGTTTCCATGATGCGGTGTCAGTCCCCTGCGGTTTCGTCGCCCGCCGTCGCCAGCGCGGCGCGGGCACGTGGGCCGTGAAAATACTCTTTCACCCAAGGGTGATCGACCAGCAACATCTCCTGCATGGTGCCTGTCACCAGCACCTTGCGTTCGGCGAGCACCGCGATACGGTCGCAGACCGCGTGCAGCGTATCAAGGTCATGGGTGACAAGGAACACCGTCAACCCCATTGAGCGGCTGAGCCCGCGGATGAGCGTGTCGAAGGCCGCCGCGCCGATCGGGTCAAGCCCGGCGGTGGGCTCGTCCAGAAACACGATTTCGGGGTCGAGCGCCAGCGCGCGCGCCAGGCCGGCGCGTTTGCGCATCCCCCCCGACAGCTCGGAAGGGTAGTTGTCGCCCGCGCGCCAGGGCAGGCCGGCCATGGAGATCTTGAGATCGGCCATTGCGCGGCGCAATTCCGGCGTCAGTTCCGGCACGGCGCGCAGTGGCACCTCGACGTTTTCGCGCACCGTCAGGCTGGAAAACAGCGCACCATCCTGAAACATCACGCCCCAGCGGGTTTCAAGCTGGGCGCGTTCTTCCTCGCTGGCGCGCAAGACATCGGTGCCCAGCACGCGAATCTCGCCCGCGGCGGGGCGCAACAACCCGCAGATGGCGCGCAGCAGCACCGACTTGCCCGTGCCCGAGCCGCCGACGATGCCCAGGATTTCACCCCGGCGCACATCGAGGTTCAGCCCCTCATGCACGACATTGGTGCCGAAGCGGGTTTCGATCCCGCGCAGTTCGATCACGTTGTCATGGCCGGTGGTGTCGGGCTGTGCTGCGTCGCTCATGCCTAGATCCCCACCTGTGCGAAGAAGATCGAGAACAGCGCATCCGCGACGATCACCGCGAAGATCGCCGCCACCACCGAGGCCGAGGTCATCCGCCCCAGCGATTCCGCGTCGCTGCCCACCTTCATGCCGCCATGGCAGCCGATGATCCCGATGATCACCGCGAAGACCGGCGCCTTGACCATGCCCACGATCAGGTGATTGACGCTTACGCCTTCGACCAGGCGCGTGCGGAACATGCCGGGCGATATGCCCAGTTCGATCCAGGACATCAGCGCGCCGCCCACCAGCCCGGCGATATTGGCGATCAGCCCCAGAATGGGCAGCATCAGCAATAGCGCCAGCACCCGCGGCACGATCAGCGCGGCGGCCGGGTCGATGCCCAGCGTGCGCATGGCGTCGATCTCCTCGCGCATCTTCATCGAGCCGATGGCCGCGGTGAAGGCCGAGGCCGTGCGCCCGGCCACGATGATCGCAGTCAGCAGGATGCCCAGCTCGCGCAGGATCGACACCGCGATCAGATCGACCACAAAGACCTCGGCCCCGAACTGACGCAACTGCATCGAGCCCTGAAAGGCAAGAACCACACCGATCAGAAAGGCCATCAGCGCCACGATGGGCACCGCGCGCAGCCCAACCTCCTGGCAATGATGCACCAGCGATGTCAGCCGAAAGGCGCGCGGGTGGAGCAATGCCTGCCCCAGCCGCACGATGAACAGGCCCAGATAGGCGGCCAGTTCGCCCAGATACACCACCGCCCCGGCAACCAGCCGCCCCAATGCCTCGATCCGGTCAAGCAGGCCGCGCGGGCGGGCCGGGGCCTCGTCCGGTTCGGGCAGGGCCTGCGCGACCGACTCGAGCAGCGCGAGGCTTGCGTCATCGACGCCGGTGATCTCGCAGGGCTGCCCGGCGGCGGCCTGCCGGCGTTGCAGTTGCGCCAGTGACCAGGCGGTTGCGGTATTCAGCCGCTCAAGCCCCGCCAGATCGACATGCACGGCGCGGTCCGCGGGCAATGCGCGCAGCGCGTCCTCGAGCCGGCGCAGCGATTCGAGGCCTAGCGCCCCGGTCAGCGTGACGCGCGCCGTCTCGGCGGTCGTTTCGACCGTGATGCGGTCCTTTTTTGACGCGCGTTCTGCCATGCGGGCGGCTTACTCCGGAATGACGGCGGCATGAATGATGGCGGCAGGGTGCCGCGCGAGTCAGGGACTTAGATCAAAAACTATCCGATCGCAGCCGGGATTAACACGGACGCCGCGCGGCACGCATATTTTCGGTCTTTTGTGACGGAAACCGGGGCGCGTGTCACAAAACCTTCGTCAAACTGCGACTATACCGCAACAAACCGGCGCTAGTTCGGGTGCCAGTCGTGATGCCGCGACCAACGCAGACAGACTCGAGGAGTTCACATGAAACGCTCTGCTGCCCTTATGGCGACTGCCGCCGTGCTGATGACCGGCGCTGCCAATGCCCAGTCGGTCGATCCCAATCTGCCCGAATACGAGCCCGTCTCGGGCGTGTCGGGCAACCTGACCTCGATCGGGTCGGACACGCTCAACAACCTGATGACGCTGTGGTCGGAAGGCTTCCGCACCCAGTACCCGAACGTCGCCATCCAGATCCAGGGTGCCGGGTCGGGCACCGCCCCGCCCGCGCTGGTGGAAGGCACCGCCCAGTTCGGCCCGATGTCGCGCCCCATGCGCGGCACCGAGATCGAGGAATTCGAAGCCCGCTACGGCTATGAGCCCACCCCGATCCGTGGCGCGATCGACGCGCTGGGCGTGTTCGTCCACATCGACAACCCGGTCGAGTGCCTGAGCATGGAGGAAGTCGACGCGATCTTCTCCTCGACCCGCAACGGCGGCGCCGATGCAGCGATCACCACCTGGGGCCAGGTCGGCGCGACCGGCGAATGGGCCAACCGCCCCGTCGCCATGTATGGCCGCAACTCGGCCTCGGGCACCTATGGCTACTTCCGCGACGTGGCGCTGTTCGGCGGCGACTACAGCCCCGAGGTGCGCGAGCAGCCCGGCTCTTCGACCGTGATCCAGGGTGTCGCCTCTGACATCAACGGAATCGGTTATTCGGGCATCGGCTACGCAACCGCCGATGTAAAGGCCGTGGAGCTGCGCGGCGCTGACGGGGAGTGCTACGCCCCCGAGGGCGAGGCGGCGGCGACCGGGGTCTACCCGCTCGCACGGTTCCTTTACATCTATGTCAACAAGGATCCGAACCAGGATCTGGACCCGGTGCGCGCCGAGTTCATCCGCTATGTCTACAGCCAGCAGGGTCAGGAAGACGTGGTGCGCGCGGGCTTCTTCCCGCTGGTCAAGATGGTCGCTGATCAGGACCTCGCGACCTTCGGCCTGAACTGATGCCGCAAGGCGCATGAACAGGGTCCGGGGCTGCGCGCAGCCCCGGATCACCTTTGAAAGAACACCCGTTTTCCGATCCACGCCGCCGGGGCAGGAACACCATGTCAGACAGCACGACCGACCTGAAATCATCGCAATCGGCCGAGGCCATCGCCGGGCGCAAGCGCCGGCGCAGCATGGAGACCCGGCGCAGCGTGATCTGGGGCGAAAGGATCGCGGGCGGCGTGATCACCGTGGGCGGGCTCATGGTGATCGTGGCCGTTCTGGGGATCATGGTGTTTCTGTTCAGGGTGGTGATGCCGCTTCTTGATGGCGGCGAACTGCTGGGCAATGTCCGCTACCAACTGGACACCGGGCAGGATGTGATCTGGGTCAATGGCGACGAGTATCAGACGCTGGGCTCGGTCATCGCCGCCGGGGGCCGCGTGATCACCTATCATGTGCCGACCGGCACGGAGGTTTCGCGCGCGCAGTTCGATTTCAATGGCGCCGAAGTGACCGCCGTGTCGGGCACGCTGGGCCGCGACCGGGTGGCGCTGGGCTTCGATGACGGCACGGTGCGCTTTGCCACCACAGGCTTTGAAGCACGGGCCACCGCACGGCGCAACCTGCCCGAGGGGCTGAGTGATCTGGACGCGCGCGACCGTATGCTGGATGGCCGCGTCTTCACCGAGGTGGGCACCGGCGATTTCCGCACGCTTTCCGCCGTGACTGAACTGGCCGCGCCCGAGGCCATTTCCGAACATCCGATCATCGCCATCGACTACCGCATCGGCGGCACGCGCGAACGGCCCACGCTGGCCTTCGCTACTGTGGATGCGGCGGGGCAGGTGCGGGTAAGCCGCTCGACCGTGCAGATCAACATGATGACGGGGCAGGAAACCGTAAGCACCACCACCGTTGACCTGCCCGAG
This sequence comes from Alkalilacustris brevis, assembly GCF_003350345.1. Lineage (GTDB taxonomy): Bacteria > Pseudomonadota > Alphaproteobacteria > Rhodobacterales > Rhodobacteraceae > Alkalilacustris > Alkalilacustris brevis. The sequence goes on from NZ_QNVJ01000002.1 coordinate 12,918, forward strand.
CTGGGGTTGGACGCGGGTGTGAGTGTGACGGGTGTCCTGCTTTCCGGCAGTGCCGACCGCGCGATCGTCTCCACCGATGACGGCTATGTCATTCGCTATGATCTGCGCGACATGAACAACCCTACCCTGGCCGAGCGCCGCCGCGTGGCCGACGCGGGCGTGGCCGTCACCGCGATGACTTTTCTCAGCGGCGAGGAAAGCCTTGTTGTCGGCGGCGAGGATGGCTCGGTCAATGTCTTCTTCCGGCTGCAGACCGGCACCGACACCACAACCGACGGTCGCGAACTGGTGCGCGCGCGCAGCCATGCGCCGATGCCCGCCGCAGTGGTGGACCTGTCCGAGGCACAGCGGCAAAAGGAATTCTCGGCCGTCGATGAACTGGGCAATGTCTGGATCTATCACTCGACGTCGGATCAGGTGCTGTTCGAACTGCAGCGCTCGGGCGACGTGACCACGCAATCCAGCGCGATGATCTTTCCGCGCTCGAACGGGGTGATGCTGGTCAGTCAGGGCGGTGAGGTGGAAGCCTGGCAATACACCCAGCGCCACCCCGAGGTCACGCTGGGCGTTCTGTTCAGCCGCATCTGGTACGAGGGCTACGGCGCGCCCGATTTCGTCTGGCAATCCACGGCCGGCACCGACCTGGCCGAACCGAAGTATTCGCTGGTGCCGCTGATCTTCGGCACGATGAAGGCCGCGTTCTACGCGATGCTTTTCGCCACCCCCATCGCGCTGATGGCGGCGATCTACACCTCGGAATTCGTGCACCGCTCGGTGCGCGCCACCGTCAAGCCGACCATGGAGATGATGGAAAGCCTGCCCACCGTGGTGCTGGGCTTCATCGCGGCGCTGGTGCTCGCGCCCATTGTCGAGGAATGGATCGCGGCGGTGCTGCTGGGCTTCATCGCGGTGCCGCTGGGGTTGATGATCGGCGCCTTTACCTGGCAGATGCTGCCGCCGGCGGTGGTGTTGCGCTTTGATGGCTTTCCCAAATTCGTGCTGATGGGCGTGGCCATCATGGTGACGGCCTGGGCTGCCTACATGATCGGGCCGTCCTTCGAGGATCTGCTGTTCTACGGCGATTTCAAGGCCTGGACGAGCGGGCGCATCGGCACCGGCACGCCCTTCATGTTCCTGATCCTTCTGCCGCTCTCCTATATCACTGTCGCCATCGCCTACCGGCGCACGCTGGGCCACAGGGCGCGCGAGCGGATGCGGGCGCTGCCGCGCGCGGCAGCCGGGCGGCTGGATGCGCTGCGCTGGGTGGCGACGCTCTTTGCCGCGCTCGCCCTGAGCTATCTGGTGGCTGCCGCGCTCACGCTGGTCGGGTATGACCCGCGCGGCGGCTTTGTTGACAGCTACCAGCAACGCAACGCGCTGGTGGTGGGGTTCGTCATGGCCTTCGCGGTCATTCCCAACATCTACACGCTGGCCGAGGATGCGCTGAACGCCGTGCCGGGCCATCTGCGCGCGGGCAGCCTGGCCACCGGCGCCACGCCTTGGCAGACGGCAATCTGGATCGTGTTGCCCACTGCGGCCTCTGGCGTCTTTTCGGCGGTAATGATGGGCATGGGCCGCGCCGTGGGCGAAACCATGATCGTGGTCATGGCTGCCGGCAATACGCCGATCATGGAATGGAACATATTCTCGGGGCTGCGCACGCTTTCCGCCAATATCGCCATCGAGCTGCCCGAGGCGGTGAAGGACGGCACCAACTACCGGGTGCTGTTCCTGGCCGCGCTGACGCTTTTCATCATGACCTTCGTCATCAACACCTTGGCCGAACTGATCCGCCAGCGTTTCCGCAAGCGGGCGTTTCAGCTGTGAGGGGGCAGAGGTGAAGAGCACAGTGAGTTGCCAGTTTTTCCCGCCCGTGGCGCAGGCACGGGCAGCGCCCGCCCGCCCCCCAGGCGGGCGCTTTCAGCGCCCCCCTCGGGCGAGCGCCGCCCGTGCCCTCCGGGCTGACCGCCCGACACTCGCCA
>NZ_QNVJ01000087.1 GCF_003350345.1 Alkalilacustris brevis
GCGGCAACGGGGCCGAGCATCTGGAAGTCGCTGTTGCGGTCGGCGCGGCGCAGCAATAGACCGGGCGGGTTGCAGTGACAGGCGGCTGGGGAAAAACGTGACCTATTGTGTGGGGCTTTTGCTGAAGGCGGGGATGGTGCTGCTGTCGGACACGCGCACCAATGCCGGGCTCGACAATATCTCGACCTATCGCAAGATGTTCCTTTTCGAGGAGCCGGGCGAGCGCGTGATCGCGATCATGACCGCCGGCAGCCTTTCGGTTACGCAAACCACGATGGCACGGCTGCAGGAGGCTGTCGAAGACCCTGACGCCGACGAGAAAAGCTCGATCATGCGAGCGCATACGATGCTGCAGGTGGCTGATATCGTCGGGCGCGCCCTGCTGTCGGTGGGCGCCGAGGTGCATGAGAAGATGGCCACCATGAAACAGTCGGCCAGCGCCACGATGATCGTGGCGGGGCAGCGGCGCGGCGGCGCGATGCGGATGTTCCTGATCTATCCCGAGGGAAATTTCATCGAGGCCACCGAGGACACGCCCTATCTGCAGATCGGCGAGCACAAATACGGCAAGCCCATCCTTGACCGGGTCGTCACCCCCGAGACCGGCCTGAATGACGCGCAGAAGGCGGTGTTGCTGTCGATGGATTCGACCCTGCGCTCGAATCTCTCGGTCGGGATGCCGCTTGATCTGGTGGTGATCGAACGCGATGCCTGCCGCGTCGGCCTGAGCCGCAGGATCGAGGCTGGCGATCCCCGGTTCGCCGCCATGTCCGAGGACTGGTCGGCCACCTTGCGCGAGGGCTTCGCCCGCGTGCGGATCTGACATCCAAGCAGGGCCAGAGGCCGTGAGCCGTGCCGAAGGGCGCGAAATGGATGGCGGTATGCAACGGTATGCTCTGGACCTTCCCGAAGCGGAGGCGTAGGCAGGGGGCGAGGCCGGGCGAGGGCGGGGTCGCCAGCCCGCGCCGCGATTTCACGACCGGACCGGGGATTTCAAGCATGGCTGATTATATGTTTTCTTACCAGATATTGCGGCAGGGAAAACGGCATGCCTGAAACCGAGCGCACCGGGCCTGCCAACCGTTCGATCAGCCCCTTGGAGATGCTGCGCTGCTGGGGCTATATCGGCGCGACCGGCTTTGGCGGAGTGCTGCCGATGGCCTATCACGAGCTGATCGAGCGGCGCAAATGGCTGACTGTCACCGAGTTCACCGAGATCCTGGCGATGTGCCAGGTGCTGCCCGGCCCGAACGTCGTGAACTTCGCGGTGGTGTTCGGAATGCGCGGTGCCGGGCTGCGCGGTGCGGCGGCCAGCCTGGTGGGGCTGATGGCCTTTCCCATCTGCATCGTGCTGAGCCTGGCGACGCTTTATGCGGGGTTCAGCGATGTCGAGGCGGTGCGCAACGCCTTCCGCGCGGTGGCTGCGGCGGCAGCGGGGCTGATCAGCGCGGTGACGGCCAAGCTGCTCTGGCCGGTGATCACCCAGGCGCGCGCCATGACGGTGGTGGTGCTGGCGGTGGCGGCCATTGCGGTGCTGTCGCTGCCGCTGGTGCTGGTGATCTTCACGCTGGGGCCGCTCAGCGTGTTTCTGGCCTATCTGGCGGGGCGGCGGCGGCATGACTGAGGATTTCCTGCAGCTTCTGGGCTATCTGGCGGGCTATTCGCTGATGGCGATCGGCGGGGTCAACGTGATCCTGGCCGAGTTGCACCGCCTTGTCGTCGCCACCCAGGGCTGGATGACGGCCGCCGATTTTGCGACGCTTTTCGCGTTGGCGCAGGCCTCGCCGGGGCCAAACACGCTGTTCGTTTCGCTCATCGGCTGGCACATGGCGGGTATTCCCGGCGGGGTGATTGCCACGGTGGTGTTTACCCTGCCGCCGGTGATCGTGGCGACGCTTGCCGCGCGGCTGTGGAACGCCTGGGGCGAAAGGCGCTGGTTCCGCACGCTGCAAATGGGGCTGGCACCGCTGACCATCGGGCTGATGGTGGCCAGCGCCTGGCTTCTGATCAATACCGCCGCAGTAAGCTGGGTAAGCTATGCGATCACGTTTGCCGCCGCCACGGCCGCCCTGGCCACGCGTGCCCCGCCGGTGCTGATCCTGGCTGTGGCCGCGGTTATCGGCGTGCTCGGGCTGGTGTGAGGGTGAGGGGCGTGGTTTGATCCGCCACGGTCGTTGCGCTAAACGTTTTCAGTATGTGCGGGAGGGAAGTTGCATTCCTTAGGAGAAAGGCGCGCGCGGCGAATGACCGGCGGCGATGATAACCTGCCCTGGCCCGTCATGGTTGTGTCGCTGAGTGATGCCCGACCCGCTGCGCGAGAGGAAAGCGCCGCGCGCCGGGTGATCGCTCAACTCCCGCTGATTGGCGCAAACAGCAACCGGGCTCCAGCCGCAGTTGGAGAAAAGTTCAGCGGCAGAGAACTTCCCGGCGCATCTTGCCGGATTGGTTAACATTGTGGCAACATTGGTCACGCTGGTTTGACAGGCTCCGCGCGTCAGCTTAGGTAAGCGGCCGTCATGTCGAGGTAAGGTCGGGCTGAATGCAGACACAGACGAATGCCAAGAGCCACGGCGCGCTGGTTCAACTGCGGGCCTGGCTTGCGCAGAATGATCCTGAGCAGGAGAACCGTCTGCCCCCCGAACGGATCCTGTGCGAGAAGCTGGGCGTCACGCGCGGGGATCTGCGCAAGGCCCTGTCGGTACTGGAGAAGGAAGGGGCCATCTGGCGCCATGTCGGCAAGGGCACGTTTGTCGGCACCAAGCCGCTTGACGACATGCTCAGCCTTCCCAGCATTCAGCACAGGACCAGCCCGAACGAGGTCATGCGCACCCGTATCCTCATCGAGCCCTTGCTGGCCCGCGAAGCGGCGCTTCACGCAACGCAGGAAGATGTTGCGGCGATGACCATGCACATGAACCTGGGCAGGGACGCCGACACCTGGCGGCAGTATGAAGTTCAGGACAATGCGCTGCACCGGGTCATCGCGCTGGCATCCGCCAACAAGCTTCTGCTTGCCATTTTCGATGGTCTCAATGCTGTCCGCCGGGCCGTGGTCTGGGGGCGGCTGCGCCAGATTCCCGACCGTCCCCCCGCCGACCATCATTCCTTCGCCGAGCATGAAGCCATCGTCACGGCAATCAGCGAGCGCGACCTGGACGGCGCGGAGATTGCCATGCAGAAGCACCTGCGAACCGTCGCGCAGCGGCTTCTTGAGAAGTAGAAACCTCCGCCGCCTCCTACCCCTGTGACAGACTGAGCCGATGCTCCCGCCGCGCGCCGCGGCGGCCTTTCGGCTGAATGGCTGCAGCTTGACATCGCGCCAACTTATTGATTGGTTGCATCCAATAGGCCAAAATGTGGCGAATTGGTTAAAAATGAGGGGGGCGGCCATGCAAATACGGATAGCGAAGCCGGCGGATTTCTGGTCGGGGATCCTCTTTGCCGGGGTTGGCATTGCCGCTTACGTCCTCGCCATGGATTACGAACCCGGCACCGCCCGCCGGATGGGTCCGGGCTTCTTGCCCATTGCGCTCAGTGTGATCCTGCTGGTCCTGGGTGCGATCATAGTGCTGAAAAGCCTCGCCCTCATGACAGGCCCGGAAGAGGCGCCCCGGACCGCGGCGGTGTCGGATGCCGCAGATCGCCGCTTCGAAATCTGGTCGACGGTGCGTGCCGCCACGGCTGTCACGGTGTCGCTCGTGTTCTTCGGTGCGGCACTGCCCAGCCTCGGGCTGGTGCTGTCGATCACCGGGCTGGTGATCATCTCGTCCTTCGCCGACCCGCGCCTGACCTGGGTCACAACGCTGATCATCGCTGCTTTCATGTCGGCCTTGAGCGTCGCCGTGTTCCGCTACGGCATTGGCCTCTCGCTTCAGGTCTGGCCCTGATCATGGAACTTCTGGCAAACCTCGCCCACGGCTTTGGTGTCGCGCTGTCGCCGTCCACGCTGCTCTACTGCCTGATCGGCGTCACCTTCGGCACCTTCATCGGTGTGCTGCCCGGCATCGGGCCACTGGCCACGATTGGCCTTCTCCTGCCGATCACGTTCCACCTTCCTCCCATCGAGGGGATCGTGATGCTCGCCGGCATCTATTACGGCGCGATGTATGGTGGATCGACCACCGCCATCCTGCTGAACCTGCCGGGAACGGCAGCATCCCTCATGGCGGCGCTCGACGGTCACCCCATGGCAAAACAGGGCCGCGCCGGGCCTGCGCTGGTCATGACGACGTTGGTCTCTTTCTTCTCGGCCTGCGTGGCGATCCTTCTCATCGCCGCTTTTGCGCCGCCACTCGCCCGCTTTGCCCTCAATTTCGGATCGCCGGAATATTTCTCGCTCATGGTGATGGGGCTGATCGCGGCGTCAGTCCTTGTCAGCGGGTCGATCATCAAGGGGCTGGCCATGATGGTGTTCGGCCTGCTGATGGGCATGGTCGGGCTAGACCTGACCACCGGCGCGCCCCGATACACTTTTGGCGTGGCAAGCCTGTACGAGGGCCTCAGTTTCGTGATCGTCATCATCGGCCTGTTCGGGCTGGCCGAGGTCATCAACAACCTCGCGTTGGGAGAGCGGCGGCAAAGCTTCACCGGCCGGGTTCCCTGGCGCGATCTCATCCCGACGCGGAAGGATCTCAAGGATGCCCGCTTCTCGACGCTGCGCGGCACGCTGCTGGGCGCGGCCCTCGGCATCCTGCCCGGCGCGGGGCCGGCAATCAGCACCTTCGCCGCCTACGCGCTGGAAAAGCGCGTGGCCAAGGATCCCAGCCGTTTCGGCAAGGGGGCCATGGAAGGGCTCACAGCGCCCGAGGCCGCCAACAACGCCGCCGCGCAAACCTCGTTCATTCCGACGTTGTCGCTGGGGATTCCGGGCGATGCGACAATGGCGATCATGCTTGGCGCAATGCTGATCCACGGCCTCGTGCCGGGGCCGCAGATCGTCACCGAGAACCCGGATTTCTTCTGGGGGCTGATCGCGAGTTTCTGGATCGGCAACCTTTTCCTGTTGATTCTCAACCTGCCGCTGGTGGGGATCTGGGTAAAGATGCTGTCGATGCCCTATTCGTGGATGTTCCCGGCTATCCTCAGCTTCATCGGCATTGGCATGTACAGCCTGCACCTCGATTCCTTCGACGTCTATCTGACGGTCGGATTCGGGCTGCTGGGCTTTCTGCTTCTCAAGTTGCGCTGCGAGGCGGCCCCGCTTTTGCTGGGGTTGGTTCTGGCGCCGCTGCTCGAGGACAACCTGCGCCGCTCCCTGCTGCTGTCACGGGGCGATCCGATGATCTTCATAGAGCGGCCCATCAGCCTGTTCTTCGTGATGCTCGGGGCGGGGTTCCTGCTGCTTGTTGCGGTGCCGTCGGTCCTGCGGTGGTTCCGCAGCCGCCGTGGTCCCGCACCAGACGGGGCAGGCAAGTGACGCCTGACCCGGAAATTGTCGCGGCGGTGACGACCGGCCGCCGCCATAGGGGCCGGCTCTCGGCCTGGCATCCATCGCTCGGTCGAAAGTGGAGGAGAAGAGACATGCACACGCGTAGACGCATTCTCACAGCGCTGCCGATCGCTGCCGTTACCCTGAGTGCGGGGATGGCAGTGGCCGACTATCCGGAACGCGAAATCATGCTGAACGTGCCCTTCGGCGCGGGCGGCTCGACCGACATTGTCGGGCGCACGGTGGCCGAGCCGTTGTCGCAACGTCTCGGGGTGCCGATCGTCGTGGAGAACCGCGGCGGCGGAGGAGGCACCGTCGGCACCACGGTCGCGGCGAATGCGGACCCGGATGGCTACCATCTGTCGGTGGCCACCACCAGCACGCATATCATCGGCCACCTCGTGCACGAGCCCGAATATCACCCGGTCGATGATTTCGAGCATATCAGCCTGATCGCCGAGACGCCGTACGTCTTGGTCGTTCGGGCCGATTCAATGTTCGAATCAATGCAGGACATCATCGACTACGGGCTGGAAAACCCGGGCGAGATGAACCACGCATCTGCGGGCGTGGGCTCGACGACCCATCTGGCGGTCGAGATGTTCAAGGACGCCACCGGCGTCGAAGCCGAGCACATCCCCTACTCAGGGAACGGCCCGGCAATGACTGCGGTGATGGGCGGCGAAGTCGAATTCACCTTTGTCAGCTTCCCTGCAGGTTTCTCGGCAATCCAGAGCGGTGAGGTCGTCGCGCTGGCGGTCGGCACGCGCAACCGGATGCCGCAGATACCGGATGTGCCGACGGTCGAGGAGGAAGGCATCGAGGGCTATGAAGCGGCCCTTTGGCTGAGCTATGTGGCCCCTGCCGGTACGCCGGCCGAGATCGTGGAAAAGCTGCACGCTGAACTGAGCGACATGATCGAGAACGACGATGATGTGCGCGAGGCGCTGCGCCGCGCGGGCGCCGAGCCGCTGAGCAGCGAGTCGCCCGAAGCGTTCACGGCCTTTATCGAGAGCCAGTTGGAAAGCTATGCCCCCGTGGTGGAAGCCGCGATGGGCGGGGATTCGAACTGAGCCTTGCAAACACCGGCCGCGCCGTGATGGCGCGGCCGGCCTGACGCCGCGGGATCGGCCGCAACACGGGCGCGACGTCAGTTGACCATTTGGTTTGCGGCACAAAAGGAGTGAGACGTGGATACCCCTCTGATATTCGAGCGCCCCGAGCAGACCGTGATGCCAATACAGGGGGAGACAGCCTTCTTCCCCATCCGCCGGGTCTATTGCGTGGGGCGCAACTACGCGGCCCATGCCCGCGAAATGGGGCACGATCCCGATCGCGAGCCGCCGTTCTTTTTCACCAAGCCCGCCGATGCGGTCGTTTCCGGTACCGGCGATGTTCCGTATCCTCCCGCAACGCAGGACCTGCACCACGAGATCGAGTTGATCGTCGCACTGAAAGCCGATGGTGTCGACGTGCCGGTCGAGGAGGCGTCGAAGCTCATCTTCGGCTATGGTGTGGGTGTCGATCTGACCCGCCGCGACATGCAGAGCGAAGCCAAGAAGATGGGCCGGCCGTGGGACATGTCGAAGGGATTCGACGCATCGGCCCCCTGTTCACCGCTGGTCCCGGTCGAAAACGCCGGCGACATGTCACAAGGTGAGATCGGGCTGTCGGTCAACGGCGATCTGCGCCAGAAAGGTGATCTCGCGCAGATGATCTGGAAGACCGAAGAGGTTATCGCTTACCTGTCGCGCCTGATGCGGCTGCGGGCGGGGGATATCATCATGACCGGGACACCCGAGGGTGTCGGTGCCATCGCAAAGGGCGATCATGTAAAGGGGTGGGTGACAGGCCTGCCGGGTGTCGACTTCCGCCTGCGGTGATTTTCGGGACCAGGTGTTCAGCTCAGGCGTCGAAGGATACGCCGAGTTCAAATTTCGCCCAAGGGTTTGAGGCGCAAACCCTTGGGCCAAACCAGGCAGGAAATCCACGGCTTCCTCGGGCAAGCCCGTGACGATCCAGCCACTGCCAGCGCGCGCCCCTCGGACGAGCGCATGCCCTCTGGTCGGAGCCGGACGAGTCCAATTCAACGCAACACGTCCTGGCATCAAGCACTTGCGGTGGTAGGCCCGGAGGGACTCGAACCCCCAACCAAAGCGTTATGAGCGCTCTGCTCTAACCAATTGAGCTACAGGCCCGCCGGCGCGAAGGGGTATCACATCCGCCGAAGGGGTCAAGGCAATCCGCAGCCTGTGGCCCGCCGCTGCGGGTGGCGCGGGAGTGCGATTTCCGCTAGTCATGCGAGGGGCACCGCCGCACCGGTCGGGGAGGGATGCGTATGCGCGAGATGACCTGTTTCAAGGCCTATGACATTCGCGGTCGGCTGGGCGAAAATCTCGACGAGGATATCGCCGAGCATGTGGGCCGCGCTTTTGCGCAGCTGCTGGATGCGCGGCGGGTGGTGATCGGCCGCGATTGCCGGCTGTCATCTGAGGTGCTGCTCGACGCCACGGCGCGGGGGCTGATGCGCGAGGGGGTCGAGGTGCTCGATCTGGGGCTTTGCGGCACCGAGGAGGTGTATTTCGCCACCTCGCATTTCGGCGCCGACGGGGGGATCGAGATCACCGCCTCGCACAACCCGCCGGAATACAACGGCATGAAGATGGTGCGCGCAGGCTCGGCCCCGCTGAGCCAGGAGGACCTGGCGGCCTTGCAGCGCCTGGCCGAGGCGTCCGATTTCGGCCCCGATGCCGGCGGCGGGACGCGCCTTGAAGCCGAGGGCGCGCGCGCGGCTTACGTGGCGCGGGTGGTGGGCATGGTCGATGTGGCGGCTCTGCGCCCGATGAAGATCGTCGTCAACGCGGGCAACGGCACCGCCGGGCCGACCTTCGACGCCATTGCCGAGGCACTGGCCGCGCAGGGCGCGCCGCTGGAGTTCATCCGCCTGCATCATGAGCCTGACGGGCATTTCCCCAATGGTGTGCCCAATCCGCTCTTGCCGGAAAACCGTGCCCCCACGGCCGAGGCGGTGCGCGCGGCGGGGGCCGATTTCGGGGTGGCCTGGGATGGCGATTTCGACCGCTGCTTCCTGTTCGATGACCAGGGCGAATTCGTGCCCGGCGAATACGTCGTGGGGCTGCTGGCCACGGTCTTCCTGGCGCGCGAGCCGGGGGCGTGCATCGTGCATGATCCGCGCGTGGTGTGGAACACGCTCGATGCGGTGGCCGAGGGCGGCGGCGTGCCCGTGCAGACGCGCACCGGGCATGCCTTCCTGAAACAGGCTATGCGCGATTGCGGCGCGATTTATGGCGGCGAGATTTCCGCGCATCACTATTTTCGCGATTTCGTATGCTGCGACAGCGGCATGATTCCCTGGCTGATGGTGGCCGGGTTGCTGTCTGACAGCGGGCAGCGGCTGTCGCATCTGGTGGCCAGCCGCCGGGCGCGGTTCCCCTCCTCGGGCGAGATCAATTTCACGCTTGCCGATCCGGCGGCGGCGCTGGCGCGGGTGTCCGAGGCATTGGCGCCCGAGGCGCTGGAATGCGATGAAACCGACGGGCTGAGCCTGTCCTTCCCCGATTGGCGCTTCAACCTGCGGCCGTCGAATACCGAGCCGCTGGTGCGGCTGAACGTGGAGGCACGCGATGATGCCTCCTGGGTAGACGCCGGGGTTGCGCGGGTGCGCGGGCTGCTGCAGGCGGATTGAGCGGGGCAGGGGCATTTAGCGTGTTGCGTTGAATTATTCTCGTCTTCTTTCGATCAGAGGGCATGCGCTCGCCCGAGGGGGGCGCGGATGCGCCCGCCTGAGGGGCGGGCGGGCGCATGCCCGGGCCGCAAGCGTCCCGGGCGGCGTGAAACCGATCAAGCG
>NZ_QNVJ01000081.1 GCF_003350345.1 Alkalilacustris brevis
GGGATTCCGCGCGCAAAGAAAGCCGAGGCCAAGCAGATAGGCCAGGCTCGCGGCGAGTGCGACGGCGGTTTCCAAGATCAGCGCCCTGCGATCTGCATCAGGAACTCTTCGTATTGACGGGTCACGGCTGGAAGAGAGAAGGCCTCCATCACCCGATTACGCGCCGCCGAGCGGAGGTTTTCCCAGCCCTTGTCCGCTGTCTCGACAGCCCAGCGCAGGGCGGCGGCGATAGCCTCGGGCGTGGCGCTTTCCGCGACAAAACCCGCATCGCCCACGATCCGCGCAGAATCCCCGACATCGGTCGCCAGCACCGGGGTGCCGCAGGCCATCGCTTCGCCGATCACATTGGGAAAGCCCTCGCCCCAAAGGGAGGCCGAGACATAAAGGTCGAGCGCGCCCAGAAAACCGGGCATGTCATCTTGCAGCCCCGCAAGGGTCACGCGGGCCTCAAGGCCAAGCGACTGTATCTCCGAGACAAGCGCCGTGTTGTCTGGATCAATCCCGCGCCCCGCCAGCAGCAGATGGAGGTCGGGCCGCTCAGCGGCAACCGCCGCGAAAGCCGCGAGCAGGCCGCGATGATTCTTCATCGGATGGAACCGTCCGGCATTGCCCACCAGAAACGCGCCCTCGGGCACACCCAGTTTCTGGTGCCAGGCACGCCGTGCCCCGGCATCAAGTGGCTGGAAGAACCCGGTGTCAAAACCATTGGGAATGACCGCGGCCCGGCGGTCGTGAAAGCCGATCGCGGCGTGTTGGGGAACCGCTGCCTCGGCGCAATAGATTGTGGCGTCGGGCCAGCGCGACAGCCGTGCGCAGGCACGGATCACCAGCCTAGTCGCCGGCTTTTCGACCGAGATATCCTCAAGCGAATGGCGCATGTTCCAGATAAGTCTGCGCCCGCGCGGCGCCGCAATCGTGGCCAGCAGGCTGGAATGATACATCCAGCTTACGATCACATCCGGCACCTCGCGGCGCATGAGCGCCCGCATCCGGCGCACTGCGGCGGGCAGGCCCATAGGCCCGCGCAGCCCCAGGCAGTGATCGGGCGTGACCGTTAGCGGCGTGTCAGGCGGCGTGAACAGGGTCATCACCCGGTGTTCGACCGAAGCGGGCCGGTGGCACACCAGCTTTCTCAGCATTTCCTGCGCACCGCCGCCCGAGCGGGTCGAGTTGATCAGATGCAGGGTTTTCACTGGCTATGGCCTTGCCTGTCTATCCATTCATTCCGGCGCGGCGCGTTCCATACCGCTGGCGAGACGGTGCCTGATGTCAGCTGATCAGGGCATCGAGATAGCGCGCTAGATGCGGCAATGGTCGAAGTCACTGGCTCTGTGCTCCTTGTGGACGTACCCCGCGCCCTGAAAGACGGTGCTTCGTCGTCATTGTGAACCGCAATCGAAAACGGCATCCTTCAGCCGGCGGGCGCGCGCCTGCCAGGAGTAACGCTCTGCAAAAAGCTGGCTTGCTGTTCTCCCCAGCCCGGCACGAAGCCCCTGATTTTCGCGCAACCGCTCCAGCGCCTGGCACCAGGCGGCCACATCATCGGGCGGGCAAAGCAGTGCGTTGACCTCATGCTCCAGAACCTCGCGCAGGTTGGGCTGGTCGGAGGCAATGATCGGCAAGCCCGCCGCCATGTATTCGAAGGCCTTCAGCGGCGAGGTCCACTGGCTGATGTTTCGGCTCCCCCCCACCCCCCCGACAAATCTCTGGTTGGGCAGCAATGCCACGTCGAAACTCTTCAGATAGGCCGGTGTCTGCGCGTGCGGCACATAGCCGTGAAAGCGCAGATTTGGCAGCTCATCCAGCTTTGCCCTCCAACGCGCGATGTCTTCGTCTGTGCCGCCGACGATCTCGAAATCCGCCCAGGGGCATCGCGGCGCAATGGCCGAGATCACCTCCATCCCCTTGCCGCGATAGAGGTGCCCCAGAAACCCCACGCGCAGCCTCCCCGGCGCTGCGGGCGGCAGGGCGGGCCGAACCTCTGGCGGCATGGGGTCGGCCCCGTCTGGCGCCACGATCACCGCATTCGGGTCAACGCCCAGATCGGCAATGACCTTCCGGCGCAGCGCCTCGGTGATGACCACCACAAGCGGCCGCCGCGCCACGCGCAGATAGGCACGCATCGCGCGGCCGGCATCGGGCATATGCAGCTCGACCACCGCGCGCCAGCCAAACACCTCGGCAAGAAACCCCGAACCGGGATGACGCGTATAGATCATCGAGGCTCCCGCGCGCCGGGCCCGCCGAAGGGCCGAGATCGTGTAGCGGACGGCAGGCCTGGGCAGACCACCCGGATCGATGACATGCAGATCGAAGACCGGCTCCACCCCGTAATGCCGGCAGAGCATTTCGGACGGCATTGCCCCCTCTCCCGCCCGCGCGGAAAGCGACACGTTCAGACCAGTGCGAGCGAAGGCCTGCGCCATCTTCATCACATGGACAGAGTTGGCCGCGCGCGAAGGAAGGCGTGATTGTGAGAGGTAGAACAGTTTGTTCATGGGCCTGTGCGGTCTATGGTGCCGGCAAAGGGGAGCTTTGCGACAAGCTCGCCTTTCGATGCCGAAATCATTTTCGCGCAGTTCGACATGCGCCCGGTGATGAAGGCGGAACCCGCCTCGCGCATCATCCATGCCTTCGCCGTGCGCTCGATTTGATCCTGCGCGGGCGGTGCTCCCTCGAACCAGGTCGCGGCAAGGCGGTTGCGCTGATCCTGACCTAGGGGGCGCATGGCGTTGCACAGATCGAGCAGCGGCAATCTGCCGGTGCAGAGCAACTCGTTGTCAATGCAGACCAGTCGGCCATCGGCGGCCCGAAGCAGGTTGTCGGGCGACAGGTCGGGGTGCATCACGATGCGGGCATCGCCGGCGCTCTCGGTCTGCGCGGCGATCGCGTCCAGAGTGCTCGCCTCGCCGGCAAGGGCCGCGGCGCGCAGATAGCGCGGCAGCAGGAAATCGCGCAGATAGCAGAACCCGGCCGGAGGCAGGTCCTCGGGCGGCAACGCATGAATGCGCCTGAGCGCCTCGGCCTGCCGCTCCTGAATCGCGCCCTCTGGCGGGCGGCCCTCGATCCACTCCGCCATCACCCAGGCCCCGCGCAACTCCAGCACTTCGGGGAAAAGATCGGGCAGCGCCGCGCTGACGGCTGCGATGAACCGCGCGTGTTGCGGCGAATGCGCCTCGTAAAGCTTCACATCGCGCCCCCGGTGACGCGCCCGGAGCACCGCCCGCCCGGCCTTGTTGGTGATCAAACCGCCACGCATGTTTCCGATGGGGTGGAGATCGGAAAGGTCAAAGAAATTCGGGCTGCGGGGCGCATCAGCGTTCCCGCGCAGGCGATGGACGAGGCGCGACATGATCGACCTGAATGTCATGCGGGACGGTTCTCGTTAAGATCGCGCATCGTCTCTGTCACCAGCTTGCACACCGCGAACATTCATACTCGGGCGTGATCCGTTGCGATCTTGCACAATGAGAAATGCCCCGATCCCAAGAAGTGCCAGTAATGCGCGCTCGTGATTTGCCTCGCCTGCCTGATGTTCATGAAAAAGGCGCATAGGCTCAAGGTGTTGTAGATGTTCCTCGCGCTCAATTCTCGAGAGTAGCACAGTTGTGACTTCTTGGAGGTCGCAGTGACTACAAAAGGCCAGCTCGTAATCCAGATAGTTCACACCCGGCCTGACATGGCTTGCGCCCGAGGTAGCGAAGTGACGAGAAACCTTTTGGATTCCTCGTCGAACGACTGACGAAAGCGTGCGCACTCTGGATGCGGTAAGTTTATAGCCGCCATTATTTTTGACTGGCAGGCTGAAGGCTTCTGGAAAACTTCTAATTATCATCTTCTTGTAAAGTGACAAGCCGCATCGATGCTTTAGGTCAAGAGAAATCCAGAAATTAATCCATTTTCTTTCTGTAAACGGGTGGACGCATTTTCGCCTACCATACCGAAAGAGAGGCAGTATGAAATTTCTCTGACGTATAAATAAGTCCATTTGCTCAGCCGGAGTCATAACCGAGGATTCATAGAACCAAATATCTTGGAAGAGAAATTCCTCGTTGGCAATTTCAACACCTGTCTTATTATATCTGTTCTTTGCAATAAAGTATTCTCGGCCCAAATCTAAAGTTTTGTCCTTGTCATCGGGAAAGTGTGAACCAGCAAGCGGACCACCAAGAAACCCTGTCAGAAACACGTGGTCCTTCGGAAAGGCCTGAAGCGCCTGGTGGAGCATGAAAAAACTCATGATCCTCAAGGGAGCATCGCTCTTCGCGGCTATTTCCGTCAGGGCGTCAACCGTTATCGGAACCTGTGTGGCGTCGATTGCGACATGCTGCGTTCCGGCCCATTTCGCAACACGGTTGCCGAGATCGAAGTCGAGTGTTCCGGGGGTGCCGATGGTCACGGTATGGATCCGCTCGGGTGGGCGGTGGCGCATCAGCATGGCCAGTATGCAGCGGGAATCGAGGCCGCCGCTGATGGGAACGACGATCTCCCTGTCTGCATACTGCCTTGCGATATCGCCGATTATATCGTCAAGCAGCGCCTCGGCATGATCGATGAGGGCATTTTCGTCATCCGGCAGCGCAACCGGCAGGCCGCGCGTCAGCCGCTCGAAGACCCGGCGCGACGGCATCGGCCTTGGCACATAGCCAAAGTAAAGGAACTTATCCAGCGTCGCCCGATCCAGCATACGCGGTGCGGTCGATTGCCTTGCCGAGCGGTTCATCGCGGTTTCTCCGGTCATTGGACTGGTCATTGGGTCGACATGCTCTGCCACAGGTTGCGCGCGATCAGGCGCACCGGCTCAGGCCCTCCTGCCGTCAAAGGGCGACCTGATCGCACCGCGCGCAGAGCGGTAGAGATTCCTGAGAAGTTTCTGCGCCGTCTCCCGCCAGCCCAGAAGGCGCCGGTACTTCCACACACGCCGGGAGCGGACCATAAATCTGCCGGTCAAGCGTCCGCCATCATGCTGCCGCACGATTGCGGCGGCCGCCGGGGCGACGGCGATCCGCTCCCCGGTCCTGAGCACTTCCAGCGGCAGCGATATGTCTTCCCCGACGATCAGCCACTCGTCAAATCCTCCGATCCGCCAGAACAGCGCCTTCTCGATCAGCAGGTTGATCCCCCCCGTGCCCGGATTGCGGCGCAGCAGGACGGGGATGGTGAGCGTCTCGGGGCTCGGGCATTTGTAGCGGGCGATGCGACCGTCGCGGAACACATCCTTGCGGCCATAGACGCAGCGCGCGCCCTCGGCCTGCAGCACCGCCCAGGCCTCGCGCAGGAAGTCCTTGTCCCACCAGTCGTCATCGTCGAGAAAGGCCAGATGCGTGCCGCTGGCCATGGCCGCGCCGAAATTGCGCGCCCGCGACGGGCCGACGCGGGGCGGCAGGCGGTGCAGCGTGACGCCCGCGGGAATGGCCGCCGGGTCGGCATCAATGGTGCCGTTATCGACCACGATCACCTCGTGCGGCGGCAGCGACTGCGCCAGAGCCGAGCCGATGGCCGCGCGCAGGAACTCCGCGGGGCGGTCGCAGGTGGGGATGATGACGGAGATCATGGTTTATCCGTAGTCTGCGATGACTTGATCGAGAACCGCTCGATACTGCCTCTTGCGCTCTTGGAGAACATCAAGCTCGCTTAGCCGAGGCGGAACTTTCAATAGACCGCTCAGTCGGGACACGACGAAACCGCTCTCGATATATCCAAACGCCCTGTCTTGAATTCTTCTCAGCCGTGGAGCGATTTCTATATCGAGCAGGCTTATCGTTGGAAAAAGAGGCGGGATATCGATGCTGATATTCATGCTCTCCGCCCAATCCGCCCACTTTTCTGGATCAAAGCGATTCATGATCCTGACCGGAATCCATGGAACTCGAAATGTATCAGCGATTATTACCGCATGCATCGACTCTGCGACAACCAAAGGTGCGGACGCGATGCTGCGGATGACCGTCTTGGACTCTTCGGATGGAGAGACATACTTCATGCCGGCGCGTTCGCAGGCAGCGTTCCAGTCTAGGCGGCGAACCGTGCGGTAATGAGGTATGAAAGCGGGCTTATCGCCCTTTGGCAGATTCTGAAACTCCGGAAACTCCGATATCATGACCGCGGGATCAGTGACAGCCCTTTCAGATGGCAAACCGAGCCTCTTCGCCGTCCTTGGCCCTCTAACAGACCTGAAGTCCCAACTTAAGGGCAGGGGCAGCTTGGGAGACTCGCTGCGGCCTGCACCTGAGCCAAGAACCAGAACCCTTGTTTTTTCGAGGTTCGCAAGCCGTTGGCGAGTAAGTATAGTTCCAATACCAATCAAGGTGGTGTCATTGTCCCAGTCGCGCCAGCCGGGCAGCAGCGCATCCCAAATCCAATCATTCAGGTCATCGCCGAAGTTGCCTTCCTTGCATTTGTAGTAGCTTAATTGCATAGATACGCTCCCTCTTTATCAGTAAAAATTTAATTCCCCGAAGCCACGCCAAACACTAAAATATCAAGGAAGAGGCAGCTTATGGGGGAGCACTCTTGTACGAAGAAGAAGAGTGTTACATCTGGAGATCGCCCTAGAAGCTCCACCTATAAACCAGAATAGACTAAGATCGCCAATCAGATTTATGATAGATACTCCTCGACAAGAAATCTCCCACAATCACACTCTCAGCATCTCTGTCGAAGACTGGCTTTCGCTTTCTTTTGGATGGATCGTGTTTTCCGCGAGCAAAATTTATTCCCTTTCGGAAAACCC
Organism: Alkalilacustris brevis; assembly: GCF_003350345.1. GTDB lineage: Bacteria > Pseudomonadota > Alphaproteobacteria > Rhodobacterales > Rhodobacteraceae > Alkalilacustris > Alkalilacustris brevis. The sequence continues at coordinate 6,734 of NZ_QNVJ01000081.1, forward strand.
TAGACAAAAGCTTATTTTTACCCCGCGCTGCCCTCAGCCCCCTCTTCAAAATCACGTTCTGGGAAGAATTTTCATGCCCCACCCGGTAAACCGCCCCGCTGAAGGGCAAATATTGAAACGGATCAGCACTAGTATTTAATCTTTCAAAAATAAGGCGATGAGACCCAAGCTCCGCCAACGCGTCGTTCGAGGATTTACCATCTGGCGCACAATGAAATAAATATAGCCCCGCCCTCACAATTAGGGATGTTCCACAACGCTTGTGAAAATCATCAACAATAGAAACTTTTTGGTCATACTCCCTCCACATGTACCCCTCATTGATCGCGCATGCATTGATATGCGTGTTATCTGTGAAAAACTTAGAAATATTTTTATGAACAAGGTCATCATCGTCTACTGACATAACTAAATCATCGGGGCTAACAAGAGCCATCGCTGCACGAAATCTACGTCCTTTGTCAAGTCGCACCCCTCTGATGTATTCATCATAAACATTGGAGGAGGTGAGCGGCTCAGGCTCCAAGTCCACTGAGCAAATCTCTATGTTGCGAGTTCGGGGCGGCAGTCTTGTTCCGGAGTTTGCAACCACTATGCATCGCCAATTTTTGCCAACTTGAAGCGATATAGATGCAAACGTTTGCTGAAGAACCCTGTATTGCAGAGCGGAATCGGCAGTTTTCGAGGGGTGGCGTATTGGAATTATGAAAGTTAGCATTCTTGATTTCAATTTATTGTGCTCTCTTGTTTAGGTTGCTGCTTATCCATAACTTAATGGGGATTTATCATCCCCCCTCACGCCACCCTTGCCACATCCACCATCTGCCGGAAGGCCGGGCAGTCCTGCATCAGGGTCTCCCAGTCGCCGAAGCCCGCGACGCGGCCCTTGTCCAGCACCAGGATGCGGTTGCAGCGGCGCACGGTGCTCAGCCGGTGGGCGATCATCAGCACCGTCTTGTCGCCCGGCAGCGCGTCGATGGCGGCCATCACCTCGCGCTCGGTCAGGTTGTCGAGCGCGCTTGTGGCCTCGTCGAACACGATCAGCCCGGCATCGCGGTAAAGCGCGCGGGCGATCCCCAGCCGCTGGCGCTGCCCGCCCGAAAGCCGCACACCGCGTTCGCCCACAAACGTGTCATAGCCCTGCGGCAGCTCCTCGCGGATGAAGGCATCGATCTGCGCCAGGCGCGCGCTTTCCTCGACGCGGGCGCGGTCGATCTCGGCGGGCGGGATGGCGAAGGCGATGTTCTCGGCCACGCTGCTGTCGGTGAGGAAAATCTCCTGCGGGACATAGCCGATCCCCGCCTGCCATGCGCGCAGCGTGGCCCCACTCAGCGCTACCCCATCGACCGCAATGACGCCCGAATGCGGCTCCAGCAGCCCCAGCACCAGATCGGCGAAGGTGGATTTCCCCGCCCCGGTGGCCCCGACGATGCCGATACGCTCGCCGCGGTGTATTTCAAGCGTGACATCGCTCAGCCCGGCCAGTTCGGCGCCGGGGTAGCGATAGCTGACGCGGTCGAAGGCGAGGGTCGCGCGCATCCGCAGCGGCGCGGGCGGGGTGGCAGGCAGCGCCGGGCGCCCCTGCGCGAGCACAAGATCGCCATGCAGATGGGCGACGGCCGGGGCGGTGGTGCGCATCTTGGTCAGTGCGGCAAAGAGCTTCTGCACCTCGGGCATGAGCTTTTGCGCACCAAGCGCAAAGGCCCCGAGCACCGGCACGATACCGCCCAGCGCGCCGCCGCCCTCGAACGAGGCCCGATCGATCATCAGAAGGCAGATCAGCACGATACCGCCGAACAGCACCGCCTGCAGCAGATACTTGGGTGCCCCTTCGATGACGCGAGCGCGCGCCTGGGTGCGCGCGTAGGTGCGCGCGGGGCGCGAGAAGCGGCCGATATAGCTTTGCTCGCGGCCGGCAAGCTTGATTTCCTTGGCTCCGGTGAGCGCCTCGCTGGCGATACGGAAGCGCTGTCCGTTGGCCTTGACCCGTTGCCTGCCAAGCCGCGCCAGATAGGCCCGCACCCCGCCATAGATCAGCGCGTAGGCGCCGCCGATCACCAGTATCCCCCCCAGCGCGATGCCCGGGCTGACCCAGACCAGCGCCACCATGATTGCCGCCGAGGTCATGGTTGCAGCCACAAGATTGCCCAGCGAGAGCAGGAACCCTGAAACGACCTGATTCACCTCCGACAGCACGCTTTTCGAAATCTCGCCGCTGTGGCGGTTGAGGAAGAATTCATAGGGCTGGCGCAGGTACGCCGACAGCAGCCGCACCGCCAGCGAATGAATGCGCATCACCGAAAAGCGGGTCAGCAGGTAGTGGCTGGCCAGCAGGACCATGTTGACCAGAAAGATGAACACCACCGTGGCAATGCCCAGCGCCACGACGAAATCATAATCACTGGCAAAGCCGCCGCGTTCGCGAAGCATGGCCATGGTAGCATTGTTTTGGATCACCCCGACGTCGGTCAGCACATGCAGAAACGGCATGATCGACACCACCATGGCGGCGCTGGCGAGGGCCGCGAAGGCCATGACCGCGCCTACTCCGGCAGCCATCCGCCGCTCGCGCGGGGTGAGCAGATCCCACATCATGCGCAGCGCTGCCAGCCCGGTGATCCTGTGCGATCTGGCAGGTCGGATCTTGCGGGTCATTGGCTGGCCTTGGCGGGGCTGGCGGCGGCAAGATAGCTGTCGCGATACCACTGAACGAACCGCGCCACGCCCTCGCGCATGTCGGTGGTGGGGCGATAGCCCGTCAGCCGCTCGAGCAGGGTGCAATCGGCCCATGTGGCGGGCACGTCGCCCTGTTGCATGTCCATGTAGTTGCGCACGGCCTTGCGCCCGGTCGCGGCTTCGATGGCGATGATGAAATCCTCCAGCCGCTCCTTGCGCGAGTTGCCGATATTGACGATGCGGTAGGGGGCAACGGGGCTGAGGCTGTCGCCTTCCACCAGCGGCCCCTGCCCCGGCACCGCTTCCATCAGCAGCCGGATGCCGCGCACCAGGTCGCCCACATAGGTGAAGTCGCGCCACATTTGCCCGTGGTTATAGACGTCGATGGGCTGTCCTTCCAGGATCGCACGGGTGAACTTGAACAGCGCCATGTCGGGCCGCCCCCAGGGGCCGTAGACGGTGAAGAAGCGAAACATCGTGGTCGGCAGGGCGTGGATATGTGCCCAGGCGTGGCCCATCGCCTCGTTGGCCTTCTTGGTGGCGGCATAGAAGGACATTTGCGTGTCGGTCTTGTGCGCCTCCGCGTAAGGCATCTCGGCATTGGCACCATAGACCGAGCTGGTCGAGGCCATCAGAAGGTGCGCGGGGCGCGCGGTCAGTGCCGCCTCCATAAGGTTGAAGGTGCCCACAAGATTGGCCTCGACATAGGCGCGCGGGTTGTCGATCGAATAGCGCACCCCTGCCTGCGCCGCGAGATGCACGATCACGTCGGGCCGGGCGGCGGCCACGGCATCAGACAATGCGCCCGCATCCTCAAGCATCGCCTCGGTCGCGGTGAAGCGCGCGTGTTGGTGCAGCATTTCGTGGCGGCGGCGCTTGAGCGCGACATCGTAGTAATCGGTCATCCCGTCGTAGCCGGCAACCTCCCACCCCTCCTGCAACAGCAACTCGGCCAGGTGAAAGCCGATGAAGCCGGCTGTGCCGGTGATGAAGGCGCGTTTCATTCGGCGGCTCGCTCGGCGGCATCGCGGGAGGTCGGGAATGCCGGGGCATTGCTGGCCCGGCCCACACCTTCATAGATGGCGAAACCGGCCTCCAGCACGGCCTCGCGGCTGTAGATGTTGCGCAGATCCGCCATGCGTGCATCGCGCATCGCGTCTGCAAGCCGCTTGAGGTCGAGCGCGCGAAACTGGTTCCATTCTGTCAGGATCAGCAGACAATCGGCACCCTTGGCCGCAGCATAGGCGTCATCCATCCATGCGACGCCCGGCAACAGCGCCTCACCTTCGCGCCTGCCATGCGGGTCGACCACGCGCACCGCGGCCCCGCCGCCCACCAGCGCGGGCACGATGGTGACGCTGGGGGCATCGCGCATGTCGTCGGTTTCGGGCTTGAACGTCACACCCAGCACCGCCACCGTCTTGCCGTTGACCGATCCTCCGCACAGGTCGAGCACCTTGTCGATCATCCGCCGCTTGACTGCGTCATTCACTGTGATCACGGTCTCGGTAATGCGCATGGGCTGGCCGTGTTCCTGACCGATGCGCGCCAGCGCCGACGTGTCCTTGGGAAAGCACGACCCGCCAAAGCCTGGCCCCGCGTGCAGGAACTTGTTGCCGATCCGCCCGTCCAGCCCCATGCCCCTGGCCACCGATTTCACATCGGCCCCGACGCGTTCGCAAAGCGCCGCAATCTCATTGATGAAACTGATCTTGGTCGCCAGGAATGCGTTGGCGGCGTATTTGATCATCTCGGCCGATTCCAGATCGGTGTAGACCACCGGGAAGTCGCGCAGATACAGCGGGCGGTAGACTGCGGACATGACCTCACGCGCGCGATCGGTCTCGATGCCCACGACCACGCGATCTGGCTTCATGAAATCGTCGATCGCCGCCCCCTCGCGCAGGAACTCGGGGTTGGAGGCCACGTCGAATTCGGCCTCTGGCCGGGTGGTGCGGATCACCTCGGCCACCTTGCGGTTGGTCCCTACCGGCACGGTCGATTTGGTCACCACCACCGTATAGCTGGTCAGCGCCCGCGCAATGTCTTCGGCCGCAGCCATCACATGGCTCAGGTCGGCATGTCCGTCGCCGCGCCGCGACGGCGTGCCCACCGCGATGAACACCGCATCGGCCCCGTCCACGGCTGCGGCCAGATCGGTGGTGAAACGCAGGCGCCCTGCCTCGACATTACGCCCGAGGACGTCCTCGAGCCCCGGCTCGTAGATCGGCACCTCGCCGCGCTCGAGCATGGCGATCTTCTCGGAGGCCTTGTCCACGCAGACCACCTCATGGCCGAAATCCGAAAAACACACCCCCGAGACAAGCCCCACATAGCCGGTGCCGATCATCGCGATCTTCATGCTGCCTGTTCCTCTCCAAAATGACGCGGTGAGCACCCAATCATCACGATGCGAAAGCCATCAAGGCGTGACGCAAAGCCAATGTACATTGCTCAGGGCTCCCTTCTCCGGGCGCGCAACTCGTCCCGGTCCGCTGAGGCCAATTCCGCACCGACTTCCTCGATCTCGGCCCTGAGGGCCTCGTATTCGGCCATCTTGCGTGCCAGGAACTTCCGCGTCAGCACCGCCTTCTCGGTGATCCCCTTCGGGGTCAGCTTGTAGGCGTAGCGCCGCTTGTCCTCGGCGGCGGTGAAGTTCCCCAGCTTGATCAGGCCCTTTTCCAGCAGCGCGTTCAGCACATAGTGCATGCCGCCCGTGCTGACCCCGACAGCCTTCGCCAGATCGCGCTGCGACATCTCCGGGTTTTCCTGAAGCAGGCGCAGGATGCGGAAACGCACGTCCTCGCGCAACTGGTCGCGCTTGGTGGTCACGGGCTGAGGGCTTTCGCGCAGGCTACCGCACAAGGACTGGCCGAACGGCGCCTTGGGGTGCTCGAATTCGCAATGTGAAGCGGCATGAACATGGTCGCTCAGTATTGAGCGGTACACGCTCAGCGCCGGGCATGCAACCCGGAAATCAACCTGCCTGATGAAAAATGCACGCATGGCGTGCGCGTGCCTCAGCATTGAGCATGCTGCACGAGCTTGCGCAAGCTCCATGAGGCCAGCGCCTATCAGTCCTGATACCGCTTTGGGCCCACCCCACGCAAGATGGAATGCCGCAACCGTGACGATCGGCACCTGCACCCCCGCTGGAGGGCCGCGTAGCCCTGCTGAACGCTGGTCCGACCGGGCGAAGTTATTCTGCTGCAAGCCCGGGGGCCGAGCCACCCTCGGACTCGAACGGGGCCTTGGGCGTCATTGACGTGGGTAGTGCCTCGGGCCCGCCGTCCTAGCGTGCCTGCTGCTCCATGGCTTCCTCCATGCTGGTGGTGTTGATCACCAGATCGAACTGCTCAAGGACCTCGGGCGCATGGCGGCAGAGCCAGGACCGGACGGCCTCGTTGCCAACCAGTTTGGTCAGATAGCCCTTGGCGACGACAAGGTTCAGCAGTTCCGAGCCATAGGATTTCTCGGCATCCTTGTACTTTTCCTGCACCTGGTTCATCTCGCGTTCGAGCTTGACGATCTGCTCCAGCGGGTCGCCCCTGGGCTCTTCCGGCCTGGGCGGCGTGTAATCGCTGCGCTGCTCGGGCGGTGTGGCCTTGAGGAGTGCGTCTGCGTGGGCCGCGGTGATCGTGTTGGCTGCAATCATCAGTTCCACTGCCTCGATCTGCCGCGCGGCCTTCATCTTGCGCAGATGACGGGTCACGTCGGGTGTGAACTGATGGTCATTCAGCAGCTCGACCGCGCGCGGGCATATGCCGTGGAGCAGGTTTATCCGGCTGTTGATGGTCGAGAGATTGACATTGAAAGCCCGCGCCAGCCGGTCCTTGCTCACACCCTTGTCGATGGCGCGGCGCAGCATGTAGTGCTCCTGCACCGTCGAGAGCCGGTTGATCCGGTGGTTGTAGGTGTAGGTCTCGAAATCCTTTGCGATCAGGCAGGGTGCCACATCTTGGCCCAGCTCCTTGAGCGCCAGCACCCGCAGATTGCCGTCGAGCAGCAGGAAGCCCGGCGCATCCGGGTCGGGTTTGATCACCGAGAGCGGCTCGATCAAGCCGATCTCGCGGATCGAAGACAGGATTTGCTTGAACTTGCGCGTGGTCATCACGCCATCGGGGACCTTTTTCGAGGGCATCAGCTCTTCGATCGGGATCTGGTAGGTCTCAAGGTCGAAGCCGAGGGTCAGGTTCAGCGGGACCTTGGGATAGGCCTGCGCATTGTCCTCTTCCGCGCTGGGCTGAGGAAAGGCACCGGGATAGATGGGTTTCACAGTGCTGGTCTGGGTCATGCTCGTCTCCGAGATCAGTGGGTTTCAATGCGATCGGCGAGGTATCTGGGCAGCGTGTCGAGACCCTCGGCACGCAGGAGCGTCACGAAATTCTCATCCGCAAAAAGAGTCTTGAGGCCCTGGACCACCAGCAAAAGCTGCTGATGCGCGTGCTCGGCCTTCAGCACCATCTTGTGCTGGCGCGCGACTTCCTTCTGGTAGATCTTCACCAATGAGTGCGCGGAATTGGGTAGCTTCGGGCGGGCTCCCGATTTCGGGCCCTTCTCGCGGCGCTTTTCCATCAGGCGCTTGGCGTCGGTCAACTGGTGCCCCTTGAGTTGGCCGGTCTTGTAGGCCTCCTCCAGCATGTCGCCCAGATCGCCATCATCGTTCTTGGCCCGCGCGATCTCCAGCGCCGCGGTCAGCGGGATAGTGTTGTTCTGCACCGCCTCGATCAGACGCTCCTCACCCTTTTCCAGCAGAAAGACGATGTCGCGCACGTATTTCTGCGACAGCCCGGTGCGCTGGATGATATCCTCGATGGTGTAATCTCGTGCCAGCAAAAGCTCGATATCGGCCAGGATCTCCAGCGGGCGGTGGCCGCGCCGGGCAATGTTTTCCGCGAGCGACATGATGAAGGCGTCTTCATCGCTGACATCAACCACCAGCGCCGGAATATGGGTTTCTCCCAGCAGGCGGAAGGCGTTGAGCCGCCCCTCGCCGCAGACCAGCAGATAGGCGGGCGCCCCATCGGCAGCCTCGCGCTCAGTCACAGTGATCGGCTTCTTGAGGCCAATGCCGCGGATGTTTTCCACGATTTCCTCGAAGACCTTCATGTTGCGGTCGCGCGAGTTCAGCACCTCGATCCGCTCGATTGGCACCATGGTCACGCTGTCGGGGGTGTCAGGCAGCATATGCGCGCCTCCCGTTGTGAGTTATATTCATGATTTGTTCTCTTTTGTTGGTTGCAGAATTGTCTCTCACGCCCATCGTTTCAGAACCCCCACGCGCTCGGCCATGCCGTAGAAGAAGCCGAGATCATCGAAGCGGAAGGCCTCGAAAGTGATGGCGGTCCGGTTGCAGAGCCGGATCTCCTGCCGCGGCAGGTCGAGCCAGGGCAGCAGGTAGTAATCGAACTCGCCCCGGTTCATCGGGTCGAGCCGCACCGCCAGCGTGATGTCGGCCTGGTAGCGCATCGGATCGAAGCGGATGCGCCAGCGCAGCCGCCCGTCGGCCTGCGGCTGGCAGCGCGCCAGAACCAGGCTGATTACCAGTTCATCATTGATGGTCAACAGGTCGGTCTTGGGGTCGCGCTCGACAGCGCCGCCGACCTTTGCAATCGCCGCCTCGGTGCGGGCGATGATCTCGGGATGCATGGCGCGCAGGCGCTTGTTGAGCGCGATGCGCTCATGATCGCGGTCCGTGCGATAGCCGATCATCTCATAGGCGCGGGCCAGCGAGCCGAAGCGGTTGCGATAGGCCGATGAGGAGGGCATGTCGGGCGTCTGGTCGATCAGCACCCCCGACAGCTGGCCGGCCTCGGCATAGAGGCGCTTCAGGTGGTCGAGCAGCTCCTCGTCGGACAATCGCGCCGATCGCGCGGTGATGATTTCCTGCGCGGTCAGGAACAGCTCCAGCGGCACGATGCCCTCGAAAGCCCCTTCCTTGCGCACCCACATCTCAGGCGGGTTGTCGACATGCAGCTTCTTCAGTTTGAAGGAGCTGCGATTGTAGACATTGTTGCCGATGTATTTCTCGTTGCTCAGGACCGTGCGCACGGTGCCGGGCGTCCAGGGCCTGTCGAGATCGGTGGCGACGCCCGCTTCATTCAGCCGGTCGGCGATCTCGCGAAAGCTCAGCTCTTCCTCGATCAGCCAGCGATACATCCTGTTGACCCAGGCGACCTCTTCCTCGGGCCCGGGCATCAGGATCACCCGGTCGGTCTGCAGGGACTTGTGCTCGCCGCGCTTCAACTCGCCCTTGATGTTGCCGCGCTCGTCGAGCAGCACCCGGCGCAGGCCGAAGCCGGCAGACCCGCCCTGGCGGTACCCCATCTCGATCAGGCGACACTGACCCGTGAAAACCTTGACCGAAAGCTCGCGGCTGTATTCGCCGGCCATGGCGCGCTTGACACCCTTGACGATGGTCGAAACAGGCGAGCCGTCATTCTCGAATTGCTCCGCACAATAGGCGATGTCGATGCCTGCCCGCTTGCAGATGTATTCGTAATAGGCACTTTCATCCGCATCCTGAAACCGCCCCCAGCGGCTGATGTCATAGACCAGGATCAGGTTGAAATCGGCCGCACCGGACTCGACATCCGACAGCAGTTTCTGAAGTGCTGCGCGCCCTTCGAGCGACAGCCCGCTCTTGCCATCGTCGGCATAGGTCCTGACGATCTCGATGCCGCGCTTCTCGGCATATTCGCGGATCTTGTCGGCCTGGTTGTTGGTCGAATATTGCTGATGCTCGGTCGACATCCGCACATATTGCGCCGCCCGAAATGTTGCCTGTGCCACCCCGCTTCCGTCCAACTCACCGCCTCCGCTTTGTCCAGAACTCCTGCGACGTTTGCGTAGAGCGCGGGGGCTATCAACTTGAGAGTTCCGAATTCTTCAGAAGTTCAACACGTTCCGGATACGGTGATCTGCACATGTCTGGGCAACCGTCAAAACACCGCTTGATCCCGCTCGAAACTGAGCGCACGTTTCGAGGCGTAGATTGGACGGGGGCGACATGAGCTATCACGACCGCGGAGCCACCTGGTTTCTGGCGCAGTTCAAACCCAACAGCCACAACATCGCCGAGCGCAATCTCGCGCGGCAAGGGCTTCGGACCTTCCTGCCTAGGCAGGAAGAAACCAGGCGCGCGCGCGGCAAGTTCTTCACGCAGCTGCGCCCGCTCTTTCCCGGCTACATCTTTGTCGCACTCGACATGCTGCGCGGCGGCTGGCGCGTCGTGAACTCGACCTATGGCATCACGCGCCTCGTCAGCCTCGGCAAGGAGCCAACACCCGTGCCGCTCGATCTGATCAGCCAGTTGATGCTGCGCTGTGATCGCGACGGAATGTTGATGCCGCCAAAGCTGCTCAATCCCGGCGAACAGGTCACGCTGACAAAGGGGCCGTTTGCGGATTTCGTGGCCACGATTGAGTGCATCGCGCCGGACCGCCGCGTCTGGGTGCTGCTGGAACTAATGGGGGCGCAGATTCGCGTGGCCGTCAGTTCGGAGCAAGTGCGAGCGGGGTGACCGTTTGGGATGATAGCTGTTTTATGGCAGACGACTGGCGGAAACTACGCTTGATGTCAGGATAAGGCACTATTCTGTTGCCAAGAGATCTTGCCGCGACTAGGTTGGCGACAAATCACGTTGATGACAGAATCGACCACCATATGATCGCCAAACCCTATGACCTGACAGACGCCGTCACCTACCACCTCGGTGCCTTCCCTCCGTCGACGCTCGACTACGAAGTGCTGCTCGGGCCGCTGGAGGAAGCAGCTGCCTCGCTGGCGCGGTACGATGCCAAGATGTCTGGCATGGTGAACAGCGAGTTGTTCCTCGCGCCCCTGCGCCGCCAGGACGCGGTCACCTCCTCAAGGATGGAAGGTACGATCTCGACCATCGAGGAACTGTATCGACTAGAAGCCGAGGAAGATGCGGGGAGTGCCAATCCCTACCGCGAGGCGCGCAACGACGACGTCGAGACCTACCTGTATTCGCGCGCGCTGAAGAACGCCCAGCAGGCGCTCGCCGAGGGCGCACCGCTTGGCGAACACCTGATCCGGACAGCGCACCAGCAGCTGTTGTCCTTCGGCCGTGGCGCCCGCAAGCGTTCCGGCAGCTACAAGGTGGAGCAAAACTACATCGGGGACGAACGACGGGGGAAGATCCACTATGTACCGATCGCGCCCGAGCAGCTTGGCCCTGCGATGGTCGAGCTTGTGCGCTATATCAACGAAAGCACGATGCGGCCGCTGATCCGGACGGCCATCGCGCATGTCGAGTTCGAGGCCCTGCACCCTTTCGAGGACGGCAATGGCCGGATCGGGCGCATGCTGATCACCCTGATGCTGTGGAAGCTCGGCGTTCTGCATCAGCCGAACTTCTTCGTCTCCGGCTATTTCGAGGCCCACAAGGAAGAGTACATTGGGCGGATGCGCGCGGTCTCCGCCAACGGCAACTGGACCGGCTGGGTCGCGTTCTTCCTGGAGGCCATGCACGCCCAGGCCACGGTCAACATCGAGACGGCCGACGCGATCTTCCGCCTTCATGGCGAGATGCGGGAGCAATTCCGTGATGTGCTGAATTCGCAGTTCCACGACCAGGCCCTGGACTTCGTATTCGCCAGCCCGATTTTCCGCAACGACCGGTTTGTCGATCGCTCCGGGATCCCGGCATCATCGGCGCGCGCCCTGTCCCGGCGTCTTGTCGAGGCGGGACTTCTGCGCACGATCGAGCCCGCTTCGGGGCGCCGCGCCGCGATGTATGCCTTTGATCCGCTGCTTGATCTGCTGAAAATCTGAAGCGCTGGACGCGCCACGCAGGGGGGCTCTGGAAATGTTGACCAGGTGTTGACCAGAGTTGCAACGCAAGAAACCAGACTGGTTAGGTCGGGTTCTAACGTGCTGATATCGCGTATTATTCTGGTTGCGGGGGTAGGATTTGAACCTACGACCTTCAGGTTATGAGTCGTGGCGAACGGACCATGAACGATTGCGCTCGTTTGCGTATTCCTTCGACATTTCCGCCAGTTCGAACCCCCTGCCCCGCGCGCGCCGTCCGCAGGATTGCGCAGAAACTGGCAGCACTTTGTCCCCTCTTGCTTCCACAATGCTTCCACGTGGGCGCCGACGGATGGTCGTGGTAGCAGCACATCATTTCCGGGTTGCCGGTCCATAGACAGCACCAGTGATCGCTCGGCGATATCCGAATTCTCCCAAATGACCCCGAACTGCGTCCCGCAGTGCTTCTTTAGTGAAGAATGGGCGCAACGCTTCAAGGTCCAGCGTCTCGCGATCAATACAAATCGCAGGCACCCGAGGCGTCGAAGCATCGTCGTTTATCTCCGAGCGCTGCTGTTCAGGTTCCGGCTCAAGTTGAAATGACGACTCGTGCAAGACGCCCGGATCTCCGAACGGACACCACGACTCGTGTTCTTTGCCCGGAAGGGCACCGCAATCACAGCACCGGGGAGGAAGAAAGGTTACCATAGAATCTCCTCGAAATTCTGCTTGTCGATTATCGCGTCGGCTCCAAAATCCATAAAGGTTTCAGCCTCGCTGAAGCACATCAGTGCATCGTGCCGGGCCGTTCCATGGTCTGCGTTTCCAGCATCTGCTGCCGCGCTCTCCTGCAGGACTGAACGATCGTGTTAATTTCGACCTCGGCAATCCGAGTCAGCTCCCGCAAGTGCTTGACGGTCTGCTCCATGGTCGAGACGTCGGCTGGCCCCGGCGGGTTCAGTGCCATATCCTCGGTCGCAGCAAAAAGGCCGCGCAACTCCCCCAGCGTGCCAACAGCCTTGTGCGCGCTCTCGGGGAAATCCATCTCTTCCTGCCCGGCGAAAAGTCCGTCGATGAAGCCATCGATCTCCTCGCGGCGAACCTTGCCAAGCCGCGCCAGGTATTCATAGCTCGCCGGAGCGGTCTTCACCCGCGCGAGTTTGAAGGGATCGCTACGCTTCTGGTGCGCGCTCAGGCCATTCCACAGCCCCTGCAGGAGCGCAGCGAAGAAGGCTTCCGCCTCCTTCCGGTCCTCGAATTCGGGCAGGGCATCATTCCAGAGACGCTGAACCTCCTTCATGGGCGAGGCGTTCATGTCAGGTGTCGCGATGTTGCCCATGAAGCGGGCACGAACCTGGTGATACGGGAGAGGGCAGGCATAGAGCTTCAGCAGGGCCCGTATCGCCCCGTCATCGACGGCCTGCTTCTTTCCCCGCATTGCTATTGTTTTCTCCTAGCTTCCCAAGTGATCCACAATTTCTACGCTAATGAAGATGCGCGAACCGCGTATCTCAACCGTCCCGCTGCCGCTGATCGTGCAAAGTTCGGAAAAAGTGACCATGAAGCTCGAACTGCCGCACTCCGTCTCGACCCGCTCACGGACATCACGCCCAGCGTCCATTGTTACACCGAAAGGCTCACGATCCTCGTTATAGAATGTAAACTCGCGCTCGTTGATATTGTATCTGATCCTTCCGGTGAAGGTGACCTCGGATCTATCGACAGAGGACAGGTATGAGGAAAGGGGGACAGGATCAGCAAGTGTCTGCGATGTGCCCATAGCGGCAAACATCGCCAATACGCTTGCGAAGAATGATTTCGAAGATTTCATTTCATACTCATTTCCGGACCATGGGTTCGGTACGTTGAGGCCCATCCACAATGATGACTTCTCGGCGCCCGCCAAGACTCAGTACGAGGCCGATAAGCAACAGGATCGTTCCGATGATTAATCCGAAAAAGGTCGCGACACCTGTGACTGCAATCCCAGCAAGACCTGCCCCTACAGCGGCGATGGCTTCAGAGCCTGCCTCAGCCGTTCCAACGACCTCTGACGCAGCTCGACCAGATAGCAGGAATGCCGAAATCGGGAGCGCGAAAACGGAAGCCCCAAGTGCCAGGAAACCGCGACCAAACGCTCGGCGGATAGAGGGGGCGAAGAAACAAAGGACACCGCAAAGGAGAACAAGGGACATCATCACGATTGGGGTGACCCTATCTTCTGCTGACGTGAATGCGGCGAAAGCTGGCGTCAGCGCGATAGCCGAAGCTGCGCCGAAAAAAATCCCGATTAGAATGCGAAAGGCTGCCTTGGCTATGATCATTCGGGAATCCGTGCAGGTTGATCCTAGACCGACAGTCCCCAACTGGTCTGCGGCTTGACGGGAAGGTCGCCTGTATCTGTCGGCTGATCAAGCATTTTTCGACCCAAGTGGTATCCACGACTTCAGATGCGCAAGGTGCTGGGCGGTTCATGCCGTTCCCCCCGCGTCATCTTGGCTTCACGGCAATTCGTCAACGAGGCTGCCATACCTACCCTGTCGCCATCGTTAAGTCAGCCGCCAGATCGCGGGCCACGTGCACGCTGGTGGCGCTCGCAATCAGCGAATCGCGGCGGGGAAGTCGGCAGCACCAGCGTTGGACCTGTCGGTCTATTTCCGTTGGCTATCCAGACTGCGCACAATCGCCCAGTAGCACCCACCCGGAAACGCGCACCACTTCCTTTTTCTACGCATTATCAATGTGTTCGTTGACTATCACGACGCCTTTCGCACTGTAGAGCAAAGAGAACCGGAAGGTCGTCCACCATGCCCAAGCTGACCAAGCGCCTCGTCGACGCTCTCGATTCCCGCTCCGCCGAGTACTTCGTCTGGGACAGCGAGATCCCTGGCTTCGGGCTGCGGGTGCTGCCGAGCGGACGCAAAGGTTACGTGGTCCAGTATCGCGCCGGGCGCCGGTCGCGGCGGATCAGCCTCGGGCCCAGCACGGTGCTCGCCTGCGAGCAGGCGCGCAACCGCGCCATCTCCATCGTCGCCGCCGCGCGGAATGGCGAGGACCCAGCCGCAGAACGCGACGCCGGGCGCAAGGCGATCACGGTAAAGGAGTTGGCGGAGCGGTTCGACGAGGAGCACATCGCGATCCGGGTGAAAGCCAGTACGGCGAAGGAGTATCGGCGAAACCTGCAGCGCTTCATCCTCCCCGCGCTCGGACAGCTCACGGTCACGGGCATCACCCGGGCGGACGTGGCAAAGTTCCATCACGACCTCCGCCACATCCCCTATCAGGCGAACCGCTGCCTTGAAGTGGTCTCGAAGATGTTCAGCCTCGCCGAGATGTGGGGGCTGCGTCCGGACGGCACCAATCCGCGCAAGCACATCCGGAAATACCCCGAAGAGAAGCGCGAGCGCTTCCTCAGCGCGGCGGAACTGCGCCGGATCGGCGAGGTGCTGCGCGAGATGGAGGCGGAGGGGATCGAACTGACCTCGGCCATACTCGCTGCCCGCCTGCTGATCCTCACCGGCTGTCGGCTGAACGAGATCATGACGTTGCAGTGGGCGCACGTGGATCTGGCCGAGCGCGTTCTGCGCCTGGCAGATTCCAAGTCCGGCGCCAAGGTCGTCCATCTCGGTCAGCCTGCCGTCGAGTTGCTGCGCGACGCCCAGCGCATCGAGAACAACCCGTGGGTCATCACCGGCACCCTGCCGGGCAAGCGCCTGAGCGATCTCCAGCCCTTCTGGCAGCGCGTCCGCGCCCGCGCCGGCGTCAAGGACGTCCGCATCCACGACCTGCGCCACACCTTCGCGTCCACGGCCGTCGCGTCGGATCAGGGCCTGCCGATGATCGGCAAGCTCCTCGGGCACACGCAGGTCCAGACCACGGCGCGCTACGCGCACCTCGCCGCCGAACCGGTGCGGATGGCGGCGGACGCGGTGGCAAAGGACTTACGCGAAGCGCTTGGATAAATCCTGAAGAGGCGCTTGGCCCATCTGGACCATCAACCGCTCCTAACTGGCGAACTGGCACCAGAAGCGCCTTGATCGCGTGCTATGCGGTGGCAAGCTTCACGGGTACCAAAAGGTCCTGCCATCCCGCCAGCGCGAGGAAGCGTTCCCAGCACCTCAATGGCCAACATTGGACTGGCTTGCCCCGATTTGCACTGCTATGGTCAGAAAAATCATGAGGGTTCGATGATGGCGGATACGCCTGACCAGGCCATGACCGTGCGAGATGTGGCTGGCTACCTGAACGTCGACGAGAAGACGGTTTACCGGCTTGCCAAGCGTGGCGATCTGCCGGGGTTCAAAGTGGCCGGCGCGTGGCGCTTCAAGAGATCGGACCTCGATAGCTGGATCGATTTGCAGAAAAAAGCTGCACAGACCAAGGCGTGAGGGGGCCCGAGTGAGCGATCTGAACATCAGCAATTTTATCTGGAACATCGCCGATGATGTTCTGCGCGATGTCTATGTTCGCGGCAAATACCGGGACGTCATCCTGCCGATGACCGTCATTCGTCGGCTCGACGCCGTGCTTGAACCGACCAAGGATGCGGTCTTAGCCATGAAGGCGCAGCTGGACAAAGCAGGTGTCGCCAACCAGCACGCGGCTCTTTGCCAGGCGTCGGGAGAAGCCTTCTACAATACATCGCAGTTCCGACTTCGCGACCTTACGTCTCGCGCGCGCCGGCAGCAGCTGAAGTCGGACTTCGAGGCCTTCCTCGACGGCTTCTCCCCGAACGTTCAGGAGGTCCTAGACAAATTCAAGTTCCGCAATCAGATCCCGACGCTTGTCGAAGCGGACGCGCTGGGGTTCCTGATCGAAAAGTTCCTCGACCCATCGGTCAATCTCAGCCCCAAGCCCGTGTTGCACCAAGACGGAAGTATGCGCCTGCCGGGGCTCGACAATCACTCCATGGGAACAATCTTCGAGGAGCTGATCAGGCGGTTCAACGAAGAGAACAACGAAGAGGCCGGAGAGCACTTCACGCCACGCGACGTGGTGGAGCTCATGGCGTATCTAATTTTCATGCCGGTCGCGGATGAAATTCAGTCGGGCACCTATCTCGTGTATGACGGCGCCTGCGGCACGGGTGGCATGTTGACGGTGGCGGAAGAGACGCTGGTCAAGCTGGCGGCCGATCATGAAAAAGAGGTGTCGGTTCATCTCTATGGACAGGAGGTCAACCCAGAGACCTTCGCCATCAGCAAGGCGGACCTGATCCTCAAGGGTGAAGGCGCCGAAGCCGAGAACATGAAGTATGGCTCGACGCTCTCCAGCGATGCATTTCCATCGAGCGAGTTCGATTTCATGCTTTCGAACCCGCCCTACGGCAAGAGCTGGAAATCCGATCTCGACCGGCTCGGCGGCAAGAAGGACATCACCGACCCCCGCTTTGTGATCGAGCACGGTGGCGATCCCGAGTACAGCCTGATCACGCGCTCCAGCGACGGTCAGATGGTGTTTCTGGCCAACATGCTGAGCAAGATGAAGAAGGCCACCAAGGTCGGCAGCCGCATCGCGGAGGTCCATAATGGCTCATCGCTGTTCACGGGCGACGCGGGATCGGGGGAGAGCAATGTGCGGCGCTGGGTCATCGAGAATGATTGGCTCGAAGCCATCATCGCGCTGCCGCTTAACATCTTCTACAACACCGGCATCGCGACCTACATCTGGGTGCTCAGCAATCGCAAGGCGGAGTCCCGCAAGGGCAAGGTCCAGCTGATCGACGCGACAGCGTGGTTCAAACCGCTGCGGAAGAACCTCGGTAAGAAGAACTGCGTTCTCGGGCCGGACGACATCAAGCGCATCTGCGACAGCTTCCTCAACAGCGAGGAAAACGAGCAGTCGAAGATCTTTCCCAACGCGGCGTTCGGTTACTGGAAGGTGACGGTCGAACGACCCTTGCGCTTGAAGGTCGAGCTGTCGGCGAGCGTTCAGAGTCGTTTCGCAAAGGCGTGCGTGGAGGCCGGGGAAGATCTCCTTATTGGCGTTGTGGAAGGTGTGACCGAGCGGCTTGGCGCAGGTCCCCACCTCGATTTCAACCGCTTCCTTGAAGAAGCTGAAGCTGTTGCAGGCAAGCGCGGCGTCCGTATGACGGCCAAACGCCAGAAGCTCCTGATGGCGGGGCTGGGTATCAAGGATCCTGGAGCGGAACCGGTCATCAAGAAGGTGTCCAAGATCAAGCCGGGCGCCGATGCCGAAACTGATGCGCTGCACGGCAACTACCATCGGACCGTCGGTGGCAAACCAGCGATCGTCGAATACGAGCCGGACACGGAGTTGAGGGATACCGAGCAGGTGCCCTTCCTGGAAGACGGCGGTATCGAGGCGTTCTTTCGCCGCGAGGTTCTGCCTCATGCGTCGGACGCCTGGATCGACCCGTCCAAGACGGTTATCGGCTATGAAATCTCTTTCACGCGGCACTTCTACAAGCCGCAGCCGCTGCGGACACTTCAGGAGATCGAAGCCGACATTCGGGCACTGGAGCAGGAAACCGAAGGCCTTCTCGAAGACGTGCTGACGGGAGGCCACTGAGCATGGCCACCCAACGCTACTCCGTCACCCCCCATCCGATCGAGACCCTGCTCACTTGGGTGAAGTCCGGCGAGATCGCCATTCCGGAGATCCAGCGCCCTTTCGTGTGGGACGCGACCAAGGTCCGCAACCTTCTGGACTCGCTCTATCAGGGCTATCCGGTTGGCTATCTCATCGCTTGGCGGAACCCGTCGGTCCGGCTGAAAGATGGCTCCACATCGTCGGGCAAGCGCATCCTGATCGATGGGCAGCAGCGCGTCACCGCGCTAATGGCGGCGTTGCTCGGCCAGGAGGTGCTGACCAAGGATTACGAGACGGTACGCATCCGGATCGCGTTCCATCCAGTGGAGGAGCGCTTCGAGGTCTCGAACCCGGCCATCCAGAAGGACGCCTCATGGATTGCTGACTTGGCGACGGTCTTTGCACCTGACGCCAGCCTGACCAAGCTCACGCGTGAGTATGCAGCGCGCAATCCGGAGTCTGATCAGGACCAGATTTCATTGGTACTGGAGAAGGTCCGCAAGATCATAAACAACCAGGTCGGCATCATTGAGCTGGCCGAAGACCTCGACATCGAGACGGTCACGGAGATCTTCATCCGGGTGAATTCGGCCGGTGCATCGCTCAGCCAGGCGGACTTCGCAATGTCAAAGATCGCGGCGAACGACACCTATGGCGGCAACATGCTCCGAAAGGCGATTGACTACTTCTGCCATCTCGCCGTCGCGCCCGAGTTCCTGCCGCGTATCGAGAAGGGTGACAAGGCATTCGCGGCATCCGAATTCCTGCCGAAGATGCGCTGGCTGAAAGACGTCAACGACGACCTCTATGACCCATCCTATACCGACATGCTGCGGGTGGCGTTCACGTCCGAGTTCCGCAGGGGCAAGCTGCAGGACCTTGTAGCACTTCTGTCAGGCCGGAATTTCGAGACGAAACAGTACGAGGAGACCGTCGCCGAGGAGGCTTTTTCCCGCCTGAAGACCGGTGTCCTGAACTTCATCAACAAGACGCATTTCGACCGGCTGACGATGATCCTGCGCTCGGCTGGTTTCATCACGTCCGGCCTCATCCGCAGCCAGAACGCCATCAACTTTGCGTACATTCTGTACCTGCGCGGCCGCGCAGAGGGGATGCCCGCCGCCGACATCGAGCGTCTGGTCCGGCGATGGTATGTCATGTCGCTTCTCCGAGGACGATATTCGGGCGCCCCCGAAACGGCCTTCGACTTCGATATCCGCCAGATCGAGACCCGCGGCCTGGCCGCCTACACGGATGCAGTTATCGACGCCGAGCTACCGGAAAGCTTCTGGAACACGTTGCTGCCGCAGGAGATGGACACCTCCTCCGCCTCTAGCCCCTATTTCCTTGTCTATCGGGCTGCGCAGGTGAAGCTCGGTGACCTCGGGTTCCTGTCTCGAGACATCACCGTGCGTGACCTGCTACTAAACCGTAGCGACGTGCACCATGTCTACCCGCGCAATCACCTCAAGGGCCAAGGTCTGACACGCGGCCGCTACAACCAGATCGCCAACTTCGTCCTGGCCCAGAGCGAGATCAACATTGGCATCGGTGACCGCGACCCGAAGACTTACTTCAGCGAGTTGGCGGACCAGTGCAACGGTGGCGCCAAGAAGTATGGTGGCATCACGACGATTGAGGAGATGCGGGCAAACCTTCGGATGAGCTGCTTGCCGGAGTGCATGCTGGACGGAGAGATCCCATCCTTCGATGCCTTCCTGGAACAGCGGCGCAAGCTGATGGCCCAGAAGATCAAAACCTACTTCGAGGGGCTCTAAATGCCGTCGGAGAAACGCTACGCAAGTAGAGGGCCGAGACATGGCTGAACGGGACGACCTGCTCGCGTCGATAGCGACGACCACCGCCGACTACCGCGAGGGTGATATGCCAGCGCCGACTCCAGAGCATGTGGGACGCTGGGTCGATCAGTTTGATGCTGGCGTTCAGCTGCCGATCCTGCGTGAAGTGAACCATGTCCTAAAGCAAACCTACCTCTCACAAGAGTGGATCAAGGGCTTCTTTTCTCACCAGATAATTCACAAGGACATGACTGGCGATAATGCAGAAAGATTCTGGTCACGCGCACATCTCTTAGACATCCAGCAAAACGGTCAAAGCCAGACCCACATAAGGAGACTATTTGGGGAGTCGTTGTTGGAGCAATGTGGCCTTGATATTGATGCGTGCGGCGCTGCTGGTGGCGCATACATCTATCTTGACGACGTGATCTTCACCGGCGGGCGTGTGAAGAGTGACTTGACTGCATGGATCAGGGATGCCGCGCCAGCAAAGGCTGTTCTGCACATATTGGTAATCGCCACCCATACGCTCGGCGAATGGCAGTGCACGAAAAACCTTAAGGAAGTCGCCGCAGCGGCTGGAAAAGAGATCGAACTTCATGTTTGGGCTGCTGCTCGAATTGAGAATCGAAAAGCCTACCGTAACGTGTCAGAAGTTCTTTGGCCCGCAACGGTGCCAGACGATCCTGCTGTAGCAGCCTATTTGGCCCAACAAGGGCGCTTCCCGCTTGAGCCTCGTCAGCCGGGCGGCAAGCCAAAGATCGAGATATTCTCATCTGAAGAAGGGCGGCAACTCCTCGAGCGCGAGTTCCTTCGCGCTGGGGTCAGGATTAGGGGGTTCTGTCAAAACCCCAGCCAGATTATGCGGCCCTTGGGTTTCAGCAGCTTTGGTGTGGGATTTGGGTCGACCATCGTGACCTACCGAAACTGCCCCAACAACGCTCCCCTGGCGCTGTGGTGGGGCGATCCCAACGCTCACCATAATCACCCATTCAGCAGATGGTACCCCCTGCTGCAACGCAGAACCTATGAACGAGAGGTCAACCTAGATGACTTCGACTTCTAGCGCGCCCCACAACAATCAGACCCGGGTCTATGACCGAGAGACCAGCGTCGTCTTCCTGAAGACGAAGGAACGCTTCGGAGGGCTGTCGAACATGGCGGCGGGTTTTCCGCTGCGCGTGAACGGGGTGCGCATCAAGACGTCGGAAGCGTTGTACCAGGCGTGTCGCTTCCCGCACATGCCCGAGGTGCAGCAGCTCATCATCGGCGAGAACAGCCCGATGACGGCAAAGATGCGCAGCAAGCCGTATCGGCGGGTTTCCCGGCACGATTGGGACTTTGTCCGGGTCAAGATCATGCGCTGGAGCTTGCGCGTGAAGTTGGCGCAGAACTGGCGCGAGTTTGGCAGGCTGTTGTTGTCGACGGGTGACCGACCTATCGTCGAGCAATCCCGCAAAGACGATTTCTGGGGAGCGAAGGTTGCCGACGATGGCTCGCTGGTCGGCATGAACGTGCTGGGGCGGCTGCTGATGGAGTTGCGCGAGCAGTTGAAGGGCGACGAGGCGGATAGCCTGCGGTTCATCGAGCCTCTGGCGATTTCCGAGTTCCTGCTGTTCGGCCAGCCCATCGAGGCGGTCCAGGCCGCGCCAAATGCCGAGATCCCCGGCTGGACCCCTCGGCGGCCATCTCAGGCCGAGACCGCCCCACGGCGGCCCAGCGACCCCCAGCCCTCCTTATTTGAGCAGCCAATGATTTCCAGTGAGCATGCCATCGAGCCCCGTCAATCCACCGCGCCAGACCAATCGGTAGCCGAGCCCGGCCGCTACCCCGCTTACAAGGCGGCAAAAGTGCATTGGCTGGGGGAAATCCCGGCGCACTGGTCGGAAAAGCGTGCGAAGTACTTCTTTCGCGAAATCGATGAGCGTTCGCAGACTGGCGAGGAGGAACTGCTTTCAGTCTCTCACACCACCGGAGTGACCCCGCGAAGTCAGAAGAACGTGACAATGTTCAAGGCCGAGTCTTACGTCGGCCACAAGGTCGCACGACCGAACGATGTCGTCATCAACACGATGTGGGCATGGATGTCGGCACTTGGCGTCTCGAAGAACGTGGGGATCGTCAGTCCGGCCTATGGCGTCTATCGACCACTGAACTCGAACGACTTCTTGCCCGAGTACGTCAACTACCTTCTTCGCACCCCTATGCTGAAGTGGGAGTATATCTGCCGCTCGACCGGCATCCGGGCATCCCGTTTGCGGCTCTATCCCGACAAGTTCCTCGACATCGCGTTCCCTTGCCCCCCGCTCGCAGAGCAGGAGCGAATGGTTGCCTTTCTTCGCGCCAAAGATGCGCGGGTCCGCAGGCTAATTCGAAGCAAACGCAAGCTCGCGGAGATTGCCTCCGAGCGACTTAAACTGGCGACCTTTGACGCCATGAAATCGCAGGGTACCTATGAAGCTAGACTAGAGGTTGCGACTGAGCTTATCAGTCGACCTATTCGACGGACCGAGGCTGATAGTTTTGTCCCTGTTGGACTCTTTAATCGAGGTCGCGGGCTCTTCAAGAAACCAGAAACCCTAGCGGATGAACTTGGCGATTCAGATTTCTTTTGGATCGAAGCTGGTGATTTAATCATCAGCGGCCAATTCGCCTGGGAAGGTGCCGTTGCGTTGGCGGATAGTGACGCAGATGGCTGTATTGCATCTCATCGTTATCCGATCCTGAGAGGGATAGCGGGGATTGTTGATACTTCATACCTGCTTGCTTTCCTACGCTCTGACTACGGAAGCCTATTGCTCGATTTGCATTCGCGAGGAGCGGCAGGGCGGAACCGCCCATTGAACGTCAGATCGCTGCTCAAAGAAAAGATCAGCATCCCACCGATGCTTGAACAAGAAAAGGTAAAGCGCCTCGTAGAGATTGAAGCGTCGGTTCGGCGGAGCCTTCGCGATGAGATCGATCGAATTCTAGAATACCGCGAGCGCCTGATTGCCGATGTCGTCACTGGCAAGCTGGACGTGCGTCATATCGAGATCGCCGCGCCTGCGGACGATCCGGTCGCCGACGAGGACGACGCGCTGGAGGAGGAACTGGAAGGTGACGATGCCGAGGTGATGGAGGGGGCCAATGCCGACGACTGACACCAGCGAGAAAGGTCTCGAAGCCCTCATCGTCCGCTCGCTGATCGAGGAGGCCGGTTACGTCAGTGGCGAATCGAAGGATTTCGACCGGGACCACGCCATCGACCTAGCCAAGCTGTTCGACTTCCTGAACGCCACGCAGCCGGAGGCTGTCGATGCCCTCGGCATCGGTGAAGACGGGCCGAAGCGGCTGCAGTTCCTTCACCGGTTGCAAGGCGAGATCGCCAAGCGCGGTGTCATCGACGTGCTGCGCAACGGCGTGAAGCACGGCCCCGGATCGGTAGAGCTGTTCTTCGGGACGCCGACCCCCGGCAACGCGAAGGCCGAGGAGCTGTTCGCCTCCAACGTGTTCAGCGTCACCCGACAGCTGCATTATTCCAAGGATGCGACCAAGCTGTCACTCGACGTGGCGCTGTTCATCAACGGCCTGCCCGTCGCCACCTTCGAGTTGAAGAACAGCCTGACCAAGCAGACGGTCGAGGACGCGATCGAGCAGTACAAGCGCGACCGCGACCCCAAGGAGTTGATGTTCCAGTTCGGCCGCTGCGTCGTCCATTTCGCCGTGGACGATCACGAGGTGCGAATGTGCAGCCACCTGAAGGGCAAGGCGTCCTGGTTCTTGCCCTTCAACATGGGCTGGAATGACGGCGCGGGCAACCCGCCGAACCCGAATGGCCTGAAGACCGATTACCTTTGGAAGCAGGTTCTTACGAAGCGCAACCTCACCGAAATCCTGGAGAACTATGCGCAGGTGGTCGAGGAAACAGACGAGCGCGGAAAGAAGAAGCCCCCGAAGCAGATTTTCCCGCGCTTTCACCAGCTCGACGTGGTGCGCAAGCTGCTGGCTGACGCCGAGGCCGCCGGCGCCGGCCGACGGTACCTGATCCAGCACTCGGCAGGTTCGGGCAAAAGCAACTCGATTGCCTGGCTCGGCCACCAGCTGATCGGGCTGGAGACCGGCGGGAAGCCGACCTTCGACACCGTCATCGTTGTCACCGACAGGCGCAATCTCGACAAACAGATCCGCGACACGATCAAGCAGTTCGCGCAGGTATCGTCCATCGTCGGCGCGGTCACAGAGGGGTCGCAACAGCTTCGGACGTTCCTTCAGCAGGGCAAGAAGATCATCATCACCACGGTGCAGAAGTTCCCGTTCATCCTTGACGAAATCGGGGACAGCCATCGCGGACGAACCTTCGCCATCATCATCGACGAGGCGCATTCCAGCCAAGGCGGCCGGACGTCAGCCAAGATGAACATCGCGCTTGCCGCGAATGGCGCCGAGGAGGAAGACGAAACCGTCGAGGACACCATCAACCGGCTGATGGAAGCGAGGAAGGTGCTGCCGAACGCGAGCTATTTCGCTTTCACCGCCACGCCCAAGAACAAGACGCTGGAGATTTTCGGCACGGCGGTCCCCGAGGGTGGGAAAGTCAGGCACGTCCCCTTCCACAATTATTCGATGAAGCAGGCCATCGAAGAGGGCTTCATCCTCGACGTGCTCAAGCACTACACGCCGGTCGAGAGCTATTACCGGCTCATGAAGACCGTGGAGGACGACCCGCAGTTCGACGCCAAGCGGGCGCAAAAGAAGCTCCGCCGCTATGTCGAATCCCATGACCATGCCATTCGCAAGAAAGCAGAGATCATGGTCGACCACTTCCACGACCAGGTGATGGCCCATCGCAAAATCGGCGGGGCCGCGCGCGCCATGGTGGTGACGAGCGGGATCCACCGGGCCATCCAGTATTTTCACGCCTTCGGGGAGTATCTGAAGGAGCGCAAGAGCCCGTACCAAGCCATCGTCGCCTTCTCGGGCGAGCACGAATATGGCGGTCAGAAGGTGACTGAGGCGTCGCTCAACGGCTTTCCCAGCAACAAGATCGAAGAGTTGATCCAGAAGGACCCGTACCGGTTCCTCATCGTCGCCGACAAGTTCCAGACCGGCTACGACGAGCCACTGCTGCACACGATGTACGTGGACAAGACTCTGTCCGGCATCAAGGCCGTGCAGACGTTGTCGCGCCTAAACCGGGCGCATCCGCAGAAGCACGACACCTTCGTGCTAGATTTTATGAACGACGTGGATGGCATCAAGGCGTCGTTCGAAGACTATTACCGAACAACAATCCTCAGCGAGGAGACCGACCCGAACAAGCTGCACGACCTGAAAGCACGGCTCGACGGCTATCAGGTCTACTCTTGGGAGCAAGTGGAGGACCTCGTGGCGCTGTATCTGGGCGGCGCCGACCGCGACAAGCTCGACCCCATCCTCGACGCCTGTGTCGCGGTATACAAGGCAGACCTAGATGAAGATGGGCAGGTGGACGTCAAGGGCAAGGCGAAGGCTTTCACGCGCACCTATGGATTCCTCGCGGCCATCCTGCCCTATACGAACGCGGAGTGGGAGAAGCTCTCGATATTTCTGAACTTCCTCACGCCGAAATTGCCAGCGCCTGAGGAGCAGGATCTATCAAAGGGCATCCTAGAAGCCATCGACATGGACAGCTACCGGGTCGAGGCGCAGGCGACGATGGCGATTGCGCTTCCCGATGCCGACGCGGAAATCGGACCTGTGCCGTTGGGCGGAGGCGGTCGCAAGCCTGAGCCGGAACTGGACCTGCTCAGCAACATCCTCAAGACGTTCAACGAGATGTTCGGCAACATCGACTGGAAAGACGCCGATAAGATCGGGAAGGTAATCGCTGAGGAGTTGCCCACCAAGGTCGCGGCCGACAAAGCCTACCAGAACGCGATGCAAAATTCGGATAAGCAGAACGCCCGTATCGAGCACGACAAGGCACTGGAGCGCGCCGTCATCGAGCTTCTGTCGGACCATACCGAGCTGTTCAAGCAGTTCAGCGATAATCCATCTTTCAAGAAATGGCTTTCGGAGACGATTTTCGCGGCGACCTATGCCGAAAAGGCGGCACAGGCCGGTTCGGCCGCTACTCGCAGTTGAACCAGCGCATGGTGGTTTGGATCAGATGGTCATGGTCCCCACTTGTGGCTTCCCGGTAGAACGCGGCAATCTCTTGCTTCGAGAGACCCGCGCCTTTGGCGGCCCGTTGACACAACCCAAGGATCATGAAGGCATTGCTGTCATGCCCAGTCAGTTGAACCGTTATGTTTGGATACTTGGGGGGCATCGAGCGGCTCCTATAGCACAGTAGACACACTCACTAGTGCGCCTTTTTTCCATTTACTTTCAACATGTTAGTGGGATTTGTGTTCGCACCTCTCTTATTGCCACAGTTATCGGCGGCGAGCGCGGCAAATTCGCGCCTGATCCCGCATAACGCTGTAGTCGACCAGCATCTCGGCAATGACGGACCCGTCCGGCAGCAACTCGAGTTCTTCGACCGCGCGCGCATGGAATTCGCGGCTGTACTCGCTAACGGTCGGGCAGACATTAGCGGTGGGTAGATCAGAACCGTCCGCTGCGCAGCCGCTCAGCCAGCTCGTTACGACCGCGAGGGCGGCGAGCCGCCGCCTCCAGCATCCGGCGTTGGACATCATTGGCTTTCTCCCTGGTCTCAAGGCGTTCGGCGGCGCGGCCTGCGCGCTCGGCCGTGCGGCGCAGGTTGAGAATGAACAGGGTGATGGTGAGCGCGACGAGGGCGAGAGCCGCTGCCCGTCGTGCCCAATGCCGGGCCAGAAGGCCGGCCGGGAGACTTGCCCACATCAGCGCAGGCCCTTGCGCCAATCGTCGACCCGCGCCCAGACGGCAACGGCGATCCCGCCCAGCGCCAGCACGATGAACAGCCAGCGCACGGTGTCGAGGTGGGGCACCAGCGGCAGGACCGCGTCCTGCGCCTCGGCCAGCACCTCCTGTGCGACCTCGACCCCGGCCGCACCGACGGTCGCCACGCCTGCTGCGCCGGTGCCTTTCAAGGTCCGGCTCTCGGCCAGCGCCTCGCGCGCGGGCGGGGTCTCGGCGGCAAACGGTACCGCGCGCGCCGGGAAGCGCTCGCCCCACTGGCGCGCTGGGCCAAGGTCGATATGGATGAAGCCCGAGCGCGGATAGAAGCCGAAGCCGAGGAACCCGACCTCGCGGGCTGCGGACTCAAACGCCGCAGGATCATGGTTCGACATGGCGATATCAAACGCCGTGCCGTCCATGTGCTTCGAGCGCGGCGCACCGCCGACATTGCGATTGTGCTGGCGTGAGCGATAGGCCGAGCGCACGATCAGCGGCTTGCCCAGCCGGTCGCGCAGCGCCTGGAGCTTGTCCAGCGCGTCCGGGTGCAGCTTGAGCTGGCCGGTGCCGCGGCAGGCGATCTCGGCAGGCGAGAAGTTCTTCCAGCGCCAGAGGCTGTCGGGCACCTCGCGGAAATGACGAAAGGTACGGATGGGGTCGGACATGGGACCTCTCCTTGGACTGAAGGGTATGCGAAAGGGTCCGCCGCCCGGGCGGGGCGGCCGGCGGAGTCAGGATTGCTTGGGTGTGAGGCTGCCAGCGCCGGGTTGCACCCGCTGCTGCGAGCGCGCGCTGCGTTGCGCCGCCCGCTGGCGTCAGCCGCCGTTCTTGCGCTGGAAGGCGGCGAAGATCAGGTTGCGCATGTCGTGGAT
>NZ_QNVJ01000022.1 GCF_003350345.1 Alkalilacustris brevis
TCCGTCCCTTCCTTGGGTCGGACTCTAATCGCAGACGGAGGAAAAATCCCGTGGCAGGTCACAACGAGGCCGACGCCATCGCGATCCTGCTCTGGGCGCTGGAGACCCGGGGAGGTGTGCAATGAGCGGCATGCGGTTCACGCCCAAGGGCTACGGCGGGCACCGCCGCAACCCCGACGAGGTCAAGCGCGACGGCTGGAAGGAACAGGGGCTGCTGGCCGTCGCCATCGACGACGGCCGCCTGACCTGGCCCGAGCGCGAGCTGGTCCGCCAGCTCGGCGAGCGGCTCTACGGCAAGCGGCAGGAGGACAGGCGTCATGGCTGACTGGACCACGGGCCGCGTGCAGGACCGGCTGGAACTCGCTGCCGACGTGTTCGGGTCGCTGCCCGGCGTCAAGCCGCAGGGCTACTTCAACGCCTGGCCCGAATATTTCCACAGCTTCGGTGACAAGGTGGGTCAGGAGCCGCAGATGCGGCGGCCCCTGCCATCGCCGCGCATGATCACCGAAGCCGAAGAAGCGCTGCTCTGGCTGCGCTGGCTCGAAAAGGACGACGCCCGGATCGTCTGGCTGCGCGCAAACCGAATGCCATGGAAACCGATCTGCTGGGAGTTGGGCATAAGCCGCGCCACGGCGAACCGTCGCCATGCGTATGGGCTGGCTGTGATCGTCTGGCGGCTGAACGGCAAGACGCCACCGAGGAAGCGGTCGATGGGTTTCGTCATCGCCCGGACCAATTGAAAACCGCCGCCATGCGACAGCGCGTGGCGGCGCATCTTGAACAATGGGCGCGCATCCGGTATATACCACTGTATGCTCATCGGAGATCGTCATGTTTGAAACCCGCATTCGCAAAGTCGGCAACTCTGCCGTCGTCACGCTCTCGGCGGAAATGCTCGCGGCACTGGATGCGCGCGAGGGTGACACAGTTTACCTGGTGCGCGGTGATGACGGCAGTCTGAAAATCACGCCCCAGAACCCTGAACTGGCCGCCGCGCTGGCTGCGGCGCAGGTCGTTATGGATGAAAACCGCGACATGCTGCAGGCGCTTGCGTGACTGAGCCGATCTGGGTGCCGCTGCCAGCCATCGTGATCATCCATGACCGCCAGATCGCTCGGCATGGCGGCGCAGCAGGTATGCGGGATATGGGGCTTCTTGAAGCCGCAGTGGAGCGCCCTCGCAACAAGGCTGCTTATGCAGACCCGCGTCTGGAAGAGATCGCAGCCGCATATGCGTTCGGGATCGCCAAGGCGCATGCATTCGTCGATGGTAACAAGCGCACAGCTTTCGTGACTTCCGCCACGTTTCTGCGTCTCAATGGCTTCGGCTTGCGCCCTGATCCGCTGGAAGGTGTCAGGGCGATGGAAGATCTGGCCGCCGGGGTTCTATCAGAGGAAGCCTTCGCCACTTGGCTTGCCGAACAGATGAGGCCCCTCGCGCGCTGATGCTCCGGCTAATCCTGTCAAGAAATTTCGTGATTGCGAGACAATTTTCGACGAGACACCGGAACGCGTGACAGGATCGGATCAGGGGGCTAAAACCTAGGCAAGCTCGCACGAGGTGTGAGGAAGGAGACAACACGCGAAGACTGGCTTCCGGGGTCCAGATTGAGGTCCAAAGGGGCAGGGTGGCACACGATCGGCGACGGTTCGAAACCGGGAAAACGCCCACCTCTTGACCGGAGAAACTATCTCGGACTTCCGGCAAGTCATTGATTTTACGGGTCCCTTCTGGGCAAAAGCGTATGCTGGGGGGCGCAGCGCGAGGCTTTCCCAGTGACGCCGCCGAAAATACCCGTTTCGTTTCGCTTTGATGCGAACCCCAATAAAACAAAGGCCTGAGGGCCCCAAAACCTGCGCCTCAACCGAAACGGGGATTCGACCCCATTTCGTTTCAGTGGCTTCCCAAGGACATTCTCATGGACGTCGTCGACCTGCCACTCGGGCAGATCATTCCCTATGCGCGCAACCCGCGGCGCAACGAGCAGGCCATCGCCACGGTGGCGGCCTCGATCCAGGAGTTCGGCTGGCGTCAACTGATCGTGGTGGACGAAGCGATGGTGGTCCTGGCCGGGCACACGCGGCTGGAGGCAGCGCGCAAGCTCGGCTTCAAGACCGCGCCAGTGCATGTGGCCAAGGGGCTGACGGCCGCGCAGGCGCGGGCGTTCCGGATCATGGACAACCGGTCGAGCGAGAACGCCGAGTGGGACAAGGACCTGCTGAACCTCGAATTGGCGGACCTGCTGGAGGCGGATTTTGACCTCGGGCTGACCGGATTTACCGAGGATGAGTTGAGCGCGCTGATGTCGAGCCTCAACGAGGGCACTGGCCCGCAAGACGGCGAGGACGACATTCCGGAAACCCCGGAGGACCCCATCAGCCGTCCCGGGGATCTCTGGATCCTTGGCAACCACCGGCTGCTCTGCGGTGACAGCACGGTGGCCACCGATGTCGAGCGTCTGCTCGGCACCGTGAAGCCGCTTCTGATGGTGACCGATCCGCCTTATGGCGTGGAATACGACCCGTCCTGGCGCAACCAGGCGGGCACGGCAACGACGAAGCGCACCGGCAAGGTGCTGAACGACGACCGCGCTGATTGGCGCGAGGCATGGGCGCTGTTCCCCGGCGATGTCGCCTATGTCTGGCACGGCGCGCTGCAC
>NZ_QNVJ01000050.1 GCF_003350345.1 Alkalilacustris brevis
GACCGGGCGGCAGAGCTGCCAGACCATGACCGAATGCTGCCAGGCCGAGACGCGGCGGCGGAACTCGATCAGGGCGAGGCGCGAGTTCGAGAAGTTGCCCTTCACCATGTCGTTGGCGAGATAGGGATAGGGGATGCCCAGCGCGGCCGAGATTTGCAGCAGCGTCCGGTACTGGAACGGCTCGTAGGTCGCGCCGCTGTCGGCGGGCTGGCCCACCGTCACGTCCTCGCCCGGATCGAGCCGCACGATCTGACCGGGGCTGATTTCCACCCCATCAGGAACCTCGTCATCTTCGGCAGGCGCCAGCGGGTTCTCCGGCGCGGGCGAGGTCACGAACATCGCGTACATCGCCGCGACCTTTTTGCGGTCGAGTTCGGCATCGTCATACTGATCGAGCAGGAACAGCTTCACGATGGCCGGCGCCAGTTTCGACACGCCGCGCAACTGACCTCCCTCGACCGGGTCGATGACATGGATGACCTCCGATGCCGGCACGCGCACCACCTCGCCCGCCAGCCCCGGATCGGTGCTGTCGCCCGGATGGCGGCGCAGGAAGTGATAGGCCACGCGCCGACCGATGCGGTCGAATTCGATCCCCTGGCGGATGGCGTTGCCATTGGCCGCCGTCCCGGTCTGCTCGAGCGGCAGCATCTCGGCAGGCAACATCTGCAGTTGCAGCGGGACCGTCAGCCCGTCGCCTGCGCGGCGCATGCGGATCCGGAAGAACACCTCGCCCGCGATGAACACCTCGCGGGCCGCACGGCGCTGCAGCCCGTAGAAGTCCGTCAGGGCCTCGGCATCCGCCTCGTCGGTCCAGGCGAACCAGAGGCCCTGCAGCTCTTCCTTGCGCCCGGCATCCCCGATCTTCGAGATGGGCTTGATCCCGTCGCCCACAGTGTTGGCCGCCCAGCTCTCGACCGCATTCGCGGCATAGCCGTTGTTGCGCACCAGCCAGCGGGCGCGGGCGGTGATGTCGGGCCCGGCGGCGGCGATCAGCGCGTTGACATGGGCCCGCGTCGCGCGGAACCCGCGCAGGCGCCGATGATGCTGGCCAGCATCGAACCCGCCGATGAAGGCCCCGAGGCGCTGCCGCCAGTTCATCACAGGTCCTTCACGGCGAAGGGGCGCAAGACGCGCCGACTGGTGCGTTCCAGCA
Source organism: Alkalilacustris brevis (assembly GCF_003350345.1). Lineage (GTDB taxonomy): Bacteria > Pseudomonadota > Alphaproteobacteria > Rhodobacterales > Rhodobacteraceae > Alkalilacustris > Alkalilacustris brevis. Next base: position 1,157 of record NZ_QNVJ01000050.1, read on the forward strand.
CGGCGATCCGGCGCTCGACATCGGCAATGGCGGCGGCCAGTTCCGTGTCCGAGCCATAATTGATGCTCTTGCCGTCATAGCTGACCGACCGCGTGCCGCTGTAGCGCGCAGCCAGCAGGGCGGTGTGGCGGGCCTTGAGATCATCGAGGGTCATCGGTGTTCCGGTCATTCCATGTATCGGGGCGTGCTGATCTTCCAGCCGCGCCGCCGGGGAGCAGTGATGCGCCCGGCCTGTGGTTCGGTTGTCGGTGCAGTTTCGGGTTTCGCCGTTGCCGCTGTGGTTTCCACGCCTGCCTGCTTCTCCAGCTGCCGCCACATCCGCTCGTCGAAGCGGTCCGCGCCGAGGATCCATGCAGCGGCCCGGGCATAGACCCTTGTGTCGAGCGCCTCGTTGCGCTCGCGCAGCTTCTGCCATTCCTGGCGGGCATAGCCGCGCCGGTCGCGGATCGTGACCAGCTGCTCGGCCACCAGCTGTTTCAGCCATTCGCTGTCGACCCAGTCAGGCAGGTGGATCGTGCCTGCCGCTGCGGGGGCGTCTGGCTCGGGCGGCCGCTCGATGCGCAGATAACGATAGGTCTCCGCCTTGAAGGTGGCCGTGGCTACCGTCCAGAGCCGCGCCCCGCGTTTCAGTTTCCGACCGTTCACCGTCGCATCGACGAAGGTCGGCCCCGAGACGGGCGTCGCCCGGTTGAACCCTTCGAGCCCCTTCACGGGCGCCACCTGCGCAATCCCCTGCTTGCGGGACCAGGCATAGACGGCCGCCGACTCGTAGCCGGTGTCGATCGCCAACTTCGCCAGCGTCATGATCGCGCCGTTCTCATGCTGCCATGTCTGGCCCAGTAGCGCAGTCAGCCTGTCCCAGCAGGCCGGATCATCCGGCCCGCCCGGAATGACGATGTGATCGACAAGCCAGCTTTCCAAACCCCGCCCCCAGGCCCAGACATCGACCTCGATCCGGTCCTTTTGCACATCCGCCCCGGCGGTCAGGAACAGACCGCCTGCGGGGATCTGCGCCGGGAACGTCACGCGCCGATCCGCCAGCCGCTGCCATTCGGGCGCCTCGCCGCTTTCCACCCATGTCTCGCCCAGGAGCGTGTTGCGCGCGGCGCGCAGCATTTCGTCCGAGCCCTGGGCCGCGAGCCAGTCGCGCGCGATCTGCTCCCAGCTCTTCCAGCCGATTGGCGAATAGAGCGCCGAGAGGTGGAAGCCGATGGCGGTCGGATCCGTCGCAACGGCGGTCGCGCGCCATTCGCCGCGCGCGAGCATCCCGGTCTTGTGGTGCTCGGCGATGGGGCGTTCGCAGCCCTCACAATGGTACGCGGCCGTTTCCGGCTTTCCCTTCGCCCAGCGAAGCCGCTCAAACTGCAGCCATTGCCTGTGGCCGCAATGCGGGCAGGGCACGAAGTAGCGCCGCTGATCGCTGGCCTCGAACTCCCGCTCGATCCGGCTCAGCCCGCGGATCGTCGGGGTCGAGACCATGAACACCTTGCGCCGATGCGCGAAAGTGGTGGTCCGCGCTTCGGCCAGCGTGACCGGATCGCCTTCCTCGTCGGCCGAGACCGGATAGGCATCGACCTCGTCGAGGAACACATAGCGCGCGGGCATCGAGCGCAGGCCCGTGGCCGAGTTCGCCCCGGTCAGCACCAGAATGCCGCCCGGGAATTCCTTCGACAGCATCGAGTTGCCGGCATCGCGCGAGCGGGCGGGGCTGACCCGTTCCTTCAGCGCCGGGCTGTCCTCGATCAGCGGATCGATCCGGCCCCGCGATGTGCGTTTCGCCATCTCGACCGTGGGCAGCACCGCCAGCATCGGCCCTGGCGCGTGGTGGATCACGAAGCCGATCCAGTTGTTGCCCGCTTCCGTGGCCCCGACCTGTGCGGCCTTCATGAAGCTGATCCGCTGCGCCGGGTGGCTCGGAGACAGCGCATCCATGATGGAGCGCAGATAGGGCGTGCGCGCGGTGCGGTACCGCCCCGGTTCTGCCGAGGCGCGCGACGACAGCCAGCGATGCGCATCCGCCCATTCCGACACGGTGAGATCGGCATCGGGCCGCATGCCCCGCCGCCACGCGCGCAGGATGTCCTCGGCCCCGTCAAAGCCGAGATCGAGCCCCTCGGTCAGGTCGTGATCGTCTTCTCCTTCATGCAATGCTGACCCGGAGGTCGGCAAGGGCGTCGAGCTGCTCTCGGACATGGGTTTCCAGCACCTTCTGCAGGATCGCAGTCTCGATCGTCACGGGCACCCCCGATGCCTTCTCCATCTCTGCGGACAATTGCGCGGCCATCAGCGCGGCCACGCGGGTGGGCCAGGTGACCCATGTATCGCGCTCCTGGCGCGCGAGGCGAAACACCAGCGTCTCGGCGCGCGCGCGGTCGACCAGCACGCCCTTCTTCTTCTGGACCGCGATCTGCTTGTCCTGGGCGGAATAGACTGTCAGCAGCGTGCGCGCCTTGATGTAGGACGCGGTCTCTCCCGGCCCGCTGATCATCCCCTCGCCACCACCGCGCGAGCGCATCTGCTGGTCCGGATCGGTCATCGCGCCCCGCCGCGCATCCGAGGCCGCCGCGTTGATCGACCCGTCGGCGAAGAGCACCAGCCGCCCGTTCTTGCGCGCCTTCTGCACCGCCCCGCGCGAGAGGCCGGAATGGGCGGCATAGGCGCGCTCGGACATACCTTCCATGGCTTTGTGGAGATCCTCAAGATATTGGAATTAAACGAAAATGCGCTGCTTATTCAGTTGATTACACTCCCGGATGGAGCGAGTCTGACATCAAGGAAACAAGTGCATCGCGCACCGGACACACCGCCAGAAAGGACCAGACCATGACCATCGCCATCCCCTCCGACACGACCCGCATCTTCATCGACCGCACCCGCCTCGTGCAGGCCATGAGCACCGCCACGCTGCAGCGCCACCTCAATGACGTGAACCTGAATGCCGAGGTTTTCGAGATGGTCGGCCGGGTCGGGATCGACTGCCTGACCATCGAACTGGCGGATGTTGTCGCGGTCCTGAAACAGCACGGGCTGATCTGAGCCTGCGCAAAACCCTGCATCAAGGAGTCCATTATGAGCACCCGCGCGCAGATCGCCATTCAGATCGGACCCGATGAATGGGCCCACACCTATGTGCATTATGACGGCTACCCCTCGCACATGCTGCCTGCGCTGGCCCCTTGGACGCCCGAGGACATTCTGGCCGCCCGCGAAATCCGGCAGGTGCGGGCTGCTGAGATCGAAGCCTTCGACAATCCCCGAGACCCGATCCTCCTGCCGCGCCCGACGCGCCAGTTCTGCCATCTCTATCTCTGGCTGGGCGGCGTGTGGGTCGAGGTCAATCCCGATGCTGAGTGATCCCCCAAACCCGAAAGGTGCCTGTCATGCCTGATCTGTCCCTGAATTGCCTCTCCGAAGGCGAAACCCTCGACCATGTCGTTCGCCGCAACTGCGCCATCGGTTTCGATCTGCGCTTCTGCCGCAGCGTGGCGATCAGCCCTGACGACCGCGACACCGAGACCTGTGATCCGTCCGACGCCGAATTCGCGACCCTCTATGCCCTGACTGATCTGGGCGAGGCCATTGCCATCCACGATGCCAACCTGACCAGCGCCGGGGCCGACGAGGTCGCAACCGTCGCCCGCGCGCTGTTTGTCGCGCTCGTCAATGCTCGTCGCGACCCGCCTGACGCCGCCCAGCGGCACGAGGCCGAACAGGCGGCGCTGATCGATCCGGATCGGATTTTCTGAACCAGCGCGGCGTGATTGTAAATCACTGATATTGCTCAGATTTGCCTACGATAATCGGCACCAAAGAGCGATGGTTGTCTCACGGAAACGATGCGACTCACCCCAAGGAGCCCCAGCCATGACCGCGCCTGCCATCCTGCCCAGCCGCAACCCTGACCACGGATTTTTCGGCACTCTGACGACTTGCCCCGAGCGCGACCGGCGCAGCGTGGAGGTCTGGGTGCTGGCCTCGACCCTGATCGCCAAGGCCATCCGCGCCACCACCGAGGAAGAGATGATCGGCATCCGCGACTTTCTTGACAGCCGCATGGGTCGCCATTTCGCCGATGATGTCGTCGGCAACATGGTGGGCTGCAAGATCGATAGCGAGACAGCGATCAGATCCGCGATCCGCACATGGCAGGACTGGCGCATCTCGCGCCAGCTTGAGCGCGACGAGGGCATCCCTGAAGGCCTGCCATATCTGACTGGCTGGGTGCAGCATTTCGCCATCGCGGCAAGCATGGCCGAGAGTGACTGACGCAACCCCTGTTCCCGAAATCCTCATCACGACAGGAGGCGACAATGCCCAAACTCACCGATACCCAGACCATCATCCTCAGCCGCGCGGCCACACGCCCCGGCAATCTGGCCATGCCGCTGCCCGAAGGTCTGCATGGCGCCGCCGCGCAGAAGGCCGTCACTGCGATGATCACGCGCGGTTGGCTGGAGGAGGTCGATGCCGACATGCGCAAGGGCGAGCCGCTCTGGCGCGAGACCGGCGATGGCCATGGCACCACGCTGATCGCCACCGAGGCCGGGCTGGAAGCGATTGGGATTGAACCGGTGGCGGCGAGCGCCGTCGCTGATGCGCGGAAAGTGAAGCCGCAAACGGATGCGGAACCGGCGCCGACCGCCGGCGATGCCGATGCGCCCAAGCCCGTCGCCATTCGCGCGGGCACCAAGCAGGCGCAGATCATCGCTCTGCTGCAGCGGCCCGAGGGTGCGTCCATCGCCGAGATCGTCGAGGCGACGTCGTGGCAAGCTCACACCGCGAGGGGTGCCATCTCCGGCGCGCTCAAGAAGAAGCTGGGCCTGCCTGTCACTTCTGAGAAGGTCGAGGGCAGGGGGACCGTCTACAAGCTGACCGCCTGAGCTGGTCCGGCCTACCTTGCCAATCCGCCGCCCCGCAAGGGCGGCGGTTGCTCATTGCCACGACAGCAGATCGCGGGCGGCCGCCTGCAGGATGTCTTGCGCCATGCGTGGCTCGCAGCTGTAGACTCCGCCCGGCCCCGGCTCGCCGACATTCTCTTCGAGCCATGCCCGCCCCTCGTCCGAAACCGGACGCAGGACAACGATGGTGCCGTGATCGGTGATCTCGATATGCTGCCAGCCTTCGGACATGGATCGACATTACCAGCCGCCGCATGGACACGCCAGCGATCCGCTCAGGCTACCCGCCAGCGTTCGAACAGCCTGCGCAAGGCGTATCCCCTGATCAGGGAGATAACGGTGAAGACCCCGCCCAGCGCCAGGTTCTCACCGAGGTTGGGGTGCAGGCCGAACCATGGGAACACCACGATCTGCGTCGCGACGGCCAGCGCGTAGCCCACGGCGACATTGGTGACAGCCTCGACCAGCGACATGCGGCGCGACTGCGTCATCCCCGCTTCCTCGACCGGCGCGCCGGTTTCCTGACCTCCTCCTGTTCGGTGATCCGGTGGGCCGATCGCCCGGTCGCCATCTCCCACCGCCGGACTGCCACGTCACAATAGACCGGGTCCAGTTCCACCGCAGAGCAGCGCCGCCCTGTGCGCTCGGCCGCAATCAACTGGGTGCCAGAACCGCAGAAGGGCTCGAACACCAACTCGCCCGGGTCGGTGAAGGCCTCCAGAACTGCCTCGACCAGCGCGACCGGGAACACGGCCGGGTGCGCGCCAGCGGCGCCCAAGCCCCCTTTGTGGCGCATGATGCGGAACACAGAGTCCGGGATGCGGTGGCTCTGGATCGCGTTGCCAGTGCCGGTCTTGGCTCTGACCTCGCCTTCGGTGTTGCGCAGACCGCCGCCGCCGAGGGTCTCGCCCGCGTGCTTGCTCTCGACCGTCTTGTTGGGCTTCCGGGGCTGGCGGTTGAAGTGGAAGATGAACTCGTGCGACGGAGCCAGCCGCCCGTTCCAGTCGCCGGGCAGGCCCGGCCCCTGGTCCCACACGTACCAGCCGAAGCGCCGCCAGCCCTGCGTGCGCATCCAGTCGACCCAGCCTTCCCAATACGGGATCCACTCGCCGTCGCGATGGACGAGGCCGAGGTTCACCAGCAGCTGGGCATCGGCGGTGACCGGCGCGGCGGTAAACACACCCTGCATCAGCGCGTCCCAATCGCCGACTTTCTCCTTCGCCACGCCATAGTCGCGCTGCTGCGCATAGGGTGGCGAGGTGAACATCAGCGACGCCTGCGCCCCGTCCATCAGCCGCGCTACCACGGCAGAGTCGGTGGCATCGCCGCAGATCAGCCGGTGATCGCCCAGCGCCCAAATGTCGCCCGGCCGGGTGATCGGGTCGGCCGGGACCTCGGGAATGGTGTCGGCCGTGTTGTCATCGATGGGCGCGCGATCATCGTCGGCATCGTGCAGCAGCGCGTCCAGCTCATCCTCGGGGATCCCGATCAGCCCGAGGTCGAAATCCTCGGCCAAGAGCCCGCGCAGTTCCTCGAGCAGCAGGGCGTCATCCCAGCCGCCCATCTCGGTCAACTTGTTGTCCGCGATGCGATAAGCCCGCCGTTGCGCCTCAGTGAGATGGTCCAGCACGATGACCGGCGCCTCGGCCAGCCCGAGCTGCGCAGCGGCAAGGACGCGGCCGTGGCCCGCGATCAACTCGCCGTCGCCCGCGACGAGGCAGGGGACGGTCCAGCCGAACTCGGCCATGCTGGCGGCGATCTTCGCCACCTGATGCGCATCGTGGGTCTTCGCATTGCGCGCATAGGGCTTGAGCCGATCCAGCGGCCAGAACGCGATCTGGCTCGGGCGCAGGTGCATCGTCATGCCGCGTGCCGCTGGGCTTTCAGGGCGGCGAAGCTCTCGCCGGTCTCCGCCAGCATCGCCTCCTGACCCGTGAAAACTTGCCAGCGCTCGATGGCCACATCGACATAGGCCGGGTTCAACTCGACGCCGAGGCAGACACGGCCTGCGGTCTCGGCCGCGATCAGGGTCGTGCCGGATCCCATGAAGGGTTCATAGACCGCCTGGCCGGGGCTGGAATTGTTCAGGATCGGGCGGCGCATGCATTCGACCGGCTTCTGCGTGCCATGTACCGTGTCAGCATCCTGATCCCGGTTGGCGATCTGCCACAGCGTCGTCTGCTTGCGGTCCCCGGCCCAATGGCCCTTGCCCCTGACGCGCACGGCATACCAGCAGGGTTCGTGCTGCCAGTGGTAATCGCCGCGGCTGAGGACCAGCCGGTCCTTGGCCCAGATGATCTGCGACCGGATGACGAAGCCTGCGGCCACCAGGCTGTCGGCCACGGTAGCTGCGTGCAGCGCCCCATGCCAGACATAGGCGACATCGCCGGGGAACAGCGCCCAGGCCTCGTGCCAGTCGGCGCGGTCGTCGTTGAGTACCTTGCCGGTGCGTTTCGTCTTCGCCGCGCCCGCCTGGTTGCGCCAGGAGGGGTCATACTCCACGCCATAGGGCGGATCGGTGACCATCAGCAGAGGGCGCACATCACCGAGCAGGCGGCCCACCACATCGGTCGCGGTGCTGTCGCCGCAGATCAGCCGGTGCGCGCCCAGCTGCCAGAGGTCGCCCTGTGCCGACACCGGCGTGACCGGCAGCTCGGGAACATCGTCCTCGCCCTCGACCGGACCATCGCCGCCCAGCGCATCGGGGTCGCGCAGCAGCGCATCGAGGTCATCATCGCTGATGCCAAGCAGCGACAGGTCGAAATCCTCCGCCAGCAGCCCTGCGATCTCGTCGCGCAACAATGCCTCGTCCCACTCGCCGAGTTCTGTGAGCTTGTTGTCAGCGATGCGATAGGCGCGGCGTTCGGCCTCGTCGAGATGGCTGAGCCGGATCACCGGCACCTCGGTCAGCCCGAGCATGGTGGCGGCCAGCACCCGGCCATGTCCCGCGATCAATTCGCCGTCGTCTGCAACCATGCAGGGCACGGTCCAGCCGAACTTGGCCATGCTGGCGGCGATCTTGGCCACCTGATCATCGCCATGCATCTTGGCATTGCGGGCATAGGGGCGCAGCCGGTCGATCGGCCAAGTCTCGATCTGGCTCGGCGCGAAGACGAGGTCCATGGACAGTTCTCGTGGTGGGGCAGGGCGGATGCGCCGATGCGCACGCGGGGCGATGCCAGTGTCAGGATCGGGATCCGCGATGTGGGGAAATCAAAAGCGCCCGCGAGGGGTTTCCTCCGGGCGCAATTCTTCGATGATCAAGGTATGAGTCAAGGGGGGCAGGTTTGTCAAACCATTTTTTGACTTTGAATCAATGCGTTCTGATCACCCCTGTGAAGCTCGCTCAAGAGGGTGGCTTCCGATGGTGGCTTCCGGCGCGGGTGGATTGCCAGCAACTGGATTCCCTGGATTCCGCAGCGGAAGCCACGTGGCCAGTGGGCCGGTCGCGTAAGGTTCTGATATCGAGTCAGATTCTCGGCGCGATCCGCCGGGGTGGATTCCACCTGGATTCCCCGGTGAAAGTGCCTGTCGCTAGCGAAATGCCGCGCTCAGCCCCCCCGTATACGGATCGGGCCGGGGAGGAACCATGGAGAGGGGGCGGCGTGTTCGGCCCAGAGCCGACCTTCACTAGCGAGGGTTCGAATGTCCGACTCAGCATAGACTGTGGGCTTGAATTTACTTCCGTTGTGTATAACTATAAATCAGCCCGCGGCAGCCGAATAAGCCGGCTATGTCGGCCTTGCTCATGAGCTAGGCTGTCGCGCGCTAAACCTACCGGCCATTGAAATTCCATACTGTGAAGCAACGCTCGTCCTTGTGCGTGTCGAGCGCCAGGTTGCTGACCGGGCTCTTGTCCATGAAGTAGGCGCGCAGCTCGTCCTTGCACGGTTTTACGAACCGGCCCTCGCGTTCGGCCGCCATCGCGCCGATAGCAATGTCTACCATTTGCAGCAGCCCCATCTTCTCGGACGCCAATGGTTTGATAGCACGCAACGATCCATACTGAGCGCCGTACTGCTTGTAGGCTCGGGCGCATATGGCCTCCCGGAACCGCACGATCTGTTCGGAGTCGCTGCCGTGGTCGGGAAACATGAGCACCCGCCACTTCCCGCCATAGCGCCGACAGACATCGTGGAGCATCAGCTGGAAGTAGAGCTTGTTGACGCTCTGGTGGGGAGAGCCGCGACCCTCCTGATGGTGATCAAATTTCTTGAAGTCGACAACCAGCGCGTGGAAATGCAGATAGTCGCGATCGATCGCGTCGAACATGAGATCGACCAGCCCGTGATACGCCCGGCGCTTTCGCGGACCACCCTTGTACGAGCTCCACTTGAACTCGCTCGACATCCCGATGTCGCCCTTTAGCGCTTGGATCCGCGCCTCGAGCGTGTCGACGAGATCCGCCTTGACAGCGATCCCACCGACTACGGCGAACTTATGGTCGCCCGTATAGCTGCTGCAATCGGAATAAAAATGTAGAACGTCCAGCGCCATCTATATCTCGTGCCGTATCGTGGTGGACCTTCAAGATATACTGAGTTCGATTCCCGGTGAAGGGGAAGTGTGCGCTAGACGTGGCTTTTCGGATTCAGGGATTTCAGCTGCCCTGTCTTAAACGACAGAATGTCTTGACGTGGAGAGCCCCACCATCGACAATCAATCCGCAACACCCCCCCTTCGCAGGTGCAGCATCGTGGGCGCCCCCCCCTGAGCGGCCGGTCACTCACCCTAGTCGTCGATGTCCGCTAGTGAACTGCGAGCATAGCATCAACAAACTCTGACCTGACCGCAAGGAAGGGGATTGTCCGGTCATCGTCGTTTGGTCCTCTGACGACTACGCCAACGACCTTTCCCGAAAACAGCACGGGACCGCCACTCATTCCCTCATACGTACCCGACAACAAGGCAATCACGTTGTCAGATGTGGTAGGCGTGCCGTCAAAAGTTTGCCGCGAAAACCCTGTCACCTCAGTGTCGCGGATCGTCAGAGACGTGCTATCCAGATTCGAAGGATAGCCCGCAGCCTGCACAGCAGATCGGATGCCGAGCGCGCTAGCTTCTGCTGCCGAGGCCATCTGCAGGGTGGCTGCGGGATTAAATGCGGGCAACGGAGTTCGCACCCGAATTAGCGCAAGGTCGTTGTGATCGTCGCGGGCTACCTCATCCGCTTCCAAAGCGAACGCCGGGCTTTGTCGCGGGAAGATGCGTAGATTTGGCCCGAGGCAATGTGCGCAGGTTACAAACAGGTTCTCGGCGACGGCGAAGCAAGTGCCCACTGATCCGCCATCTGTGTCATTTTCGAGATACCAAACGGCTGCGTCTAGAACGTCGCTATCTTCGACCAACGGAATCGAAAACTGTTGGCCCGAACAGAGTGCGTTGTATCTCGCAGCTAGCCTGCGGAAGACCTGATCGGTAGATCCCTTCACCTGCCGAATGAATTCAATCTTGCCTCGGACCACCCACTCGAAGTTGGTGGCCTCTTGTTCCGGCAGGCGGCCTCTATCAGGGCGTTTCTCGTCGAAGTGTCGCGCCGATGCCGCCACATATCCATTGAACTCCCAATCGTGCAGCATCGCCCGGACATCGCGAACGAACTTGCGCTTGACGTTGACCTTTTCATTCACGACGAGCCCTGTGACTTCCTGTTGAAAGGCGTGGCCCAGAAGACGGGTCTTTGTGTGGTTAATTCTAAATCCGTTGTCTTCAATCTTCTGTTGTAAGGTATCGGATAGAATGAAATCATCGTGGCTGTCTGGACTTGCAAAGCGTCCAATTGGTGCGGGAAATGTCCTGCGGTTGGAGGAAATGGTTATGTCATCGGCATATCGCGTGTAGGTGCATCCAAGCTGCCTGCAAAACCGAGCTAGCTCAGCATCGAGTTTATCCGAAACGATATTTGCAAGTATTGGTGATAGAGCACCGCCCGGCATCAAAACATGAGTTGTTCGGATGCTGCCCTCGACCTCCTTTTCAGTTTGAAAGCAAGCGATGTGCGCGATGAACTGGGCGATCTCTTCCGGGTAGTTGTATGGCGGGGCCATCAAACGCCCGCGAACGCGTCCGAAGTGAATGCTTTCGAAGTAGTCTTCAAGGTCTATGTTTAGCACCCAGCGCTTATCGACATGCTGCCGCGCATTACTCACGATGCTGCGTTGATGCCCGCCGACAAATCCATGCACGTGAGCACGAGGACGATAGTCGTGTTCCAGAAGGCGAAGGATGTCACGCTGCAACTTGAGAAGCGCAATACGCGGTGCGCAAATGCGCCGTGTTCCACCGCTCTTCTTCGGTATGGTGAATTCTTTATATCGCGCACCCGGAGCAAGCCCATATGCAATGTAGGAAAATTTCCTCCGATAACTCCGGCGAAGCGCAAAGGCGATCTGTCTAAGGTTGGTAAAGGGTTTCAACGACATGGGTGCATCAACGACCTGCAATCTCGCATTCCCAGCGTCGAGGGAACTTCGAAATTCCGTAACAGCATGTAGCGGGGCGAGTTGAAAGTAACCTTCTCGCAGGTGTCGCAGGTAACACAACACTTGGTTGATTGCAGGCCGCTGATGCCCCGTTACGAGTATCCTGATCTTTGAGTGGACGCAACGGTAGCAGCGTGTCGTTTTCCTCCATTGCAGTCACCCATACGGAGTGCGACATGTGGCCGCTTACCGCCCAAATTGTGATCCGCCGGCCGCACATCAGTTCGCCTCGACGCTGCTCACGAGTGCCCTGAACTCGGTCTCACCAACGATCTGGATCGGGTGGCCAGCGTTCCGCATATCTTCGGCGCGTCGATGCTTGCTGCTCTTCGTGTGGCCTGCAAGGACATTCAGATCCTGGTCGCCGACGACCAGATGGGTCGTTTTGTTCGTAACCGAGGACTTGACGTCCATACCTACACCTGCGGCCATTGCCGCTGCCTCGTCGCGCGACATACTCAGCGCGCCGGTGAACACCACGACCGAGCCGGAAAGTGCGCCGGCCGGATCGCCCTCGCGCGTGATGGCAGCGGGATAGTGCTTCCTGGCGGGTTTGATCAGTTCGTCGAAGTTCAGGTCAAGGTGCGCTTCAGCATGAAGGACGACCATTGCGGCGGCGCGCGCGTCCTCGCCGGCGTCGTGATGGTGGAAGTCGAGGTCCAGCACCTTCTTCAGGTTTCCCAGCCCATGACCGCCATTGCCGAGCAGTTCCGGCCAGGCTCGGCGTGCGATGGTGACACTGTCCGCCCAACGGAAATCCGGCGGCTCCATCCCACACGAGCGACAAGCTGCATTCACGGCCTGCTTGTCGAAATTGCTGTGTTGGACCAGATGATGTCGCGACAGCAGCGGAAACAGATGGTCAAGCACCACATCGAACCGGGGTTCGCCGTGCACATGACCGGGGCCGATGCCGTGAAGTCGGACGTTGAACGGGTCGAACCTGGTACCAGGGTTCACAAGTGTCGAGAACGTGTGGATCCGGTTGTCCGGGAGCACGCAGGCCAGTCCGATCTGGCAGATGCTGCCCGCGTCGCTGCAGGCCGTTTCGACGTCCAGCGCGATGAAGCGGAAATCGCCATCGGGGATCATGGAGCGCATAGCCGGGCGGCCTCCAGCGTGCTTGCGAGGATCAGGCAGGTTTCGACATCCGCCAGTTCGCTCCTCAAGCGGCGGTTGATCGCCAGGTTCTGGTTGTAGTCGTCGACAAGGTCATTGTGGGTCGACAACAGCGTCCGGTGGTCGGCCAGCAGTGCGTTGTAGTCACGCACCAGGTCGTTGTGCTCCCTGAGAAGCCGCTCATACCTGTCCACACATTCCGTCACGTTGGATCTGCAGGTGAAGCCCTCGAAGTTGCACTGGTAGCGGTCGAAGCAGGCTGAGTTCTGGTTGACGCACATGCCGCTGCTGGAGCAGACGGTTTCGCCGAACCCGAGACAGGTGGGCGTGGTGCCAATCCTGCAGGAAAAGCTCTGGCCCAGCGCCGGGGCGGCGATGGCCAGAGACGCCAGCAGGATCAGCGCGCGCATCACATCACCTCAAGCTTCGGCAACCGGCGGACAATCTCCATGGTTCGCAGGCTGACGGTGATGACCCGCTGGAACAGCTCCAGCGGGTAGGCGGGGTTGTTCATGGTCTCGATGGCGTAGCGGTTGGCGTCGTTGACGATGCCGCTGGCCTTGTCGGTCTTGACCACCTGGCGTTCCATCACCCATTCCAGCGCGGGTTTGCCGTTCACGACGTAGTCGTAGGCCTCAAGCGGCACGTCGGTCATGGTGATGTTGGCATTGTAGATGACCGTGGTCTTGTCCTTCTCCTTGCCGCTCTTGCCGAAGGCCCATTTCGTGACGCGGTAGAAGGCTTCCGGGTCCTTGATGACCCATGTGCGCGGGTCGCCCTGCTTGTAGGTCACGGGATAGGGTTCGACCGTTTCATAGTTCACATGCAGGTCACCGAGTTCGCGGCCCGCGCGGCTGAAGGCCCAGAAGCCGGCGGCGGTTTTCACGCGGGGGATGCGGGGCAGTTCCTTGGACAGGTTATCGGCGTATTTCGCGCGGTAATCCTCGGAATGCAGCAGGCCGTAGACGTAGTAGAAGAGGTCTTCCTTGGTGATCGTCTCGCCGGGATAGGCGTCTTGGAAATGCTTCAGGCCAGCGTTTGTGACGGCGTCACGCCGCTGCAGGCTGGATGGCTGGTCTCCAAACAGGCCGGCAGGTTCGTCGCCTTTCTGGTCGTAAAGGTAGAGTGGGAAGCACTGCGCACCACCATCAGATTGAAGGCAAATCGTCTTGTCGAGCATTAGGGCGAGGCTACCTTCTTGCCGCCAATTACCCTTAATCATAATCACCAAATTGCTAGTGTGCGGGTCAGGAAAAATTTGAGGGATCTGATAAACACGCTCGTTCAGCGCGCGACTGAAGTGAAGCCACTGTTGGTCAAAGGGTCTGTATATGGTCTGCCTGAAGTCGCCGTCAGACGCAGAAACACGCCTGCCGCTTAATAGGTTTTTTTTCAGATTCGCCGTCCAACTTATCCGTTTGGGTTCAGACTTGATTTCTTTATCCTTTCGGCCTGCGTCGATGGCACTGACGCGCCGCCTCTCGTCATTGTAATAAGAGAGGAGGATGTCGATGTTTGTTCTCAGCTGCTCTTCAGAAAAGTTCACGCACCAAGCATCTCGATTTGTCGCGACGCCTAACGAATAATTTTCGAACAAGGCAGTGCGGGCCGAATTCTTTTTATCCCCCATAGGAATAAATGCGCTGAAACTTTCGTCTCTCTGGTTTATCCAATCGTGATTTTCGTTTGGCGAAACTCTGGTCCAAGCTTTGGCAGTCGAAATGCCACCGATAGCACCGAACTGCTGAATAATCGAGAGTTTTTGCTTTTGGGCGAGATAATCGCCGATGTCGTGAAAGAAGATGCGTCCATGCTCTGCCGATTTCGGGTTCTTGACAAATATGCTGATGGCTATTGGGGCTCGGCTTCCCGAGCCAAAGATCTTGCCGCCCTCCTTGCGAGATCGCTTGCCACTGGTTCGTTGATTCCCCCGGAGATGAAAAATGTACAGGTCGGTAAACTCCTCCGCCAAACAGGCGCGAACCCCGTCCGCCGCGTTTCCATCTACCCACCCCGCATTAGTTACATAGGCCACGACTCCTGCGTCGCCAATCCGATCCGAAGCCCAGCGGATTGCACGGATATAGCTGTCATAGAGCTTGTTCTTTAGCGTAGAAGTGGATCGAAAAGCATATGTCTCACGGATGCGGCTATCCAAGCCCACATATGCTACGTTGGCGTTGTTATCATCTTCGCTCGTTTGCCCGACTGAATATGGCGGGTTTCCCACGATTACGCGAATGTCCGTCGCCTTCTGCCGCTTCCGCCGCTCCGAGTTATCTGGCATGTAGTGCGAGATCAGATCGTCGCTTTCGTACATCTGGAAGGTGTCGGTCAGGCAGATGCCCTCGAAGGGCACATAGTCGCCGCCCGTGATGCCGTGATAGACCGCCTCGATGTTGATCGCGGCGATGTAGTAGGCCAGCAGCACGATCTCGTTGGCGTGGATCTCGTGGCGGAACTTCCTCTCCATCTCTTCGGGCGCGATCAGGCCGGATTGCAGCAGCCGGGTGATGAAGGTGCCGGTGCCGGTGAAAGGGTCGAGGATGTGGACGCCTTCGGACCCGAGGGTCTGGCCGAAATGCTCCTGCAGCATCTCGTTGACCGAGTGGATGATGAAATCCACGATCTCGACCGGGGTGTAGACGATCCCCAGCTTTTCGGTGGTGCGCGGGAAGGCGCGGCGGAAGAACTTGTCGTAGAGCTCGACGATCAGCTTTTGCTTGGCATGGGGATCGGTGATGCCGTGGGCGCGCATCCGCACGCTGGCATAGAATTTCTCGAGGTCCTTTGATTCCTTGTCGAGGTTGGCCTCGTTCAGCACATCGAGAACGCGCTGCATGGCACGCGAAACGGGGTTCTCGGCGGTGAATTTGTGGCCCTCGAACAAGGTCTCGAACACCGGTCGGGTGATGATGTGCTGGGCGAGCATCTCGATGGCGTCGCCCTCGGTGATCGTGTCGTTCAGATCATCACGCAGTTCGGCCAGGAAATCGTCAAAGGCGTGGCGGGCGTCGCTGTCGGGATCTTTCAGCAGGCCGGTCAGGCGGGTGATGTGGTTCTTGGCGATCTCGGCGATGGAGGCGGACCAGTCCTCCCAATAGTCGCGGGTGCCGCATTTCTTGACGATCTTGGCCATGATGGCGCGCGAGAATTCGTCGATGGAAAAGGTCATCTCGGTCTGGAGCGGACCCTCGATGACGTCATCGCCCGCGCCGGCGCTGCCTGAGCCGATGCCGGAGCGCGCGGGTTTGGTCTTGCTGGGCAGGGTGTCGACCACGGCGGTGACCGAGCGGAGTTCTTCGGTGTCGGCGTTGATGCCCACGATTTCGACCTGATCGGAGATGTCCTGCCCGAGGGAGGCCTTGTTGATGGTGCTGTCGAAACGTTCGTCATGGGCGCGCAGGGCGTTCAGGATCTGCCATACGACGCGGTAGCGCTCATTGTCGTTGAGCGCCTGTTCAGGCGGCACCCCGGCCGGTACGCCTACGGGCAGGATGACATAGCCCATCTTCTTGGTATCGGTCTTGCGCATGACGCGGCCCACCGATTGCACCACGTCGATCTGGCTCTTGCGCGGGTGCAGGAACATGATGGCGTCGAGGGCGGGGACATCGACCCCCTCGGACAGGCAGCGGGCATTGGTCAGGATGCGACAGACATTGTCACCGGCATCGGCCTTCAGCCAATCCAGAAGGGCGCCGCGCGTCTTGGCGTTGAAAGTGCCATCGACATGCTCGATCTCGCATTGCAGGTGGTCTGAGAGGGCATCGTCGTCGAGCAGGCTATCCTGGCCCAGATATTCATCGACCACAGCGGTGAACTCATCCCGGATCAGCTTGGAGCTGCGGATGTCCCGGGCGAAAGCCAGTGCGCGGCGCATCGGGTGGGGGTCGGCGGCGACATCGGCCTTCAGATCGACCTTGGTAAGCGCCTTGTAGCAGCCGATGATCTTGGTCGCATCATCCAGCACCAATTCGCTGCCCGCATCGCCGAGACGCTTTTGCACCGCCGCGCTGACAAGACCTTCGTCCATGGCCAGCACGATGACCTTGTAATCGGTGAGCAGGCCGTTCTGCACCGCCCAGCCGAACCCGCGGTAGAACAGGGTTTCACCAAACAGCGCCGGATCATCCATCGAGGCCAGTTCGGCGCCGACTTCATCGGCCTTGCTGCGCACATTGTCCCCGAAGATCCTGGGCGTGGCGGTCATGTACAGCCGCTTCCTGCCCGCGACGTACTGATCGCTGTGGATCTTGACGAAATTCGACTCGTCTTCCTTGTCGAGTGTCGCTCCGGTTGTCCGGTGCGCTTCATCGCAGATGATCAGATCGAATGAGGGTAGCCCGGCTTCCTGTGCTCGGGTGAGGGTGCCGATCGACTGATAGGTCGAGAAGATGACCGTCATCCGCTCGGGATCGTCCTTCCCGGCGTTTTCGGCGACCTTGGCAGGATCCGTGGTGGCGGGAAACGCCAGATCGTGGATCTCGATTTCGGCAATGTCATCCGTGCTTTTGCGACGTTTGCCGACATGCGCGTCAGAGCAGACGGCGAAGGCGCGGATCGGGGTTTCGGTATCATTGGTCCATTCCCGCACCGTCTGTGACATCAGAGCCAGCGACGGCACCATGAACAACACGCGCTTGCCCTTGCCGGCGAGATCTTCGGCGATCTTGAGGGCTGTGAAGGTCTTGCCCGTGCCGCAGGCCATGATCATCTTGCCGCGGTCCGCCTTGGCAAGGCCCTGTCTGACATGTGCCAACGCATCACGCTGGTGCGGCATCAGGGTTTTTCTGGCGGCCAGGACGATTTCGCCGCGTGCCTCGAAGATCGTCCAGTCGATCCGGCTCTCCCGCAGATCGGTCAGGCCGATCCGAACGACAGGGATTGCCTGTCCCCGGATCATCTCTTCCGCATTCGCGCCCCACTCCTGCTCGGTCGTGTCGAGCACGATCCTCCTGCGAAACGGCTCCTTCCCCGAGGCGGAGATGAAGCTGTCGATATGCGCCTTCTGGATCCGCGTGTCGGCGGCGTAGAACTTGGCCTGGATCGCCGCGAACCCATCCTCGTTGCGCAGCTTGGCAATCAGGTCGATGCCGACATCCTTGGCTTCACGGCCATTTGCCTTGGCCCAATCGGCCCAGGTCCAGACGGCTTCGTATTCCTCTGACTGCACAGGATCGTTCAGGAAGTACGCCAGCGCGAGGCGTTCGAAGTAGGTGCCCTTTTCGCGTTCGGTGACGGCAGCATCGCGGTAAGATTGAAGGAGTCGATCAAGTGCCGTCATGAGTGTTCCTTGCCTTAATTGTCATGAGCTTAACGGCGATCCCTTCGCCTTGCGACCTGTAATCTTGATCGCAAGCTTCGGGGCGCCGCGAGATCGCAATGAGAAATTTCAACGCACGGCCATTACCTCACCAGTCTCCAGCCGCTTCACGTAATCCACGACCGCCCCGTTCCAGTGGTAGGCAAAATGCCCGCCCTGTGTCGGGATCGGGATCACATCGGGCCAGAAC
>NZ_QNVJ01000094.1 GCF_003350345.1 Alkalilacustris brevis
AGCCGCCTTGGCGAGTTGTTTTGGACCTTTCACCATATCGAAGCCTTCGCTACGTTGCAGCAAATCCGCGCGAAGGGGGAAGCGTTGAGCGATACATCCGCAACCGTCACGCCGATGATGGCGCAGTATCTCGGCATCAAGGCCGAGCATCCCGATGCGTTGCTGTTCTACCGGATGGGCGATTTCTACGAGCTGTTCTTCGACGACGCGGTGGCTGCCTCCGCCGCGCTCGATATCGCGCTGACCAAGCGCGGCAAGCACGAGGGCGAGGATATCGCCATGTGCGGCGTGCCGGTGCATTCGGCCGAAAGCTATCTGCTCAACCTGATCCGCAAGGGGTTTCGCGTGGCCATCGCCGAGCAGATGGAAGACCCCGCCGAGGCGAAGAAGCGCGGGTCAAAATCGGTGGTGCGGCGCGAGGTGGTGCGCCTGGTCACCCCCGGCACCCTGACCGAAGAAAGCTTGCTGGAGGCGCGCCGCCACAACTTTCTGGTCGCTTACGCGCGGGTGCGCGATCAGGGCGCGCTGGCCTGGGTCGATATCTCGACCGGGGCGTTTCGCGTCATGCCCTGCCCCGGCGCGCGGCTGGGCCCTGAACTGGCCCGGCTGGCCCCGCGCGAAGTGTTGCTTGGGGAAGCCGACGAGGCGGAATTCGCCGGCCTGGTGCAGGATTCCGGTGCTGCCGTCACCGCACTGTCGCGCGCCAGCTTCGACAGTACGGGCGCCGAAAAGCGGCTGGGCGCCCTCTATGGGGTTGGCACGCTTGAGGGATTCGGCAGCTTCACCCGCGCCGAACTGTCGGCCATGGGCGCGGTGGTGGAGTATCTGGAGCTGACACAAAGGGGGCAGCTGCCCCTGCTGCGCCCGCCAGTGCGCGAAGACGCGGCGCAAAGCATGCAGATCGACGCGGCGACGCGGCGCAGCCTTGAACTGACCGCAGCACTTTCCGGCGGGCGCGAAGGCTCGCTCCTTGGCACGGTGGATCGCACGCTCACTGCAGGCGGCGCACGGCTGCTGGAGCGCCGCCTCGCCGCCCCGTCGCGCAACCTGACCGAAATCCATGCAAGGCTTGCCTGTGTCGATCATCTGGTTGAGCAGACAGAGTTTCGAACGAGGCTGCGCGAATCGCTGCGCGGGCTGCCCGATATGGACAGGGCGCTATCGCGGCTGGCGCTGGACCGTGGTGGGCCGCGCGACCTTGCAGCGCTGCGCAGCGGGCTTGAGCGCGCGGCGCAGCTTTCCCGGCTGACTGACCCGGCCACGCTGCCGCCGCGGCTGATTGAGGCGGCGCAGGCGCTTGTCGGGCACGATACGCTGAATGATCTGCTGGATCGTGCGCTGGTGGCCGAACCGCCGCTGCTCGCGCGTGACGGTGGCTTCATCGCCGCAGGTCACGACACGGAACTGGATGAGATGCGCGAGTTGCGCGACCAGGGCCGCAGCGTGATCGCACGATTGCAGGCGAAATATGTCGAGGAAACCAGCATTTCCTCGCTCAAGATCAAGCACAACAACGTGCTGGGCTATTTCATCGAGACCACCGCGACCCACGCGCAGAAGATGCTCTCACCGCCGTTGAACGAGGGGTTCATCCACCGCCAGACCACGGCCAATCAGGTACGCTTCACCACGCTGGAACTGTCCGAACTGGAAACGCGCATCCTGAATGCAGGCAACCGCGCGCTGGAGATCGAAAAGCGCCTGTTCGCCGAGTTGCGCGCCGCGGTGCTGGAACAGGCCGGCCCGCTGGGGCAGGTTGCCGCCGCGCTGGCCGAGATCGACCTGGCCGCGGCGCTGGCCGATCTGTCGGTCGCGGAAAACTGGGTCGCACCGAATGTCGATGACAGCCGGGTGTTTCACGTGACCGGCGGGCGGCACCCGGTGGTGGAGCGTGCCCAGCGCAAGGCGGGCGAGCCTTTCATCGCCAATGATTGCAGCCTTGATCCGGGGGCGGCCCATGGCGCGCTCTGGCTGCTTACCGGGCCGAACATGGCGGGCAAGTCGACCTTTCTGCGCCAGAACGCGCTGATCTGCGTGCTTGCACAAGCCGGCAGCCACGTGCCCGCCGACATGGCGCATATCGGCCTGGTCAGCCAGTTGTTCAGCCGGGTCGGCGCCTCGGATGATCTGGCGCGGGGGCGATCGACCTTCATGGTCGAGATGATCGAGACTGCCGCGATCCTGAACCAGGCGGACGAACACGCGCTGGTGATCCTCGATGAGATCGGGCGCGGCACCGCCACATGGGACGGGCTGTCGATCGCCTGGGCGACGCTCGAGCATCTGCATGACGTCAACCGCTGCCGCGGGCTGTTCGCCACGCATTACCACGAACTCACCTCGCTGAGCGGGCGGCTGGCTGGGGTCGAGAACGCAAATGTCGCGGTCAAGGAATGGGAAGGCGAAGTGATCTTCCTGCACGAGGTGCGGCAGGGGGCGGCGGATCGCTCTTATGGGGTGCAGGTTGCGCGGCTGGCCGGCCTGCCCGGCGCCGTGGTGGAGCGCGCCCGCACCGTGCTGGAAACACTGGAAAAGGGGGATCGCGAAGGGGGCGGCGGCAAGGAAACGCTGATCGACGATCTGCCGCTGTTCTCAGCCCGCCCGGTCAGCACGACGCCCCGACAGGCCACGCAAAGCGGCGCCTCCGCGCTGGAGGCGCGGCTGCGCGAGGTACTGCCCGATGACCTCACCCCGCGCGAAGCGCTCGCGCTGCTTTACGATCTTCGGGCGATGCTGCCGGACGGCAGCGACGGGCCGGGCTGAGCCCGCCGGATCACCCGGTTATCACGCGGGGCGGGACGATACGCCAACCTGCGCCGGGCGCAGCAGCTGATCATGGATGCGGAACCCTTCGGCCATGACCTGAATGATCTGGCCGGCAGCGAAATCAGGCACAGGAGCCTCGAACATCGCCTCGTGCAGATGCGGGTCGAAGGTGTCGCCCGGCTGCGGCACGATGCGCTCCACCCCGTGGCGGGCCAGGATGTTGGTCAGTTCGCGCATGGTCAGCTCGACCCCGTCAACCAGACCGGGAGCGGCGGCGCGGGTCTCATCATTGGCGGCCTCCAGCGCACGGCTGAGATTGTCGTAGACAGGCAGCAAGTCGCGCGCGAGCCTTGACCCGCCATAAAGCTGGGCGTCGCGGCGATCCTTTTCGGCACGCTTGCGCACGTTCTCGGCCTCGGCGAAGGCGCGCAACATGCGGTCGCGGTACTCGTCCCGCTCGGCCTGCAATGCGGCGATCTCGGCCTCGGGATCGGCGCTCTCGGCGGCGTACTCGGCCCCGTCTTCGGCAAGGCCCTCCTGCTGATCGGGTTCGCCTTGCTGCATATCCTCGAACTCTGCTGTGTTCTTCGCTTGTGCCATTTCCTACCTCTTGCCCCGGTCACCCAGAATCCGGCCGACCAGTTGCGCCGTATAATCCACGATAGGCACGATGCGCCCGTAGTTGAGCCGGGTCGGACCAATCACGCCCACCGCGCCGATGATCTTTCGATCTGCGTTCATATATGGAGAGACCACCAGAGAGGAACCCGTCAGAGAAAAAAGCTTGTTCTCCGAGCCGATAAAAATGCGCACGCCGTCGCCTTCCTCGGCAAGTTCCAGAAATTCGGCGATATCGCGCTTGCGCTCGAGATCGTCGAAAAGCTGCTTGATGCGCTCCAACTCTTCCTCGGCGCCGGGTTCCGACAACAGGTTCGCCCGGCCGCGCACGATCAGCCGCTCGTAAGGTTCGCCCTCGTTTTCCCAAACGGCGACCCCGCTTTGCACCAGCGCCTGGGCGAGCGCGTCAATCTCCTGCCGGCGAGACGCGATCTCGGCGCCGATGCGGCCGCGCAGATCGGTCAGCGTGCGGCCCTCTGCCATCGCATTGAGGAAATTCGCAGCCTCGCGCATCGACGAGGGCGTCTGCCCCGGCGGCGGCGCAAAGACCCGGTTTTCCACATGGCCATCGGCAAAGACCAGAACGACAAGCGCACGGTCGGGCGCAAGGCTCACGAACTCGATATGGCGGATGGGGGCTTCGTGCTTGGGGGTCAGCACCAGGCTGGCGCTGTGGGTCAGGCCGGAAAGCGCGGAACCGACACGATCGAGCAGGGTTGCGGTGTCGCGCTCGTTGCTGCCCAGGGTCGCATCCAGATGCTCGCGGTCGGTCGCGTTGACGGGGGCGACTTCAAGCAGGCCATCCACAAAGAGCCGCAGGCCAAGCTGCGTGGGAATCCGCCCCGCCGAGACATGCGGGCTGTCGAGCAGGCCCATGTATTCGAGGTCCTGCATGACATTGCGTACCGTGGCCGCGGAAACCTTTTCCTCAAGCTGGCGCGTGAGTGTGCGCGACCCGATCGGATCGCCCGAAGCCAGATAGGATTCGACCACGCGGCGAAAGACCTCGCGCGAGCGGTCGTTCAGCTCTGACAACAAGCGTGCACCATCGTTCATGGTCGTGGTTTCTCCCATGGCTGCCCTTTATGGGTGATCCCGCGCGGCCGTCAATCGGGGTTGCACCTTCAGGGCGGGCGCATGTAACTGCCTGCAAAGCACTGAAAGGATACCTCATGCGACCGTCGGGAAGAGACCTAAGCACTTTGCGCGATGTTTCAATCGATACCGGCGTGACGAAACACGCCGAAGGATCCTGCCTGATCCGGATGGGCGAGACGCATGTCCTGTGCACCGCCTCCGTCGAGGACCGCACACCGCCGTTTCTGCGCAACACCGGGCTGGGATGGGTGACGGCGGAATACGGGATGCTGCCGCGCGCCACCACCACGCGCAATCGGCGCGAGGCTGCGCAGGGAAAGCAGACGGGAAGAACCGTGGAAATTCAAAGGCTTATAGGGCGGTCCTTGCGCGCCGGCATCGATCGCTCGGCGTTGGGAGAGCGACAGATCACTGTCGATTGCGATGTGCTTCAGGCCGATGGCGGCACCCGCTGCGCCGCAATCACCGGCGGATGGGTCGCGCTGCGCCTCGCGGTGAACAAGCTGCTCGAGGCCGGGGTGATCGCAAGCGACCCGATGATCGATTCGGTGGCGGCGATCAGCTGCGGGATCTATGCGGGGCAGCCGGTGCTGGACCTCGATTACGCCGAGGACAGCGCGGCAGGCGTGGACGGCAATTTCGTGCTGACCGGCGCGGGGCGGCTGATCGAAGTTCAGATGTCCGCCGAGGGCGCGACATTCTCACGCGAACAGATGAAAGAGCTGCTGGATCTGGCTTATGCCGGGGTCGACGCGCTGACCGATGCGCAGAAAGCCGCAGTCACATGAAAGGGCTGATCGACAGCACGCTGCTGGTGGCAACACATAACCGCGGCAAGCTGGAGGAGATCGCGCATCTGCTGGAGCCTTATGGCATAACCTGCAAGGGCGCCGCGGAGTTCGGACTGCCGGAGCCGGAAGAAACAGAGACAAGCTTTGCCGGCAACGCCCGGATCAAGGCCCATGCCGCCGCGCGCGCCACCGGGCTGCCCGCGCTGGCCGATGACTCGGGGCTCTGCGTCGAGGCGCTGAAGGGGGCGCCAGGTGTTTACACGGCCGACTGGGCCGAAACCGGCGCGGGGCGCGATTTCAATATGGCAATGGAACGGGTCTGGCGCGAATTGCAGGCCAGCGGCACATCTGCGCCGTATCATGCGCAGTTCCGCTGCACCCTCGTTCTGGCGGCGCCGGATGGGCGCGATGCGGTTTTCGAAGGCGTGGCGAAAGGCCAGATCGTCTGGCCCATGCGCGGCGATCAAGGCCATGGCTATGACCCGATCTTCCTGCCGAACGGATACAGCCAAACCTTCGGAGAAATGGATCGGTGGGAAAAGAACCGCATCAGCCATCGCGCCGATGCTTTCCGAAAATTCACAGAGGGCTGTTTTGGCTGATATTTATGCCATCGGGGAGGATTGGCGCGAAGGCGGGTTCGGGCTATATTTTCACTGGCCTTTCTGCGAAGCCAAGTGCCCCTATTGCGACTTCAACAGCCATGTGGCCGGCGCCATCGACCAGGGGCGCTGGCGCGCGGCCTTTCGCAGCGAAATTGCCCGCGTTGCCGCGCTCACACCGGGGCGCGTGGTTAACAGTGTCTTTTTCGGAGGCGGCACCCCCAGCCTGATGGAGGCTGAAACGGTTGCCGCGGTGCTGCAAGCCGTGCAGGCAGCCTGGCCGCTGGCCAATGACCTGGAAGTCACGCTGGAAGCCAACCCGCGCAGCGTCGAGGCGGCCCGGTTCAAAGCCTATCGCGACGCCGGAGTGAACCGGGTGTCGATGGGGATGCAGGCCCTCAATGATGCGGATCTACGACGACTGGGGCGCCTGCACAGCGTGCAGGAGGGCATCGCGGCCTTTGAGACGGCGCAGGCGGTTTTTGATCGTGTAAGTTTCGATCTGATCTATGCGCGGCAAGATCAGAGCCTGAAAGCCTGGGAATCCGAGCTTTCGCAAGCGCTCGGCATGGCGGCAGATCATCTTTCGCTCTATCAGTTGACCATCGAGGCCGGGACAGCCTTTGGCGCAAGAGCCGCAGGAGGGCGGCTGCACGGCCTGCCGGATGATGATGTGTCAGCCGATATGTATATGATAACGCAAGATATTTGTGAGGGGTTCGGGTTCTCGGGATACGAGACTTCAAACCATGCGGCGCCAGGGGCGGAGTCACGGCATAATCTGATCTACTGGCGTTCCGGGGATTATGCCGGGATCGGCCCGGGAGCACACGGGCGCCTGACCTTGCCCGGCCGGGGGCGCATTGCCACCGAGACGCCGCTTTCGCCCGACGCCTGGCTTGCGCGTGTTGAGAAGACCGGAGACGGCACATCGCGCGAAAGCCCCCTGCCCCCGGAAGATCAGGCAATGGAATACCTGATGATGGCGCTGCGCTTGACCGAGGGTTGCGACCTGGAGCGCTACGCGCGGCTGAATGGCGCTGCGCTTTCGCCCGAGAAACTGGCATCACTGGAAGAAATGGCGCTGGTGCAGCGGGATGGCCAACGATTGCGGACAACCGTGCAAGGGCGAATCGTTCTAAACGCGATCCTTCGCGAGTTGTTGGCGTAGCGAATTGCGGTCAGGGATCGGCTCAGCGGTTCTGTGACAGAAGCTGGCAGAGTTGATCCAGCGCCTCGATCGTCTTGTAGCGGATGATGACCTGGCCTTCGCCGTTAATCTCGCTGTGCTCAATGACAACCGACATGCCGAGCGTGGCGGAGAGATCCTGCTCGAGCACCCTGGTATCGGCATCCTTTTCATACAGGCGGCCACGGCGCGGTCGCGCGGCAGCCGGGCCCTTGCGAGCAAGCGATTCGGCCTGCCGCACCGAAAGCCCGCGGCTTATCACCTGCCGCGCCAGAGATGCCGGATCATCGGAAGTGATAAGCGCCCGGGCGTGACCCGCGCTGAGCTGTCCGTCGCGAAGATAGGTCTGGACCTCCTCGGGCAGTTGCAGCAGTCGCATCAGGTTGGCGATGTGACTACGGCTTTTGCCAAGGGCCTCGGCAAGCTTCTGCTGGGTGTGGCCGAAGCGCTCCATCAACTGATGGTAGCCCTGGGCCTCGTCGATGGGGTTGAGATCGGCACGCTGGATATTCTCGATGATCGCGATTTCAAGGACCTCGCTATCCGAGAACGTGCGGACCAGAACCGGAACCTCGTGCAGCCTGGCCATCTGCGCGGCGCGCCAGCGGCGTTCCCCCGCTACGATCTGGTATATGTCGGGCTGGTCAGGCATCTGCCGCACGATCAGCGGCTGGATAATTCCCTTGGAGCGGATGGAGCTGGCCAGCTCTTCCAGCGCCTCGGGTGAGAAATGGCGGCGCGGCTGCGCCGGGTTGGGCACGATCTTTTCGACCGGCACGCGAAGATCGGGGCTTGCCGGCGCACGCTCACCGCCGGAAGCGCCTGATTCAACGGCGACATCGGCCATCAGAGCCGACAGGCCACGGCCCAGACCGCGGCGTTCTTTTCGATCAGACATTCTCTTTGGTCCCCAAAGGCTGAAGGCCGGCATGGCGTGCGTTGAGCTCGTGCGCCAATGTGCGATAGGCTTCGCTGCCGCGCGAGTGCGGATCATAGGTGAGCGCCGGAATGGCGTAGGAAGGGGCCTCGCTCAGCCGAACATTCCGGGGAATTTTCGTTTTGAAAACAAGGTCTCCCAGATTTTCGCGGGCGTCGGCCTCGACCTGCTGGGCCAGATTGTTGCGGCGATCATACATTGTGAGCAGCACACCCTCGATACGCAGGGCCGGATTTGCTGTCTGGCGGACTTCGCGCACGGTAAGCATGAGCTGCGAGAGGCCCTCAAGCGCAAAGAATTCCGCTTGAAGCGGAACCAGCACCGAATGCGCGGCGACCATGGCGTTTATTGTGAGCATGCTCAGAGATGGTGGGCAATCGATCAGGATGTAATCGAAACCAAAGGCCTCCATCCCCGGCTGGCGGAGCGCATCATGCAAAAGGAAGCTGCGTTTTTCATTTGCGAGCATCTCGATATCGGCAGAGGAGAGATCGGTTGTCGCCGGGCAGATCGTTAGGCCGGCCTGGCTGGTCTCACGTACGACATCGCGCAGCGGCGCCTCATCGAACAGCAGGTCATATGTTGTGAGAGCGCGCTCGCTCACCGCAACGCCAAGCCCTGTGGAAGCGTTGCCTTGCGGATCGAGATCGACAAGAAGGACCTTCAACCCCCCCTCGGACAGGGCAGCAGCGAGGTTGATCGCCGTGGTTGTCTTGCCCACGCCGCCTTTCTGGTTCGCAATAGCAATGATTCGCGGGCGGGCGGGCGCAGGTGGCACGAGTTTCTGATCAGACACGCGAAAGCCCTTCGATGCTGAGAATGACGCTATCGGGATCGGTACGGCTTGGATATTTCTGAACCGAGAACCGCCAGGTTTCAAGGGCTGCGGCGATTTCGTTGGCGTAATTGCGCCCTTTGGGGAGTATTGCGCGCCCACCAGGCGCCAGGTGCCGCTCAGCAAGGCCGAGCAGATCGGGCAGCGGCGCCAAGGCGCGGGCGGAAACGACATCAGCCGCCATGGGCGACAAGGATTCGGCGCGCGCCACCTCAATACCGACATCGACACCGGCACCTTTCGCTGCCGTACGCAAAAACGCGGCCTTTCTGGCGTCGCTTTCAACCAGGGTTACATGCAGATCAGGCGCCTTCTCATGTGCGATGATCGCCACGACAAGCCCGGGCAGGCCGCCACCACTTCCAAGGTCGAGCCAGGTTCTTGCTCCGGGCGGAAGCAAGAGAAAAAGCTGCGCGGAATCCATGATGTGTCGTTCCCAAAGGGAATCGGCTGTCTTTGCCGAGATCAGGTTTATGGCGCGCGTCCACTTCCGCAAGAGATCGGCATAGGCCTCAAGCCGAACGACTGTTTCACGTGAAACATTCAGGCCGGCCAGGAGCTGTTCGCTCATACGGCGATCTCTCCGCGCGAAGTCTTTCGGATATGGAGCAATATCACTGTTAGCGCCGCCGGCGTCATCCCTTCGATCCGGCCGGCCTGCCCGATCGTTGCAGGGCGCACACGCTCGAGCTTGTCCTGAAGCTCATTTGAAAGCCCGCTCAGCCCCTTGAAGCTAAGCGTTTCAGGAATTCCGATTGCTTCGTCACGCTTGAGCGCCGCTATCTCGCCGCGTTGCCGGTCGATATAATGCGCATAGATTGCCTCACGCTGAAGCTGCCGGGAAGTCTCAGCGGGCAGGCGGCCGGCCTGTGGAATCAGCTTTGAGACAACAGTCATTTCAATGCCTGGAAGGGCAAGCAGATCGAGCCCGCTTCGGCGCCTGCCATCTTGATTCACCTTGATCCCCTGTGCGGCGAGTTGTTGAGGGGTAAACGATGCCCCGCCCAACAGGCCGCGGGCGCCTTCAAGCTTCTCCAGCTTGTTCTCAAAGGCGCATCTGCGCGCCTCCCCGACGCACCCGCACGCAATCCCCATCGGCGTGAGGCGTTGATCGGCATTGTCGGCCCGGAGGTGCAGGCGGTATTCAGCCCGAGAAGTGAACATCCGATACGGCTCCGTCACACCGCGGGTAACAAGGTCATCGATCATCACCCCAATATACGAATTGGAGCGATCAAAGGCGATCGGGCAAGCCACGCCAGCCTTTTGCGCAGCCGACAACCCCGCCACAACCCCCTGTGCAGCCGCCTCTTCATAGCCGGTTGTTCCATTGATCTGCCCAGCCAGAAAAAGCCCCGGCGCTGCACGCAATTCCAGCCCTGCGGTCAACGCCCTGGGATCAATGTAGTCATACTCGATCGCATACCCCGGCTGAAGAATCCGCGCGCCTTCGAGGCCGGTGATCGAATGTACCAGTCGCTCCTGAACGTCCAGAGGAAGCGAGGTGGAAATTCCGTTCGGATATACGGCGTTATCTTCGAGGCCCTCGGGCTCGAGGAAAATCTGGTGGGACTCCTTCTCGGCGAATCGCACAACCTTGTCTTCGACAGAGGGGCAGTATCTTGGGCCTACACCAGTAATCCCGCCTCCGTACATCGCGGAAACATGCAGATTTTCGCGAATTATATCATGAGTCCGCGCGTTTGTGTGCGTGATCCCACAGGACACTTGCCGCACGGCAGGCGCCCCCGAGAGAAACGAAAGCATCTCCGGGTGCTCATCTCCTGGCTGCGATTCCAGCGCGTTCCAGTCAATCGTCCGGCCATCCAGACGGGGTGGAGTGCCGGTTTTCAGCCGGCCCATCGGTAGCGAGAGGTCATCGAGCCGCTGTGCAAGCCGTTCGGATGGCCGCTCTCCCATCCGTCCACCCTTACGCCGCTCCCGGCCAATATGAATTTCGCCCCGCAGAAATGTGCCTGTCGTCAGCACGACCGCAGCGGCAGAAAGGCGTACACCAGAAGCCAGGTTGACGCCCTTCACAGCCGCGCCTTGCATCCAGAGATCGGAAACCTCGCCCTCGATCACCGATAGCCTCGGCGTTGCTGCAATCTCCTCCTGCATTGCCCTGCGATAAAGCGCGCGATCGATCTGCGCGCGCGGGCCCTGCACCGCCGGCCCTTTTCGCCGGTTGAGAAGCCGATACTGAATTCCGGCGCGATCGGCGATCCGGCCCATCAGTCCGTCCAGCGCATCGATTTCGCGAATCAGGTGCCCCTTGCCCAATCCACCCATCGCCGGATTACAGGACATGACACCAATACCATCCGCGCGCAGCGTAACCAACGCAACCGAAACACCAAGGCGCGCGGCCACATGGGCGGCTTCAACCCCGGCATGGCCGCCCCCGACAACGATCACGTCAAAATGTTTCACGTGAAACACCCTTACTTTCCAATACAGAAGCTGGAGAAGATTTCATCCAACACATGCTCCACATCAACGCGCCCAACCAGAACATCCAGGCTATGAAGCGCCCCGCGCAACTCTTCCGCTGCCAGATCCGCCCGAGCCTGTCCGAAAGCAAGCTCACGGCGCGCATCCTCAAGGTACTTCACTGCCCGCTCCACAGCAATGCGCTGCCGCGCCCGAATGACCGCCGAGGCACCCGTAACCCGTTTTTCAAGCCGCGCGCGGATCGCCTCGATCAGCGCGTCCACCCCTTCCCCCGTCACGGCCGATATACTCATGCCCGGCCTTTCCGCAAGGTCGCCTTTGCCAAAAACAACAAGATCATCTGCCTGCGGATGTACCGCCATAATTTCTTCAACATGCTCGGAAACAAGGAAAATTCGCATATCTGCCGCGCGCGCCCTCTCCACCGCGCGCGACACGCCCACCTGCTCCACCGCATCCGTTGTCTCGCGCAGCCCGGCTGTGTCCAGCAATGTCACCGGGATGCCGGAAATATCCATGCGCACCTCAATGACATCGCGCGTGGTTCCCGCGATTTCCGAGGTGATCGCGGCTTCGCGGCCTGCAAGCAGATTCAAGAGCGTCGACTTCCCGATATTCGGCGGGCCGATTATCGCCACTTCGAACCCCTCGCGCAGCCGTTCCGATGCCTTCGCCCCGGCAATCTGCGCTCGCAGCTCCGGCAGCACCGATGCAATCAACCCCTGAACCTCGGGCATCACATCTGAGGGGACGTCCTCATCAGCAAAGTCTATCGTGGCCTCAAGCAGCGCAAGCGCCCGCACGAGGCTCCCCCGCCAGCCCTCCACCATCTTTCCGATCGCCCCGGTGAGCACGCGATACGCCTGTTTTCGTTGCGCTTCGGTCTCCGCCTCGATCAGGTCTGACAGACCTTCGACCTCGGCAAGATCAAGGCAGTCATTCTCCAGCGCGCGGCGGGTGAACTCCCCTGCTTGAGCGGGCCGTAACCCCGCGATCCCGCCCAGCTCGTCCAACACAGCGTCGATCACCGCAAGGCTGCCATGGAGATGCAACTCCCCGATGTCTTCACCAGTAAAGCTCGCCCCCGCCTCGAACAGCAGAACAAGCCCCTGATCCAGCGGCTCTCCAGCGACATTGCGCAAGGTTCGCAGTGATGCGTGCCGGGCCGCGGGCAAAGGGCCGCACAATGCCTCCACCGTCGTCCAGGCCCGCGGCCCGGAAAGGCGGATAACCGCGACACCCGATTTTCCGCGGGTTGTCGTCAGGGCAAAGATGGTATCCGCCCCGCCTCCGGTCATGATTCAGGTATTCATCGAATCGAAGAACTCGGCATTGGTCTTCGTCTGCTTCAACTTCGAGATCAGGAACTCGATCGCATCGGTCGTGCCCATCGGGTTCAGGATGCGCCGCAGAACGAAGGTCTTTTGCAGATCGGCCTTGTCGATCAGCAACTCCTCCTTGCGCGTGCCCGACTTCAGGATGTCCATCGCCGGGAAGACGCGCTTGTCGGCCACCTTCCGGTCCAGCACGAGCTCGCTGTTGCCGGTGCCTTTGAATTCCTCGAAAATCACTTCGTCCATCCGGCTGCCGGTATCGATCAGCGCCGTGGCGATGATGGTCAGCGATCCGCCTTCCTCGATATTCCGCGCCGCGCCGAAAAACCGTTTCGGCCGCTGCAGCGCATTGGCATCGACACCCCCGGTCAGCACCTTGCCCGACGATGGAACAACTGTGTTGAACGCCCGCCCCAAACGGGTGATCGAATCAAGCAAGATCACCACGTCACGCTTGTGTTCGACCAGGCGCTTGGCCTTTTCGATCACCATCTCGGCCACTGCCACATGACGGGTCGCCGGCTCGTCGAAGGTCGAGGAAACAACCTCGCCCTTCACGCTGCGCTGCATGTCCGTCACTTCCTCGGGCCGCTCGTCGATCAGCAGAACGATCAGATAGCATTCCGGATGATTGTTCTCGATCGAGTGGGCAATGTTCTGCAACAGAACGGTTTTCCCTGTCCGCGGCGGTGCAACGATCAGCGCCCGCTGCCCCTTGCCCAACGGCGCCACGATATCGATAATCCGGCCCGATTTGTCCTTCTTCGTCGGATCATCGGTTTCCATGTGAAAGCGTTCATCGGGATAAAGCGGTGTCAGGTTATCGAAATGCACCTTGTGACGCACCCGCTCGGGATCATCGAAGTTGATCCTCGTCGCCCGCACCAGCGAGAAATACCTCTCGTTCTCGCCTGGCGCCTGAATGACCCCCTCGATCGTGTCGCCCGTGCGCAGCGAAAACCGCCGGATCATATCCGACGAAACATAAATGTCATCCGGGCCGGGCAAGTAGTTGGCTTCAGGTGAACGCAGGAAGCCGAACCCGTCCTGCAACACCTCGATCACCCCGTCGCCGGAAATCTCCCAGCCATCCTCGGCACGTTCCTTGAGGATCGAGAACATCATCTCGCCCTTGCGCATCGAAGGGGCGTTCTCGATCTCCAGATCCTCCGCCATGGCGAGAAGTTCTGCGGGGCTGTGCCTTTTGAGATCCGAAAGATTGAGGCGTTCGCTGGTCATTTCTGGTCCTGCCTGGACGAAACGGAGCCACGAGCCAGAAGCAATGCTCCGAATGCAACTATCGGGAAAACACCATGCCGGACGGCTGGTTCGCGCTTCGCCTACACGCTCGCCATCGCCGAGTCAACCTGGGCATGCCCAACCCCTTACGGCTTCACGATCACCGAGATCACGATCACCAGCATCAACACCGTCGGCACTTCGTTCATCATCCGATAGCGCCGGCCACTCAACAGGTTGCGCCCCTGCAGAAAATCACGCCTGCGTGCCGCCAGCCACATATGGAACCAGCTCATCGCGATTATACCGGCCAGTTTTGTCCAGGGCCAGATCTGGCCCCAGTCGATCACGCCAGGAACCGACGCAAGCAGCAAGCCCGACAGCCAGACCGCGATCATCGCCGGATTCATGATCACCCGAAGCAGCTTTTCCTCCATGGTCTGGAAAAGGCCATCCGCCGCTTCGCCGGTTTTCACACGTTCACTGTGATAAACGAACAGCCTGGGCAGGTAGAACAGCCCCGCCATCCAGGCGATCACCGACATGACATGAAATGCCTTGATCCATAGGTAATAGGCGGCAAGCCAACCCATCTTTGTCACCTCACTGCGATCCCTTCACCCTAAATAAAGAAAAAAGAAAATAAGGGAATGATGATGATGTAGGGGATGGGGATAATGTTGATTACTGGTTCATCCTCAGCCTTATCCACAGCGACGGGTCTGGCAGGAATGCTCTAGAATCCCGGAAGATACATAAAAATACTGTGTTATTACCGTAAGTTGAATGAGGTCTCAGCATTTCTTCGCTCCCCCAAGCACCAGCCTTCGCCATGTTTGCCACAGCCTGCATTCTACCTTTGTCCACTGTGCATGACTGCCCCCGTGGTCTTGCATTGCCGGGCCTGTTATCCCACCACTTCGGCGGGCGCCTGTTTGCCCCCCGGCTTCCGGGCGATTCCTCCCGTTGCTTGTCCACAGGATGGTGAACATGTCTGCACGGCTCGTTCTTGCTTCCTCCTCCCGCACCCGGGCTGACATGCTCACGCGGGCCGGGCTTGAGTTCAGCGCCCGCCCCGCCCGGATTGACGAGGAGAATCTCCGCGCGGCTCTCCTGGAAGAAGGCGCAAACGCGCGCAGCCTCGCCGATGTGCTGGCCGAGCAGAAGGCCTGCAAGGTCTCGGCCCGCTGCGCCGGTGCGCTGGTGATCGGCAGCGATCAGATTCTCGAGGCTGATGGGCGTATCCTCAACAAACCGGAAAGCCGCGAGGCCGCGCAGGCGCAGCTTGAGGCCTTGCGCGGGGGCACGCACAGTCTGATTTCCGCCGTCGTTCTGGCGCGCGACGGGCGCCCCGTCTGGCGCAGCATGGACGAGGCACACCTGACCATGCGTGATTTTTCCGACAGCTATTTGCAGGATTACCTTGCCCGCAACTGGCCCGGCTTGCGTGACAGCGTCGGTGGCTACAAGATCGAGGAAGAAGGCCCGCGCCTGTTTTCCAGGATCGAAGGGTCATATTTCACCATACTCGGGCTGCCGTTGCTCGATCTGCTCAACCAGCTTGCCGTGATGAACGAGATAGCCGCATGACAACACACGCTCACATACCCCTTGCCGGCGTGATCGGCGCTCCGATCGCGCACAGCAAATCACCGAGGCTGCACGGGCACTGGCTGGCCCGTTACGGCATTGCAGGCTACTACATCCCTCTCGAAGTCGCGCAAAATGATATTGCCGAAGTCATCCACCTGTTGCCGCGCATGGGATTTGTCGGGGTAAATGTGACCATCCCGCACAAGGAAACCGTGCTCAGGTTGGCCGACAGCGTCACCGATCGTGCCGCCCTCATCGGCGCGGCAAACACCTTGACCTATGCCAAGGATGGCAAGATTCACGCTGATAATACAGATGGCTACGGATTTATCGCCAATCTGCGGCAACACGTCCCCTCCTGGCGCCCGGCAGATGGCCCCGCGGCTGTTCTGGGTGCCGGCGGCGCGGCGCGCGCCGTTGTGTCAGCCCTTCTCGAGGCCGGGGCGCCCGAGATCCGCATCGCCAATCGTACCCGCGCGCGCAGCGAGGCGCTGCGCACCGAGTTCGGCGCCAGGGTCATCGTGTATGACTGGGTGCAGGCGGGAAACATGCTCGAGGATGCGCTCACCGTGGTCAATACCACGGCGCTTGGCATGACGGGCAAGCCTGACCTGCGGGTGCCGCTTGACGGGTTGAACCCCCGCGCAGTGGTCAACGACCTGGTTTACGCCCCACTTCAGACACAGTTTCTGAAAAATGCCGCTGCGCTGGGCTGCATTACCGTGGACGGGCTGGGGATGCTGCTGCACCAGGCGGCGCCGGGGTTCGAGCGCTGGTTCGGCACCCGGCCCGAAGTGGATGATGCAGCGCGTGCCGCGGTGCTCGATCCATGAGCAGACCCTTCATTCTGGGCCTCACCGGCTCGATCGGCATGGGCAAGACAACCACGGCGCAGATGTTCCGTGAGGCCGGCCTGCCAGTCTGGGATGCGGATGCCACGGTGCACCGGCTTTATTCCGCCGGTGCCGAGGGCACGCGCGCTATCGCAAAGCTCTGCCCGCAGGCCGTCGGGCCGGAAGGTGTGGACCGTGCCGTGCTCAAGGCCGCGATCGCCGCCGAGCCAGAGCTTCTGCGCAAGGTGGAGGCGGCGATTCACCCGCTTGTGGCCGCCGATCGTGCGGCGTTCATTGCCCGCGCCGCGTCTGAGGGGCATGATATCATTGTGCTCGATGTGCCGCTGCTTTTTGAAACCGGGCTCGATGCTCAGGCCGATGCCGCGGTTGTGGTCAGCGCCCCGCCCGAGGTTCAGCGCGAACGTGTTCTGGCCCGCCCGGGCATGACCGCGCAGGCCTTCGAGCAGCTTCTCGCGCGGCAGATGCCCGATGCCGAGAAACGCGCGCGCGCTACCCATGTGATCGAGACCCGTGATATGGAAAGCACGCGCGCCGCCGTGCGCGCCGTGATTGCCCGGATCAGGAGCCAGAGAGATGCGTGAAATCGTGCTCGATACCGAAACCACGGGTTTCGAGCCCGAGGAAGGCCACCGCATTGTCGAGATCGGCGCGGTCGAACTGTTCAACCACCTGCCCACGGGGCAGTATTTTCACCAGTATATCAACCCCGAACGCACCGTGCCGAAAGAGGCGTTTCAGGTCCACGGCCTGGGCGATGACTTTCTGGCCGACAAACCGGTCTTCGCGGCCATCGCCGATGCCTTTCTCGAATTTGTCGGCGGCGCGCGGCTGGTCATCCACAATGCAGCTTTCGACATGCGCTTTCTCAACGCCGAATTGCGCTGGTGCGCCCGTCCGCTGCTGCCCGAGAACCAGGCCTTCGACACCCTTACCCTGGCGCGGCGCAAGTTTCCCGGCTCGCCCGCGTCGCTCGATGCGCTGTGCCGCCGTTTCGGGATCGACAATTCCGCGCGCGAAAAGCACGGCGCGTTGCTCGATTCGGAAATTCTGGCCGAGGTTTATCTCGAACTGATCGGCGGCCGGCAGCCTGATTTTGCACTTGGCGCGGCGGGCCAGCCGGAGGTCGGCGGCGGCCGAGCGGATGCGGCGGGGCAAGGCTGGCGCCCGCGCCCGCGCCCCGTCCCCCTGCCCCCGCGCCTGACCGGGGAAGAGGCCACAGCCCATGCCGAATTCGTGGCCGGGCTGGGGGAGGATGCCTTGTGGAAGAAATTCAGCTGAGGCGGCTGCCCGGCGTTACCGCCGGGCAGGCATTGCTCAGGCGGGTTTGGTTTCGCCATTGCCGCCTTCGGCGCCTTTCTTGAGCGCGGCCTGCCGGGCCAGCTCCTGACGGTAGAGCGCCATGAAATCGACGTTGTCCAGATTGAGCGGCACATACCCCCCGTCACGCGTGACGTCGCTGACGATGCGGCGCACAAAGGGAAACAGCATCCGCGGGCATTCGATCAGCAGGAACGGGTGCATCTGCTGTTCGGGCA
This sequence comes from Alkalilacustris brevis, assembly GCF_003350345.1. Classification (GTDB taxonomy): domain Bacteria; phylum Pseudomonadota; class Alphaproteobacteria; order Rhodobacterales; family Rhodobacteraceae; genus Alkalilacustris; species Alkalilacustris brevis. The sequence continues at coordinate 17,846 of NZ_QNVJ01000094.1, forward strand.
CGCCCTCGATCTTGAAAACCCCGACATATTCCAGCTCGAGCAGGAAGACCGCCTTGCCATCGGCCTTGTTGTTCGAGGTCACGGTGAACTTGGTCACGACCTCGTATTCGTGCTCGGTCTCGCGCTTGCGGGCATCCAGGCCCACCTGCACCTTGATTTCGGGCTGAACGCCCGAGGCCTGCCCGCCGCGCTGGGCAAGCGCATTCTCGAAGGACAGGTCGCGCACATATTGCGACACCACCTGCATTTTTACCTGGGGCGGTTGTTGGCCCTGCTGGGGCTGCTGGGGTTGTTGCGGGGCTGCGCCCGCTCCGTTGCCGTTGCCGTTTTCGGCCATGTCTTTCTCCTGCACAGACATATCAGATCGCCGCGATCTCTAGCAGGTCCGCATGGCGCGCTCAATGCCGAGTCCAGCCTGACGGGCGGCGCTGGCCGCCCCGCGCCGGTGGCCCGGCCTGTTGGTCGCTGCCCGGGCGATCCGGCGCGCGCTCATCGGGCGCAACTTCTTCGAATTCGGCGTCGATGATATCAGGGTCGCCCGGCGCCCGCCCCGGCTTTCGCGCGGCCCGCCCGACAACGACCCGATGCACCCCGTGGCGCAGGATGAAGGCAAGCGCGGCCACGCGCAGCGGCGGAATCAGCAACAGAAAGCCGATCGTGTCGGTCAGAAAACCCGGCGTCAGCAGCAGCGCCCCGGCAAACAGGATCATCACCCCATGCGCCAGCGGCTCCAGCGGATCGCGCGCGCGCTCGAGCGAACGCTGCACATCCGCAAGTGCCCGATGGCCCTGCTGGCGCATAAGCGCGGTGCCCGCCAGGGCGGTCAGAATCACGATGCCCAGCGTGGGCCATAGCGTAAGCCAGCCGCCAACCTGAATGAACAGGGCAATCTCGATCAGCGGAACGACAATGAACAGGGCAAAAAGCCACATGAAACCTCTCCGTTATCTGAAGGTGACAAGGTGGACTTGTCGCCCCTGCGCACTTACATAAGGGCGCAAGCCATGTTACGAAACCCGTTCACCCGCTTGAGGCAATAATGGACTCTGCCGTGCTCCAGCTCCTAGTTCTGGCCGGGATTGCGATTTTCCTGGTTCTCCGCCTGAAAAGCGTTCTCGGTTCGCGCGAGGGGTTCGAAAAGCCGCCGCTGCCCGAGAACCGCGCCGAGTCGGCCGGTATCTCGCATCGCCCGGAATTCGAGGTGATCGAAGGCGGCCCGGATACCGACATAACCGATTATGTCGAGGAAGGCAGCAAACAGGCCGAGGCCCTGGCCGAAATGAAGCGGGTGGATCCGGATTTTCATGTCGGCGATTTCCTGAACGGCGCGCGTCAGGCCTATGAGATGATCCTCATGGCCTTCGAGAGCGGAGACATGGATGCGCTGGTGCCGTTCCTTTCGCGCGATGTCTACGAGAGCTTCATGGAAGTGGTCGAGATACGCGAACGCGAGGGACTGACCGTCGAGGCAGCCTTTGTCGGGCTGCGCGATGTGCGCATTCTCAACGCCTATCTCGACCCCGAGACGTCGGAGGCCGAAATCACCATCCGTTTCGATGCTGAGCTGACTTCGGTGGTGCGCAACAGCGAGGGCGAGATTGTCGAGGGCGACCCGAACGAGATCAAGCGCCAGAAGGATGTCTGGACCTTCGCCCGTGATCTGAGCCGGGATGATCCCAACTGGCAGCTCGTCGCCACGGGTGAGTGAGCCAGGTGCGCCTGCGGTCGGCACTGGCCCTTGTTCTGGGGGCGGGTCTGGCCTTTTCGGGCGGGTCAGGCAGCCGGGCGCTGGCGCTTGAGGCGGAAATCCTGAGTTTCGCCGATCTCGACGGCTGGGACGACGAGGATCACGCCGAAGCCTTTGCGGTTTTCCAATCCACCTGCCCCGACCTGACTGCGCCCGACTGGGTTGTCGTCTGCGCCTTTGCCACCAGCAACCCCGAGCCGCGCGCCTTTTTCGAGCTGTTCTTCCGGCCCGTGCGGCTGTCCGGTCGGCAGCCTGTTCTTTTTACGGGATATTTCGAGCCGGAGCTGCGCGCTGCGTCCGAGCCGGACAAGTTCTACAAATACCCTGTTTACCGCCTTCCGCCAGAACTTGGCCCAGAGGGTTCCGCCGTTGGCAACGGACCGACGCGGGCGGAGATCGATGAACAGGGTGTGCTGGACGGGCGTGGCCTTGAAATCGCCTGGCTGCGCGACCCGGTAGACCTTTATTTTCTTCAGATCCAGGGCTCGGGCCGGCTGCGCATGAGGGGTGGCAGCATCCTGCGCCTGGGGTATGCGGGGCAGAACGGGCATCCGCGGCGCTCCATCGCGTCCGAGCTTGTGCGCCAGGGGGTTTATGAGCCGCATCAGGTTTCCGGTGCCGTGATCCGAAACTGGGTTCGTCGCAACGCCGAAGAAGGGCGCGAGTTGCTCAATCACGATCCATCTTATGTGTTTTTCCGCGAGCTTGATGCGCTACCGGGTGATGATGGGCCACTGGGCGCGATGAACCGGCCGCTGACTGCCGGGCGCTCGATTGCCGTCGATCCGCAGGTTTATCCGCTGGGCGCCCCGATCTGGGTCGAGAAGGAGGGCGAGACTCCCAAGCGGCGGCTGATGATCGCACAGGATACCGGCGGGGCGATCCGCGGGCCGCGCCGCGCCGACCTGTTTCTGGGCACCGGTGCCGAGGCGGGCGAAAAGGCCGCGCGCATTCGCGACCATGGACAGATGGTTGCCCTGCTGCCGATCGAGCAGGCCTATAGCTACGCCTTGGGGTATTGAGCCGTGGCGCGCAAACGCACAGCCCGCGGGTTGCGGCCCGAAGAGCGCGAACTGTGGCGCCGTATAGCGGCCAGCACACGGCCGCTGAGTGGCCAGCCGGTGGCGGCCCGGCGCCAGCAGTCTGATCCGAAGCCGCAGCACGAGCCCCTGGCGCCCCCACCATCCGAAACCCGGCCCGAACCCGCGCAAAGACCTGCGCTGCCGCTGTTTCGCATAGGCTCCCGCGCCGAACCCGAAACAGGGCGCGTCGATCTCGCGACCCCCGCGCCCGAGGCCGTCGGGCAGCATCCGGCGATGGATCGCAAGGCCTTTCAGCGCCTGTCGCGCGGCAAGTTGCGGCCCGAGGCGCGGCTTGACCTGCACGGCATGACCCTGGCCGAGGCGCAGCCGGAACTGATCCGCTTCATCCTGTCGGCACAGGCGGCGGGGCGGCGGCTTGTTCTGGTGATTACCGGCAAGGGGCGCCCGCGCGACGATGACGGCCCGATCCCGCAGCGTGCGGGCGCCCTGCGCCACGAGGTGCCGCTCTGGCTGGCGCGGCCGCCGCTTTCGTCGGCGGTGCTTCAGGTCGCGCGGGCGCATCAGCGCCACGGCGGCGGCGGGGCTTATTATGTCTATTTGCGCAGGTCCGGACGCTGAGCCCTGCGCTCACGGTGCGAGGATGATCTCGGTGGCGTTGCGGATGGTCAGCACTGTGCCGGGCAGAAAGCCCAGCCGCCCGCCGTCATCCTCGAAAACGGTGCTGACTGCGGCAGCATTTCGCAGCAGTTCCAGCATGGCCGGCGAGCTTCCGGGGTCCATATGCCCCAGCCCTACCGAGAATTCGCCTGTCTCCAGCACCAGAACCTCCAGATCGGCAATCTCGGCGACCGAACCGATGTTGCCCAGCCTGTCAGGCCGACCGGTCAGCCGGGCGGAAAGCGACAGCGCACGGTCGCGGTGTGAGGTGAACAGGATGAAGGGCTGCGGCAGATCCTCAATCTCGCGCGCTTGCGCGTGGAAGAGATCGACATCGATATCGGGCGAGAGCAACACGACGCCGGCCAGGTTCCGCAGCGTGGGGTTATCGCGTATGGCCATCTGGCGCAGGGTCTCCATGGCCAGCAAGCTGCCCATCGAATGCGCGACCAGCATGATCTTTCCGGATCCGGCGGCGGCGAGGTTGTCCAGCAACGCTTCAAGCCCGTCGCGGGCATAAAGTGCGCTGTCGCGATCATGGACATAGCCCAATGGCCGTGCCGCCGAGGGCCAGGAATAATGAATCTCGACCCCGGGCAGATCGAGATCTGCGGTAAGCTGTGCGATCCGGTAAAGGCCCTTGGCAAAGCCTGTGTTGAAGCCATGCACATAAACGATCGATTCACCGCGTTCGCGGGCAAGGGCAGGGGCAAGCGCGTGCCGGAACGCGCGCGGATCGGGGTAAAGCCGGGCATTGGCGACCAGAAAATCGCGCGCGGGGTCGGCTTGTCGCGAACGTGGCGGCCAGTTGATACTGCCGGGGTCACGCTGCGGCGGGATGGAGATGTCAAACCGCCCGAAGCGCAGCTCTTCGCTGCGTCCGGCGCCGAATCCCGTTTCATCAAGCGCGCGGCTGGTGCTCACATAGACAGGGACGATCCGGGTTTCGACATCGGTGTCCGGCAGCTTGGTCAAAACCTTGTCGGGGCCGCAGGCAGACACCAGCAGCACAAGGATTATCAAGGATAATAAGCGCGACACGGCAAGCGGCCCGGCAAGTTTCACACGACACCGCCCAGCCTAACGCGCCCGGATGATCACGGCCAGAGATTCACGGCCGCTGCGTGCCGACGCCGCGCAACTCTGTGCCATCGCTGCACTACGTTCCACTCGGCAACGCAGCCGCCCGCGTCAGAGCACATAGCGGCTCAGATCAGCCGAGCGGGAAAGCTCGCCCACGTTCTTCTCGACGAAATCGGCATCGACGGTCACGACCTCGCCGCTGCGGTCGGGCGCGTTGAAGGAAAGCTCTTCGAACACGCGCTCCATCACGGTGTAAAGCCTTCGCGCGCCGATATTCTCGACCGACTGGTTGACCTCGGCGGCGATGCGGGCCAGCGCGGCGATGCCGTCTTCGGTGAATTCGACGTTCACGCCTTCGGTTTTCATCAGCGCGGAATACTGGCGGGTAAGCGCGTTGTCGGTTTCCGTCAGGATGCGCACGAAATCGGCCTCGGTCAGGGCGCGCAGGTTCACCCGGATCGGCAGGCGGCCTTGCAGTTCGGGCAGCAGATCGGAGGGCTTGGCGATGTGAAACGCCCCCGAGGCGATGAACAGGATATGATCGGTCTTGACCGGCCCGTGTTTGGTTGAGACCGTGGTGCCCTCGATCAGCGGCAGCAGGTCGCGCTGCACGCCTTCGCGGCTGACCTCGCCGCCGCGCGCGTCCGAACGGGCGCAGACCTTGTCGATCTCGTCCAGGAAGACGATGCCGTCCTGCTCCACCGATTCCAGCGCGGTGCGGGTGACGGTTTCATCGTCAAGCAGTTTGTCGGCCTCTTCCGAGATCAAGACGTCATGGCTTTCGGCAACGGTGATCTTCTTGCGCTGGGTGCGCCCGCCGAAGGCCTTGCCGAACAATTCGCCCAGATTCATCATCCCGCCGCCGGGCTGGCCGGGAATTTCCATCATCTGCATGGGGTTGCTGGTATCGGTGATGTCGATCTCGATCACCTTGTCGTCCAGCTCGCCGCGGCGCAGCTTTCCGCGGAACATCTCGCGGGTCTGGTCGCGTGCGTTCTCGCCGGCGATGGCCTCGATCACGCGCTCTTCGGCGGCGGCTTCGGCACGGGCGCGGACCTCTTCGCGCATGTGTTCGCGGGTCATGGCGATGGCGGAATCGACCAGATCGCGGATGATTTGTTCGACATCGCGGCCTACATAGCCGACTTCGGTGAACTTGGTTGCCTCGATCTTGATGAAGGGCGCGCGCGCCAGTTTCGCCAGCCGGCGCGAGATTTCGGTCTTGCCCACCCCGGTGGGGCCGATCATCAGGATATTCTTGGGAAAGACCTCCTCGCGCAGGCTTGGGTCAAGCTGCCGCCGCCGCCAACGCGAGCGCAGCGCCACCGCCACGGCGCGCTTGGCGTCCTTCTGGCCGATGATGAAACGGTCGAGCTCCGAGACGATCTCGCGGGGGGTGAGGCTGGTCATACTTTGCAATCCTTTTCGGTTCTGGCCGATGTAGGCCATGCAATCCGGAAAATGAAGAGGTCGCACAACTTTGTATTGACGAATGTATATACAGTTACTACGCTATCGTTGTGTAGGGTAACTCCCAACACAAGAACTGGTCGGGAGGAGTGGACCATGAGAGCACACACGTGCGAGGGACGGAGAAATCGCCATAATGGAATACTTCTCTTGGGACGAAACAAAGCGGCTCAGGGCGATCGAAAAACACAAGATTGACTTCGCTGATGCCGCCACGATCTTCCTTGGTTTCCATCTTGTCTTGCCTGCGCGTAGCGATATCGAACAGCGGCAGATAGCAGTCGGAAAACTTAATGGGATCGTGATCTCGGTTGTCTATACGGTTCGCGGTGAAACCTGCCGCATCATTACAGCCCGAAGGGCACGACGCGATGAACGAGAGCACTACGAAGCGCTACTCTCTGGACGAGATTCGCCGGATGAAGGGCGAAACTGACTGGCAACACCTTCGTGAAGCCGGAGATTATGAAGGTGAATCAGAAATCGAGGTAGATTGGACGAAGGCGCAATTGATCGAGCCCACGCCAAAGAAACCCGTTTCTATCCGTCTAGATCCTGACGTTCTGGCCTTTTTCAAAGCTCAAGGGCGCGGTTATCAAACCCGAATCAATGCAGTCCTCCGAGCCTATATGAAGGCTCAGGTCAATCGACGCTGATGCTTTCCACCGTCAGGTTGCCGTTGGTGTAGACGCAGATATCGGCGGCGATGGCCATGGCCTTGCGCGCGACCTCTTCGGGGGGCAGGTCGCTCTCCATCAGCCCGCGCGCGGCGGCCAAGGCATACATCCCGCCCGAGCCGATGGCGGCCACGTCATGTTCAGGCTCCAGCACGTCGCCCGCGCCGGTGATGACATAAAGCTCTGGCCCGTTCGAGACCAGCAGCATCGCCTCGAGCTTCTGCAAGTACTTGTCGGTGCGCCAATCCTTGGCCAGGTCAACCGCTGCGCGCTGGAGCTGGCCGGGCGTGGCCTCAAGCTTGGTCTCCAGCCGCTCGAGCAGGGTGAAGGCATCGGCGGTGGAGCCCGCGAACCCCACCAACACGTCATGCCCGCCGGGGCTGAGCCGGCGCACCTTGCGTGCACTGCCCTTGATCACCGTCTGGCCCAGGCTGACCTGCCCGTCGCCGGCAATCACCGTCTGGCTGCCCTTGCGCACGGCCACGATTGTGGTGCCGTGCCAGCCCGGAAAGCTGCTGTCTGCCATCTGTTGCGCCTTTCGTCTGTCAAACCCGTAGGCGTGTGCGCATATGAAAAAGGGTGCGCCACGGCGCACCCCTTGCACGGATCGGGGCGCGCGCGCCTTAAAGCAATTCGGCTATTCGTTGAATCGCCGAATTGCTTCAACCTTTTGTTTTCTCGCAATTTCGAACCGAAAAAGTCTATCAACTTTTTCTGAAATTGCTTTAAACCGCTTCGTCGATCCAGCTTTTCAGCGCGGCCTTGGGCGCTGCGCCGACCTTGTTCGAGACAACCTGCCCGTCCTTGAACAGAAACAGCGCCGGAATGCCGCGAATGCCCAGCTGTGCCGGGGTGCCGGGGTTTTCATCGACATTGACCTTAACGATCTTCACCTTGCCGGCGTATTCCTCGGAGAGCTCTTCCAGCGCGGGGCCGATCTGCTTGCAGGGGCCGCACCATTCGGCCCAGAAATCCACCACCACGGGGATGTCGGACTGTTTTACCTCGGCATCGAAGGTCGCGTCGGTCACGGGATGGGTGGTCATGGGAGCTCTCCGGAAAAATTGCGCTGTCCGGCGATACCTATGGTTGCCGCGCCCAACGGTCAAGCGCCGGTACCGAGATGTGCGATGCTGGCGCGCACCAGTGCGGGCGGCAGCGGCATGAGCCGGGCGGTGCGTGTCCACAGAAAAGCCGTTTCCACCCTGCGGTTGGGGTAGATCTGGCGCAGCGCGGTGTCATAGGCGGCCATCTGACGCAGCAGGCCTTCGGGCACGTCCTCCGGGCGCTCCGGCACCACCCGGTTCGATTTGAAATCCACCGCAAGCACCCTGTCGGGATTGATCAGAAGCCGGTCGATCACACCCAGAACCCGCTTGCCGGCAAGATCGCCGGTGATCGCCACTTCGGTCAGCGCGCCGGGGGCGAAAAGATGCGCAAGTGCGGGGGCGGAAAGCACATTGCGCGCCTCGTCCAGCAGCGCGGCGATCTCGCTTTCGGTTGCGGCGTCCTCGTCAGCTGCGAGAAGATCGCGCGCAAGCCGTGGCCAATCGGCCTCGGGTCGGGGCGGTAGATGCTCCAGAAGGCGGTGAAGTTGCCGGCCGCGCCGTTTCGCGGCTTCCTCGTCGGGCAAGGCGCCTTCGCCGGGCAGCGCCTTGGCGCCGCCCAGATCGGAAGGTGACAGCGGCTTGCCGGCCTCGGGCGGGGCAGGGGCCTGCGCGCTCGCCCACGGGGGGATGATCCGCCCGGCCACGCTTTCTGCCGCGCGGGCCCCGACCGCGCTGCCTGTGCTTTCCAGCCAGGCCAGATGCGCCAGCCGCAGGCCTGTGCCTGCGGGGGTTTCGTGTTCGACCGCGCCCGCCTCGCGCAGGGCGGCCTCGATTCTTGCATGCCAGCACAGCGGATCGTCGGTCTTGCCTGCGGCGGCGACGATCAGCCAGGTTTCGGCCCGCGTCAAAGCCACGTAGAGCAGCCGCTCGTCTTCCTCGGCGCGGTCGGCGCGGGCACGTTCCGCGGCCTGTTGCAGGGCGCGCGGGGCTTCGCCCGCGGCGGTTTTCCAGGCAATGCGGCCTTCTTCGGTGCGGGCAAGGGCATCGCGTTCGGGCGGGCGATACCGGGCGGTGTCGGGCAGGATCACGATGCGCGACTCCAGCCCCTTCGCGCCATGCACCGTCATCACGCGGATGCGGTCGCCAGCATCGTCGAGCTGGCGCTTGACCTGCACTTCATCGGAGGCGAGCCATTCCAGAAACCCGGTCAGGCTGGGCACTTCGACGCGCTCATAGGCCAGCGCCTGCGCCAGAAAGGCGTCGATCCCGTCTTCGGCCTCGGGGCCCAGCCTTGCCAGCAGCCTGCGCCGCCCGTCATGGCGTGAAAGCAGCCGCTCGAGCAGGTCATAGGGGCGCAGGAAGTCGGCCTGGTCGCGCAGGTCGGTCAGGACGCCCAATGTTTCACGTGCAACATCGCCGCGGCGCAGGGCTTCCCACAGGCCGGCGCGCCCGCGGTCATGGGCCAGGGCGTAAAGCCCGGCTTCGCTCCAGCCGAAAAGCGGCGAGCGCAGCACCGTGGCCAGCGAAAGATCGTCATCCGGTGTGGCCAGAAACGACAGCAGCGCCGTCAGGTCCTTTGCGGCCAGCTCGCCGCTCAGGTTCATCCGGTCGGCCCCGGCGATCGCCAGCCCCTCGGCTTTACACGCGGCGATGATCTGGTGAAACAGCGGCGAACGGCGGCGCACGAGGATCAGGAAATCCCCCGGCGTGACTGCCCGCGCCCCGCCTTCGCCGTCAGGTATGGGCGTGCGATCGGCCACCATCTTGGCGATCTGGCGTGCGATCTGCCGGGCCAGGCGCGACTGTTCATGTTCTTCGGCGATGATATCGACCGGGTCCCACCAGTCGCGATCCTCTGCCTTCTCGGCGGGCGGCACCGGCGGCCAGAGGTCGACCCGCCCGGGCAGGTCGCGATGAAAGGCGATATGTGTCACCTCGCTGCCCAGTGCCGCGCCGTGCCCGGAACCGAACAGAAGATCGACCAGCCGCAAAATTGCTTCGGACGAGCGGAAGGAATGCTCGAGCGTAAGCTGCCCCATCCCCTTGCCGGCCTGTTCAAGCCGCCGGGCAAATTGTGCGCGCATCGTCTCAAACGCGCGCAGATCCGCCCCCTGGAAGGAATAGATCGACTGCTTCTTGTCGCCCACGACAAAGATGGTGCGCTCGGTCTGCGCAGAACCTTCGCCGGCGGTGAACTCCTGGGTTAGGGATTCGATCACCGCCCATTGGTCGGGGCTGGTGTCTTGCGCCTCATCCACAAGGATGTGGTCGATTCCGCCATCGAGCTTGTAAAGCACCCATTGCGCGACGCCGGGGTCGGTCAGCAATTGCCGTGCGCGGGCGATCAGATCGTCGAAATCAAGCCAGCCATGTGCGGATTTGCGCAGCTCGACCTCGGGGATGAAGCGCGCTGCGAAACGGTAGAGCGCATGGGTCTTTTCCGCCGCCGCAAGCGCCAGTTCGGCGGCGCGGGCATCGGCGATGCGCTGCATGAAGGCGTGAAATTCGGCCAGCAGGTCTTCGCCCAGCGCCTCCGCCGCCTTCTTGGTTGGCACGGATTTCAGTTTCGCCTCTGGCGTCCGGCCGCTGTCATAGAGAAAGGCGCGGTAGAGGGCCTCAAGGTCATCTTGCTGCGGGGCGCAGAAATCGATGGCCGAAAGAGTGGCGGCAAGGGTCTTCATGGTGGCTGTCTGTGCCTGCAATACAGTCACTAAAGCTGCTATTAGTGACGATTCCGAGCCATCAAACGCAATGCCTGCGATGTCACTGGCGGCAAAGCCTGCAGGCAGCCCCGTGGCGGCCAGCGCAGCGTTGCGGTCGGGTTCGTGGGGAAAGTGGCGCCTGTGGCGCATGATCTCGCCGGAAAGCGCGCCGATGTCTTCGCCACCCACATGCGCGGCCAGCCCGGCCATCAGATCGGGCGCGCCAAGGGCCAGATCTTCCAGCACCTCCTCATGCAGGCGGCGCGCGCTGCGGTCGTCCATTTCCGCAAAACCGGGCGATACGCCGGCTTCGAGCGGAAAGCGGCGCAGCAATGCGGCGCAGAAGGAATGGATCGTCAGGATCTTGAGCCCGCCGGGCGTCTCGATCGCACGGGCAAAGAGCCGCCGGGCGCGCGCCAGCGTGTCGCCGCCGGGCGCATCCTCGACACCCAATGCCAGCAGCGCCTCGCGCAGCTTGTCCTCGGGCAGCATGGCCCATTCGCCCAACCGCCCGAACAGCCGGTTCTGCATCTCGCTGGCGGCGGCCTTGGTGTATGTCAGGCACAGGATACGCTCGGGCGCGACCCCGCCCAGCAGCAGCCGGGCGACCCGGTCGGTCAGCACCCGCGTCTTGCCCGAGCCCGCATTGGCCGAAAGCCAGGTCGAGGCGCGCGGATCGGCGGCCTGCACCTGCCGTTCGCTGGCGGTGTCGCGCGCGCTCATTCGCCGTCCCCCACGGGTTCGGGGCCGGGGCGGGTGCTCATGTCCCATTCGCCGAATCGTGCCAGATGGTCGTAGTCGCCGTCATGGCGCACCGATTTCGGCGCGCGCCGCGCGGCATAGCCCTGTTCGCGCCGCATGTAGCACTGGATCAGCTTGTGCAGCCCCTCCCAGGTCTCAGTGTCGATCTCGGGGGTAATCTCGGTGATCACCTCGTGCGGTGTGGCGCCCAGACCGATATAGAGCACGCGTGACACCTCGCGCGGGCCGAGGGCGCGAAACGCGCCGCGCCGGGCCATCGCGGCTTCAAGCAACAATTGCCTGGCGAAATGGGTCTGTTCGCGCGGGCCGGGGGGCGTGCCTGTCTTGTAGTCGATGATCTCGAGCCCGCCGTCGGGCAGGGCGTCGAACCTGTCGGGGCGCGCGGTCAGCGTGAAATCCAGCCCGTCGAGGGGTAGCGCCCCGCGGTCCTCGATCAGCACCGGAGTGCCCTCGCGGGTGTCTTCGCGGTCAAGAAACCAGTCAGCCACCCGGTCAAGCCGCGCCGCCCAGAGGTGGCGCGCCGTGGGCCAGGGCACATCTTCGGCCATGATGCGCACTGTCAGGTCGTGCAGCCTGGAACGGGCCGCATCGCGCGGTTCTTCGGCTGCGGGGCGGGTGCGGATGAACTCTTCGACAATCCGGTGCAGCACCTGCCCGCGCAGTGCCGCATCGGGCTGCGGGTGCAGCGGATCGAGCGGGCGCAGCCCCAGCACATGCCGCGCATAGATCGCATAAGGGTCGCGGATCAGCCGTTCGATCGCCGTGACCGAAAGCTGCCGTGGCCGGTGCGCGACAGGCGGGCAGGGCGCGGGGCGCGGGGCAGGGGGCTGGCGGGTGTACTCCTCTTCAAGCTGTTGCGCGAGTTTCAGCCAGTGCTGCCCCCGCGCCTGCGCCTGTTCCAGCGCCGCCGCGCCGCCCTGGTCGGGCAGGCCCGCCAGCAGGTTGGTCAGCCGGTTGAGCCAGCGCGACGGCACGGTCGCCGCCTCGGCATCGCGCAGTGCGCGGGTCAGCATCACCTCGGGCGCGGCGATGGCCTGCTGGAAATCATGCGCCGACAGGCCAATCTGGCGTTCGGGCAGCAGCAGGCCCGCGTCATGGCGCATTTGCCGGTTCAGCCACGGGTCGGGCGGCGGTAGCTGCGGCCAGATGCCATCGTTGAGGCCGCCAAGGATCATCAGATCGGCCTCCTGCACGCGCGCCTCGAGCGTCCCGCGGATCATGATATGCGGGTGCGCCTGGACGATCTCGCGCACTTCGCGCCCGGCGAGGAAGGATTCGAAAAACCGGGCGTAGTCGCGTGCGGTCATGGTGCCGCCGTGGTCGGCCTCGCGTTGCAATTCCTCCAGCGCGGCACGGCCGATGCGCCCGGCTTCTTCCTCCCAGAGTTCGCCGCTGTCCGTGCCCGCTGGCCCGGCCGCCAGCGCCTCGGCCAGCGCGAGGTGCCGTGCCAGATGCGCGGCCAGCGGGGCCGCCTGGGCTGGTGTCGCAGCCATCTGGTCGCATATCCGGGCCAGCCAGTCGGCCCATGCGGGGGCGCTGTCGCCCTTTTGCCGTGCCGCCCAGCGGGTCAGCATCGCGCCATCGGGAAATGGCGGGCCGTGGCGGCGCAGATGCAGATCCAGGTCCCCGGTCAGCAGCAGATGTTCGCCGCGCCCGCCGCCGCTGTGGGTCAGCGGATGCTTGAGCAGCGTTATCAACGCGCTGGAGGTCAGCCGGGCGCCCATCACCCCGGCGATATGCCGCAAGAACCGCCCCGGTGCCGACAGGCCGAGCGGCCGGCCCGCGCTATCGTCAGGCACGATGCGCCAGCGGTCGAGCGCTGCCGTGACCTGCCGCGCAAGCGTCCGGTCGGGGGTAACGAGCGCGGCGCGCTGGCCGTCTTGCGCAGCCTTGCGCAGCCGCAGCGCGATGGCGAGTGCCTCGGCCCGCTGCGAGGGAGCCTCGACAAGGCTGAGATCACGGCAGGCCGCCTCCAGCCCGGAAAGCTGGCGGCCCTCGGTCATCCACTGGTCGGTCACCGGCGCGGGCCGCAGCGCAAGCGAGACCAGCCGGTTGCGCGCGGCGTCGGGCGGGGATGCGGTGCCGCGCCAGGGTTCTATCTCGCCCGGCCCAACCCCCAGCCGCCGCATCAATGCATGAAAGCGGTATTGCGGGTGATCCTCGGCCCCCAGCGCGTCATCCAGCCCGCCCCAGATCGCGCCGGGCATGTCGAAATCGAAGCCCGGCAGCACTAGCGCGCCTTGTGGCAGCCGCGCCACCGCCTCCATCAGCAAGGCCGTTGTCCCGCGTGAGCCGGTGGACCCCGCGATCAGAACGGGGTGCGCGGGCGGCGCCTCGGTCCAGCGTTTCGCCAGCGCCTCGACAGCCATGCGCTGGCGGGCTTCGGCATCGGGTGCGGCCTGGGCGGCGGCGCCGAAATAACGCTCGATCAGCATCACGAAATCGAGGCTGCGCTGCCAGTGTCGCGAATGGGCGCTGACATCGAGCCGGGCCAAACGCTCGGGCGGGACCCCCTCGCCCTGCATTTCATCCATCAGCCGCGCCAGGCTGTCGGCCAGGTCATAGGCCGCGCCTTCCGGGGCCAGACCGGGCTCGCGCTCAAGCAGGCGCGCGACAAGCTGCATCAGTTCCAGCCGCCGCCGTAGTGGCGATACCGCGGGCGGCATCCCCGACAGTGTCAGATCGCGGCCGGGATCGGTGATCAGCCGCAGCCGGGGCAGAAGCCGCGCGCCGGATTCGGCCAGCAGCGTGGCAAGTCGGCGTTCCATCCGCCGGGTATTCAGATAAATCTCGATCTGCGCGAAGGCCTCAGGCGGCATGGCGGCGCCGCGCTCGATCAGCCCGGCCGCCAGTTCGCGCGGGAAATCGACGCCGGGCGGCAGCCCGAAAACGCGCGGCGTATCGCTGGCAGTGAACAGCATCACGTGCGCCCCTTCAGCAGCGCCTCGGCCCGCGCGATGCCTTCGGGGTGGCCCACATCGCACCAGGCGCCGGGGTGGATCGCCCCGTAAAGCCCGCCGCGGGCCGCGATCGCGTCCCACAGCCTGTTGAGCGAGAAAACCCTGTCGGCAAACACGGTCGCGCCCTCGGGGCAAAGGAGCTGCGCGCCAGTATAGACCAGATCGCCCCCGCGTGTGAGGCGCCCGTCGGCGCCAAGCGCGAAATCGCCCTGGCCCGCATGGGCATGTGCTTGCGCGCGCGGCACGAGAAGCAGCAACGCCTCCATCCTCGCGCCGCCTTCGGCCCAGCCCGTGCGCAGGGTTTCAAGCGGGTTCGGCCCGGCCCACACGGCATCGGAATTCAGCGTGAACACCGGCCCCGCGCCCAGCAGCGGCAGCGCCGCGCGCAGCCCGCCGCCAGTGTCGAGCAACTCCTGCTCATGCGACAGCGCGATGTCGGGCTGCCCGGCCAGATGGTCGGCGATCTGCCCGGCAAGGTAATGGGTGTTGACGACGATCCGGTCAATGACGGCCTGCCGCGCCAGCGCCAGTGCATGGTCAATCAGCGGCTGACCGGCCACCTCGATCAGCGGTTTGGGCCGGTCGCGGGTGAGCGCGCCCATGCGCGTGCCAAGGCCCGCGGCAAACAGCATCAGGGCGTTGGGGGCGGGGCGCATCGGGCAGCGATCCTTTGCAGGTTTTCATCGGACGGGGCGGGCAACAGGCGCCGCACCTGTTTGGCGAGCGGCGCCAGTTCGGGATGCGCGAGATCGCCCAGCAGATGGTTCCAGACGCGCGGCATCATGCGGATGTATCCGGGCTTGCCGTCGCGCAGGGCAAGGCGGGCGAAAACACCGAGGATGCGCAGGTTGCGCTGGGCGCCGAGGCAGGCAAAGGCCGCGCCGAAGGCCTCGGGGCCGCTGCCGGACGTTTCGACATAGCGCTGCAACATCCGCACGGCCAGCCCCTTGCGAAGATCGCGCCGTGCATCCTCAAGGAGCGAGACGAGATCATAGGCCGGATGGGCCAGCTCGGCATCCTGGAAATCCAGCAGCCCGACGCGGGCATGGCCCTGCCGTTCAGGCAGCCATAGCAGATTCTCGGCATGGAAATCGCGCAGCGCGGGCACCGGGGCAAGTGGCGCCAGCCGGGCACAGAGCGCCGCCACCCGTGCGGCGAAATCGGTGCGTTCCTGCGGGCTGGCCTGGTGCCCGCCCAGCCCCGGAAGATACCAGTCCAGTGCCAGCGCGGCGCGCTCGGCCATCGTGGCGGGGTCATAGGCGGGCAGGTCCGGCGGGGGCGGCTGGCGGTGCAGCCAGGCCAGCATGTCGACGGCGGCTGAGTAGAGGGTTTCCTCCAGCTCGGGCTGCGCGGCGGCGACGCGAGCGAAAAGCGCATCGCCCAGGTCTTCCAGCAGCAAGAGCCCGGCCTCGTGATCCTCGGCCAGAATCGCGGGGGCGGAGAGGCCTTGCGCGCGCAGGTGCCGCGCGAATCGGGCGAAAGGCCCGACATCCTCGCCGCGCTCGGGGGCGGCATCCATCAGCACGGCGCGGGCGCCGCCGGGGCCAGTCAGCCGCAGATAGCGCCGGTTCGAGGCATCGCCGGCCAGCGCCGCGCGCCGGGCATCGGCCCAGCCCGCGCGGGCAAGAAAGCGATCGATCAGTGCGGCGCGCGGGGTTTCGGGGGCGGTCGGGGCGGGGCCGGACATCAGAAAAACCGCCAGTTCGTGATATGCCGCGCCAGCGCACGGCTGCGCGGCCCGCCGGGGGTGGCGTGCAGGATGCGCGCGGCGCCCGCCCGCGCGGGTTCGAAATGCAGGCGCAGCGCATCGCGCGGGGCAAGCGGGCCGAGCCGGTCGGGCCACTCGACCAGGCAGAGCGCCGTGTCAAACGCCGCCTCAAGCCCCAGTTCGGCAATCTCGTCCGGGTCGGCAAGGCGATAGAGGTCGCTGTGCCAGATTTCCAGATCGCCGGCCTGATAGCATTGCACCAAGGTGAAGGTGGGCGAAGGCACATCCTCGGGCGGCGCCCCGGCCAGGGCAAGGCGCGCCAGGATCAGCGCGCGGGCGAAATGGGTCTTGCCCGCGCCGATCTGCCCTTCGAGCAGCAGGACATCCCCTGCCCGGACCATCGGCGCGATGTGGCGGGCAAGCGCCTCGGTCGCGGCCTCGCCCGGCAGTTCGATGCGGACGATCTCGGCGCTGAGGTCGGGCGTGGCGGGCTGGGTCATGGGCGGCAGTCTTACCGCAGTTGGCGGTTGCCGCAAGGGGCGGATCCGCTGCACGCAGGGCTATCGCATTTGGAAATCAGCGCATGTCGAAAGGAGACCATGCAAAAGGCTTCTGCGCGACACGGCACCTTGCCAAACGGTCCGCCCGGCGGCAACGCCCGGCAGCGCCTGCCTGCCCCCTGGCAGGCACTGCCCTCGCGCTTCTTCCCCGCCCCCGCGGCCCGGTCAGGCGCGCGCCTTCCTTTGGCGTGGTTTCGGCGTGGCGGGTGTTTTCGCGGCAGTTTGTGCGGTGGCGGCCCGGGTGGCCGCCGCTGTCCCTTTGGCAGCGTGCGGGGCAGTCCGGGTGTGCGCCGAAAATCCCACCAGTGTCGCCCCGCCGGCGAGCGGGGTGAGCTGGCACAGCATGTGCCGTCCGTCGCGCAGCTGGATGTCGCCCTGCCAGTCGCGGCGCGGCCCGCCCGCGCCGATCAGGGTGCGCAGTTGCGCCCAGTGCGGCCCAGGATGCGCGCGGGCGCGCCAGCTTTCGATCACCTCGGCCACGCCCATTCGGTGCAGCCGGGTCGCCGAATCGTCTGGCCAGAGCGCATCATAGGCCTGGTTCGACATCACCAGCGCCCCGGTCGAGGAAAAGACCGCGATCGCTTCGGGCAGGCTGTCGAGCACGGCCTGCCCGGTTTCGATCTGGCTGCGGAAACGCCGGGTGAGCGAGATTTCGGCGCTGATATCCTCGATCAGGAAGGCCACCGCGCCATCGGGATGGGGCCGGCCCGTGACGCGATAGGTCTGCCCCGAGGCGAGCGACCAGGTTTCTTCGAAATGGCCGGCTGCCGCGGCGCGCTCCACTGCGGTGAGCGCTTGGCGCCAGCTTCGGTAATCGCGCGGCTCGGGGATCATCTGGCGGCTGCGCAGCGCGTCGAAGAAACTGTCGAGCGACGGCTGCCCGGACAGGAACTCCGGCCCCAGCGTCGTCAGGTCGGTCAGGGCAGGGTTGAACACCTGAAGCCGCCGCTGCCGGTCAAAGATTGCCAGCCCGATGGGCAGATTGGCGAAAGTGCGGGTCAGGGTGCGGATGAAATCGCCAAGCGATTTCTCGGCCTTGCGGGCATCGTCTGCGGGCAGGGCAAAGCCCAGCACGTCGCCCCCGCCGGCCGGGCAGATGCGGCAGTCGAACCAGCGTGGCCCCGGCTGTGTGTTGACCTCGAGTCGCGCACTGAAGAGCGTGCCTCCAGGTGCCGTGCCGGTGTCTGCGGCGTCACCTGAAAGCCCCCTGGGCACGGTGTCGAACACCCGCGGCAGCGGCCAGGTCAGCACACCGGCGGCGGCATCGCGCGCGCTCGCCAGCGCAAGATAGGCCGGGTTGGCCCATATCACCGTGCCATCGCCGCTTTCGCGCCAGACCGGGGCCGGCGCATGTTCGAGCGTCTGGCGCAGCTGAGCAAGTTCGGCCTGTGTTGCCAGGTGGCTGAGCCGGTCGATGGCGACAAGCTGCCCTTCGGCCTCGGGGTCGCGCAGCACAAGCCGTGCCAGCCCCGCACGCCATTCGGCACTGAGGTGCAGCGGCGGCGTCCCCGTGGCTGACAGGTCCATGCAGCCCTCTTCGCCCAAGCGCGCGATATGGTCGTGAAATGAAGGGATGCGCCGGGCCAGCCAGGCGGAAAGGCGCTGCCATTCGCTGCCCTCGCCGCCGATCGCGCCCAGCAGCGCGCGGGCCGGGCCGGAGGCATCGACAAGGTTTTCGCCGTCAAAGATGAAAACGGTTTCCGTGTCGTCCACATGAAACGGGATCACATCGCCCGGCCGCTGGCGCGCGGCGAGCACGATATGCGCGACCAGCAGCGCGGCCAGCGCCGAAAGAAGCGACGTGCCCGCCAGAACGGTGCCCAGGGCGAAACCGGATACCATGAACTACCCCCATCAATTCACATGCCACGTTGTGACGACGCTGCGGTTTACAGTTGGAGGGCAATGGTTAACCCGCCGTTAAGGCTGTGGGTTTCTGCCGGAGATGCAGCCGCATTTCAGCCGCCGCCGGGGCCGGCCCGAACAGGAAGCCGCGCTGCGTCAGAGGGGAAAGGGCTGATTTTCGCCCAGGGCTTCGCCGCCGATGGTGCAGATCCGCTCACGCGGCCAGGTGACTTCGGCCTGCGCGCCGCTGCGCCCGTCCGGGCCATCATCGGGCCGCGTGAGGCCCGCGCCCAGCCGCCAGCTTCCCGCATCGCCCAGATTGGCGAAGCGCAGCCGCGCGCCGGTGCGCTCCAGCAGGGTCTTGGCGATGAACAGCCCCAGGCCCATCCCCTCGTAGCCGGGGCGCTCGTCGAGGGTGGGCACACCGCGGCGCTGCCGCACGAAGGGCTCGCCGATGCGACCCAGAAGCGGCGGCGGAAAACCCGGCCCGTCATCGGTGATCCTGAGCGTGATCTGCCGGTCATTCCAGAGGGCCTCTACCCAGACGGTCTGGCTGGCGAAATCCACCGCGTTCTGGATCAGGTTGCGGATGCCGTGGATCACCTCGGGGTAGCGCAACACCTCGGGCTGGCGGGGCTCGGCGCCCTCTTCGGCGACAAAGGAAAAGCGGATGTCCTTGCCGCGCGCGGCATGTGGCTCGGCGGCTTCGCGCAGCACTTCGGCCAGCGGTGCGTGGCGCAGGTGCAGATCGTCCTTTCCGGCGCGCCCCATGGAGCGCAGGATATCGCGGCAGCGGTCGGCCTGGCCGCCGATCAGCTCGGCATCTTCGCGCAGGTCCGGCCGGTCGTGCAGCTCGTCGGCCAGTTCGGTGCTGACCAGCTTGATGGTGGCAAGCGGCGTGCCCAACTCATGCGCGGCCGCGGCCACCACGCCGCCCAGGTCGGTCAGCTTCTGCTCGCGCGACAGCGCGGCCTGGGTGGCCAGCAGGGCGTCAGACATGGTGTGAATTTCGGCCGCGACGCGGCGCGAATAGAACCCGATGAACAGGATCCCGATCACCAGCGCCAGCCAGAAGCCGAACACCAGCAGCGGCGGCACCGTCAGCAACTCGCCCGTCTTGAAGCGCAGCGGCACGTGAAAAAAGGTAAGCAGCGTGACAAGCCCGATTGCCGTCGCTCCCAGAAACAGCGTGCTGCGCAGCCGCAGCGCGGTCGCCGAGATGGTGATCGGCGCCAGCATGAGCAGCGCGAAGGGGTTGGTGATGCCGCCGGTCAGATAGAGCAGGAAGGCAAGCTGAGTCAGATCGAACAGCAGCGTTAGCAGCGCCTCGCTTTCCGACAGCCGCTTGGTTTCGGGCGCCGACAGCACGGCGACCATGTTCGTGACCACCGAGGCCCCCACCGCCAGGTAGCACAGCACCAGATCGAGGCTGAGTCCCACCACCATGTCGGCGGCGGTGATTGCGGCGAACTGCCCCAGGATCGCCAGCCAGCGCAGCATGACCAGCGTGCGCAGCCGCACCCAGTGGCTGTGGGTGCTGCGCGAGGCGGGTTCGGTATCGGGGGGGGTCATGTCGTGTCCAATTGTCACATCGCCGCGAAGCGCCATTGTTAATGGGCGCGGTTTGCGCGATCAATGCGCTGTTTCGAACTTCGGCAGCGGGAGAGTGCCATGACTCGGGTCTATGCGGTTTCGGCTGCGGTTCTGGCGGCTGTCTTTCTTGGGGCGATTGCCTATTTCGTGTTGTTCGGCCGTGGCGGCGGCGATGCCTTCGCCCAGTGCCGCGATGCGGGCATAACCGTGGCGGGCGACACCATCGGCGGGCCCTTCGAGATGGTCGATCACACAGGGCGCAGCGTGACCGATGCCGATGTGATCACCAGGCCTTCGCTGCTTTACTTCGGCTATACCTTCTGCCCCGATGTCTGCCCCATCGACGTGGACCGCAACGCCATCGCCACCGATATCGCGCAGGAGCGCGGCTATGACGTGCAGCCGGTGTTCCTGACGGTCGATCCCCGGCGCGACACGGTCGAGGTGCTGGGCAATTTCGTTTCGAACATGCACCCCGACATGATCGGGCTGACCGGCTCGGAAGAACAGGTGCGCAAGGCGGCGCAGGCTTATCGCGCCTTCTACCGCGCACAAGACCCGGGCGATGACCCCTATTACCTGGTCGATCACTCGACCTTCAGCTATTTCGTTCTGCCCGAGCACGGTTTTGTCGATGTCTTCCGCCGCGACATGGCGCCCGACGCGCTGGCCGAACGCATGGCCTGCTTCATCGACGCCTCGTGAGCGCGCAACACGCAAGAGCATGAATGCCGCCAGTGCCGGTCGGCGCGCGTAAGAAATGGTTTCCCGCCGCGCGCGAGGGGAAAGCAGCCTGTCAGCAGCTTCGGGCGCTTGTGTGTCCCTGCGGATCCGTGGCATAGCCCCGGCCAGATGCGGCCGCTGACGCCGCGGCGCGAATGGCGCGTTGTTCTGTCGCATGTGATTGCAATGGGCGGATACCGGCCCGCGGCACGGGCAGGGCGCCGATCAGCAGATCAGGAGGAAACATGACCAAACCCCTTTCCGGCCGGGTGGCCGTTGTCACCGGCAGCGCCAAACGTATGGGCAAGGCGATCGCGCTCGAACTGGCCCGCGATGGCGCCGCCATCGTGGTCAACTCGCTCTCGGACGAGGCGGCGGCCCACGCCACCGCCAAGGAGATCGAGGCCCTGGGCAGCCGCGCTGTCGTCTGCATGGCCGATGTCACGCAGGAGGAAGACGCCGCGCGGCTGATCCAGACGGCGATCGACAGCTTCGGCCAGCTCGATATTCTGCTCTCGGTGCCCTCGCCGCGCCCGCAGGCACCGATCGAGGAAATGAGCCTCGAGACCTTCACCCACACGCTTTCGGTCGTGCTGAACGGCGCGTTCCTGACCATCCGCGCCGCCGCGCCCCATATCCGCAAGAGCCCGGCGGGGCGGATCATCACCCTGGGCGGACAGGGCACACATCGCGGCGCCAAGAACCGGGTCAATGTCTCGGCCGCCAAGGGCGGGCTGGTGGGCATGACCCGCACGCTGGCGCGTGAATTCGGTGGCGATGCCACGGTCAACTGCGTTGCCCCGGGCACCATCGTCGATGACAGCGACAGCCCCGAAGCGACGGAAAACCGGCTCAAGCTGACGCCCGTCGAGGGGATCCCGATGGGCCGCCCCGGCCGCATCGCCGATGTCACGGCGATGATCGCCTTCCTGTGCTCGGACAAGGGCGGCTATATCACCGGCCAGACCCTGCATGTCGGCGGCGGCTCGGTCATGCCGTAAGCGGCGTTGCCCGAGGTCGGCCCGGGCGATCGGTCCGGGCCGCGCCCATCACCAAACCCCCGGACCGTTACGACAAACCGCCCTGCGCAAACATCTCCGGCCGCCTGCCCGAGGCCGGGCATGGCGGGGCTTCTCGATTGAGAAAGACTCCCCTTCTCACATCATCAATTTCAGTGGATTTTTGATGTATTGGGTTATTTTTGCGAGGAATTTGGCGGCGTCTGCGCCGTTTATGGCGCGGTGATCATAG
>NZ_QNVJ01000007.1 GCF_003350345.1 Alkalilacustris brevis
CGCAGCGGGGCCGCCACGACGGGGATCTCGCCCCCCTCGAACAGCACCCGGCCGCCCGGTGCGACCAGCCGCGCAGGCGGCAGCCCGGCCAATGCGCGGCGCAGCCAGTCCTCCTGCTCGCGGGCGAAATCCAGCGCCGCACGGCGCGAGGCCCGCAAGGGCAGTGACAGCGTCACCCGCCCGTCAGCCCGCGAAACCCTGAGTGAAAACCGCCGCGCCCTGGCCGAACGCCGCAAGGTGATCTCGACGGGCGGCTCGCCCGGAAGAACTTCGCTCTCCATGCCCTTCTGCTCCTGCATGGCCGCCCGGGGCCCCATCGGTGCGGACCTGTCTGCGCTGCCGCAATATCATAATTCCGCGCCCGCGGGCGAAACACTTTGACAGCATGGGCAGGTTGTGGCAACTGGCTCCGACTCACGGCAATTGCACCAAGAGGGATCCCATGCCCAAGGAAGAATGGGGCGTGAAGCGGATTTGCCCGACCACCGGCAAGCGCTTCTACGACCTGAACAAGTCACCCATCGTCAGCCCCTATAGCGGCGAGGTCGTCGAAATCGACCTCACCGGGCGCAAGGGGCCGGCTGCCAATGCCACGCCCGCATCCGTGGTGGCCGACAAGCGCAAGGCCGCGACCGAGGAT
The DNA here is from genome assembly GCF_003350345.1 of Alkalilacustris brevis. Classification (GTDB taxonomy): domain Bacteria; phylum Pseudomonadota; class Alphaproteobacteria; order Rhodobacterales; family Rhodobacteraceae; genus Alkalilacustris; species Alkalilacustris brevis. Next base: position 641 of record NZ_QNVJ01000007.1, read on the forward strand.
GCCGATGAAGACCTGCTGGTCGAAGGTGGCGACGACGTCGATATCGAGGATGATCTGCTCGATGACGAAGACGACGACAGCGTCGCACTCGACGACCTGGCCGATGTGGCCGACGACGACGAGGACACCTGAAACAAACACCGACAGATGAGGCGCGCGGGCCGAAATTTCCCCTTGCGCCGCTCCGGGGGTTTGCATAGATACCCCCTCAGCGAAGCAAAGCCTTCGCACCCCGGTGGGGCCATAGCTCAGTTGGGAGAGCGCTTGAATGGCATTCAAGAGGTCAGGGGTTCGACTCCCCTTGGCTCCACCAAATAAAACAAAGACTTAGACGAAGAGCGGCCCTGCACCAGCGGGGCTTTTTCTTTGTGGGGTAACACCTGGGTAATAGGTCGCGTCCGAGGAATCGATGCAGGAAAGGTGCTGCCCTTTTGCCATTTCCCCTCCTGTCCACTTAACCTTCTTTCCCTGCTTTTCTTGGGAAGGAGGATCGCCCGATAGGACAATCACCGACAGCGAAAAAGCGCCTTCCGCGGGATGCGGGAAGCAAGGCGGCGCAGCAGAAGCTCAGCGTGCTGGGGCCGGCCAGCGAACTCGGCAACGTGGCCCAGGCCTGCCGGCAGTGCGGGGCGGTGCATGAAGCTGCCCCTGCTCACACCGGGCAGGGCAAGTTCTTCTTGCAGGTTTCGATCGGGTCGGACGCGTGACGCAGGGCCTCATCCATCGGCGTTCCTCTCCCCCCTCTCGCAATGACCATTCGCGGAATATGGCACAGTGCTCCCCGGCCGGCGAACGGCGCGTCAGCGCCGCTCGGCAAGACCCGGCCACCTCCCCCTTGCGCCGCGATCCGCAACCTGTATAAAGCCCCATCCTTTCGCAGTATTCGTGACTGGCGCAGCCTCTCGCGGGCGGGATTGCGGAAGGGTTCACCCCCGCCCAGTGAAGTGCGCCCGAACATGACGGAGATAACATGCCGCTTTACGAGCATGTCTTCATTGCGCGCCAGGATCTTTCCAGCGCGCAGGCCGAGGGCCTCATTGAACACTTCAGCACTGTCCTGTCGGACCACGGCGGCAAGGTCGTGGACCAGGAATACTGGGGCGTGAAGACGATGGCCTACAAGATCAACAAGAACCGCAAGGGCCACTACGCCTTTCTGCGCACCGACTCCCCCGCACCCGCCGTGCAGGAAATGGAGCGTCTGATGCGCCTGCATGACGACGTGATGCGGGTCATGACCGTGAAGGTCGACGCGCATGAGGAAGGTCCGTCGGCGCAGATGCAGAAGCGTGACGACCGTGGCGACCGCGGCGACCGCCGGCGTTGATCCCAAATCTCGGCAAAGGACTTTAACCTATGGCTACCAAACCGTTTTTCCGCCGTCGCAAGGTCTGCCCCTTCTCGGGCGACAATGCGCCGAAGATCGACTACAAGGATGTAAGGCTGTTGCAGCGCTATATCTCGGAGCGCGGCAAGATCGTGCCTTCGCGCATCACCGCCGTGTCGTCCAAGAAGCAGCGTGAACTGGCCCGCGCCATCAAGCGCGCGCGGTTCCTGGCGCTGCTTCCCTACGCCGTCAAGTAAGGAGTGAGACCATGCAAGTGATCCTTCTGGAACGCGTGGCCAAGCTCGGTCAGATGGGCGATGTGGTCGCCGTCAAGGACGGCTTCGCCCGCAACTACCTGCTGCCCCAGGGCAAGGCCCTGCGCGCCAGCCAGGGCAACATCGCGCAATTCGAGGCGCAGAAAGCCCAGCTCGAGGCCCGCAACCTGGAAACCCGCAAGGAGGCCGAGGGCCTCGCCGCCCGGATCGACGAAGCAAGCTTTGTCGTGATTCGTTCGGCCTCGGACCGCGGCGCGCTCTATGGTTCGGTCAGCACCCGCGACATCGCCGATTCGGTGTCGGAGGCAGGTGTGTCGGTCGATCGCCGGCAGGTGGTGCTCGATAGCCCGATCAAGGAGCTGGGCCTGCACAAGGTGCATGTCGTGCTGCACCCCGAAGTGTCGGTCGAGGTCACCATCAACGTGGCCCGCTCGCCCGAAGAGGCCGAGTTGCAGGCTTCGGGCAAGTCGATCCAGGATGTCGCCGCCGAGGCCGAGGCCGAGGCCGAGTTCGAGATCTCCGAGCTGTTCGATGATGTCGGCGCCGCCGCGCTGGACGAAGACGAAGAGTATCGCGCCGAGGCTGCCGACCCGCGCGACAGCGGCGAAAGCGAAGACCCGCGCGACGCCTGAGCCGCCGGGGCGCACTGCCCGCACCGCGTTCAGCCCGCCCCGGCACCCGCCGCGGGCGGGCTTTCTGCTTCGTCCCTGGCTGGCCGGGCCAGCAAAACCTTTCGCCAAGGGGCCGGACCGGGAAGCGCGCTGCAAGCTATTGTTCTGAGGCAATTTCAAATCGAAAGGGCCTGCCGGCGTCCTTCCGGAATGGCCATGTCCCAGCGGAGGCAGGATGATCCTGTTCGACCATGGCCCGCAGCAAGGGCGCCCTGCCCTGTTCGATGCGCCCCTTGCCCGCATTGCCGCTACCACGCCCGAGGGAGTGCCCGACGCGCTGGCCGCGCTTGCGGTTGCGCAGGCGCAGGGGTTCTGGCTGGCCGGATATGCCGCCTATGAGCTGGGCTATGCGCTTGAGCCGCGGCTTGCGCCGCTGATGCCCGCGCAGCGCCGCCTGCCGCTGCTTGATTTCACTGTCCATGATGCCCCGCGCGATGGCGCCGCCGCGCTGGCCGCCTGTCACGACGCCGCAGGCAGGGCGACGCTTGGCCCGCTGCGCCCGGGCTGGACGCGCGCGCAGTATGGCCGGGCCTTTGCCCGCGTGGCCGACTACATCGCAGCGGGAGATTGCTATCAGATCAACCTGACCATGCCGCTGCACACACGGGCCGACGGGGGCGCGCAGGCGCTTTACGGCGCGCTGCGCCGCCGCCAGCCGGTGCGTTATGGCGCGCTGATCGACCGGGGCGAGGGCACGCCCGCGATCCTCTCGCGTTCGCCCGAGCTGTTCTTCCGCATCGATGCCCAGGGCCGGATCGAGGCCCGCCCGATGAAAGGCACCGCCCCGCGCCACCCTGACCCGGCCAAAGATGCCAAGGCCCGCCATGAGCTAAGCCAAAGCCTAAAGAACCGCGCCGAAAACCTTATGATCGTTGATCTTTTGCGAAACGACATAAGCCGTATCTGCCACCCGGGATCGGTCAAGGTGCCCGCGCTTTACAGCGTCGAGAGCTTCGCCACCGTGCACCAGATGTCGTCGCAGGTGATCGGCCAGTTGCAGCCGGGCACCACCCCGGAGACGCTGCTGCGCGCGCTGTTTCCCTGCGGCTCGATCACGGGCGCCCCCAAGATCCGCGCGATGGAGATCATCCGCAGCCTGGAGCCTGCGCCGCGCGGCGCCTATTGCGGCGCCATCGGCTGGCTTGCGCCCGATGGCCGCGCCGAGTTCAATGTGGCCATCCGCACCCTGACCCTTTTCGACGGCGGCGAAGCGGTGATGAATGTCGGCGGTGGCGTGGTGCAGGATTCCACCGCCGATGGCGAATACGAGGAGGCCCTATGGAAAGCCCGTTTCGCGCATCTGACCTGACCGGCGACTTCCGCGTGATCGAGACCCTCCGCTGGCAGGGCGGCCGTGCCATTCGCGGCGACCGCCATCTTGCGCGGGCGCAAGCCACCTGCCACGCCCTCGGAATTCCGTTCGACCGCGCACGCATCGCCGCGCTGCTCGACGGCCCGCACGGCACCGGCCCGGACGATCCCGGCCCGCTGCGCCTGCGCCTCACCATCGACCGCCACGGCACGCCGCAGGTCGAGGCCGCGCCGCTCGCCGGCCCCCCGCCTGCGCTGTGGCGGGTTGCGCTGGCGCCCTGGCGGCTGGCGCCCGATGACATCTGGCTGCGCCACAAGACCAGCCAACGCGCGCTTTACGATCAGGCCCGCGCCGCCCTGCCCAAAGGCATCGACGAATACCTGTTCGCAAACACCGAAGACGAGTTGTGCGAAGGCGCCATCACCTCGGTCTTCTTCGACCTCGGCGAGGGGCTGATGACCCCGCCGCTGGCCTGCGGGCTGCTGCCCGGCGTACTGCGGGCCGAGATGCTGGATGCCGGCACCTGCCGCGAGGGGCGGCTGCCGCTGGCCGACCTCGCGCGCGCGCGCCTCTGGGTCGGCAATTCGCTGCGCGGGCTGATCCCCGCCCGGCTGGCCGGCTGAGCGCCCGCAGCCACCCGGCCTTGACCCCGGCGCGGCACGGCGGCACAACCCGCCACAAGATCGGCTTGCCAGGAGTATGCAACATGAGCCACAGGGTCGCGGTACTGGGTGCCAGCGGATATACCGGCGCGGAACTCGTGCGCCTGATCGCCACGCATCCAGGCATGGAGGTGGCGGGCCTTTCGGGCGACCGCAAGGCCGGCATGGCGATGGCCGAGGTCTTTCCGCATCTCGCGCATCTCGACCTGCCGCCGCTGGCGCGGATCGAGGACATGGACATGTCGGCCTATGATCTGGTGTTCTGCGCCCTGCCCCACGCCACCAGCCAGGCGGTGATCGCCGGCCTGCCGCGCGATCTGCAGGTCGTGGACCTTTCGGCCGATTTCCGGCTGCGCGATCCGGCAGAGTACGAGAAATGGTATGGCAAGCCCCACGCCGCGCCCGCGTTGCAGCGCGAGGCCGTCTATGGGCTGACCGAGTTCTACCGCGACGATATCCGCACCGCCCGGCTGGTGGCCGGCACCGGCTGCAACGCGGCCACCGGGCAATATGCGATCCGCCCGCTGCTGGAAGCCGGGGTGATCGACCCCGATCGGATCATCCTCGACCTCAAGGCCGGGGTTTCGGGAGCGGGCCGTGCGCTGAAGGAAAACCTGCTGCACGCCGAGCTTTCCGAGGGCACCCACCCCTATGCCGCGGGCGGCGGGCACCGGCACCTGGGCGAGTTCGACCAGGAGTTTTCAGCCGTGGCCGGGCGCCCGGTGCAGGTGCAGTTCACCCCGCATCTGCTGCCGATGAACCGGGGCATCCTGCTGGATGCCTATGTCGATGGCGATCCGCAGGCGGTGTACGCGGCGCTGGCCGCGCGCTATGCTGAAGAGCCCTTCCTGCATGTGCTGCCCTTCGGCGCGCTGCCGTCGACCCGGCATGTGCGGGGGTCGAACTTCGTGCATCTGGGCGTAATCGGCGACCGGGTGCCGGGCCGCGCCCTGGTGGTGGCTGCGCTCGACAATCTGGCCAAGGGCTCGTCGGGGCAGGCCATCCAGAACGCCAACCTGATGCTGGGCCTGCCCGAAACCGAGGGGCTGATGCTGGCGCCTGTCTTCCCCTGAACGGCTGGCGCGGCGGGCCTGCGGCCCTTGAGTCCGCGCCAGTGCCTCCGGCGGGGATATTTTTCTCACAGTGAAGGGGCAGGTCCGCGCGCGCCGTATCTTCACTGTGAAGGAAATATCCGCGCCGCAGGCATCGGTGCGGCGCAGCCGCGCCGAAACTCGGTGCTCTGGCCGGGGCGGCGCGGCTCCGGCGGTATGCGCAGGGCAGTGCCCCGCGCCCTGCTCAGATGTATTTCAGGCCTTTTTCGGCAAGCCGCGCGCGCATGTCGTAAAGATCGAGGCCGAGCACCCCGGCGGCGAGCTTTTCGCGCTTGGCATTCTCGTTGGCCACGCGGGCATTGGCCTTTTCCAGCACCTCGGCCGCCTTTGCACACGGCACCACACAGACGCCATCGTCATCGGCGACGATCACGTCGCCCGCGTTGACGGCCGCGCCCGCGCAAACCACCGGCACATTGACTGACCCCAGCGTTTCCTTGACCGTGCCTTGCGCCGAAATGGCAGTGGACCAGACGGGAAAGCGCATCTCGGTCAGGTCCTGCACGTCGCGCACGCCCGAATCCATCACCATGCCGATGCATCCCTGCGCCTGCGCCGAAGTGGCCAGAAGATCGCCGAAATAGCCATTGTCGCAAGGCGAAGTGGGTGCGAGCACCAGCACATCGCCCTTTTGCAATTGCTCGATGGCGACATGCAGCATCCAGTTGTCACCCGGCGGCACCGAGATCGTCACCGCCGAACCGGCGATGCGCGCGCCGGTGTAGATCGGGCGCATCCGCGCGCTCATCAGCCCGCTGCGGCCCTGGGCCTCGTGCACGGTGGCGACGCCGGCGCGGGCCAGCCCTTCGATCACCGCCTTGTCGGCGCGCTCGATATTCTGAACCACGACTGCCATATTCATTCTCCTTCTTGGCCGGGGCGGATCAAAGCGTATCGACCGTGCGCGGGAAGATCGACTGGAACGATTCGGCATACCGCGCGGGCCGCCCGCCCGCCTGCCCGCCCGAGTTACGGCGGAACTGATTGGCCCGATTCTGCGCGACATTGGTGTAATAATCCCACAGGTGCTGCTGGCCCTGCATGCATTCGATGGCGGCGCGCTTTTCGTCCCAGACATCGGTGATGTCGAGAATGGTGTCGGGCTTCCAGCCGCACATTTCGCTTTGATGTGGCTCGAACAGGTAAAGCTGGGGCGCACCAAGCACCTTTTCACCGGGGTTGTGGCCCCAGGCCTGCGCGATCATGCGGCACTCAATGGCCATTTTCGTCGCATAGGGGTGGTCGGTATTGTAAGGGTCGTCCTTCGAATGCGAGAGCATGAACTCGGGCTGCACCTTGCGGATCACATCGACCAGCCGGTATTTAGCATCGCGGTCCATCTCGAGCGGGTAATCGCCCAGGTCGAAGAACTGGATGTCATGGGCGTTGAGCGCCGATGCCGCGGCCTCGGCCTCCTTGCGGCGGGCGGATTTGACGCCTTCGAGCGTGGCGCCGGGTTCCTTCCACAGCTTGGCGCTTTCGCCGCGCTCGCCATAGGACAGGCAGACGATGGTGACGTCATAGCCCTTTTTCTGGTGCAGCGCGATCGCGCCGCCGCAGCGCCAGACGAAATCGGCGGAATGGGCACTGACGACCAGGGCTGTCTTGCGTTCGGACATCGGGACACCTTTCACGACGCATTTGGATTACGCGCATCCTGCACCCAAACGACCGGGTTGAAAAATCTGAATGACACAGCGACTTGCAGTGAATATTCAGTTCCCGCACAGGGGCTTTCGCTAATCCAGAAACGGCTTTCCGAAAACCCTGAAAATACTGTAGTCAGAAATGCACCACGATCGTGGAAAGGCGCATTTTGTAACCGGGGATTGCCGATTTGTCAGACCGGGAAAATCTGCCTAACCTGCGGCATCTGAATGGAATTCTGGCGGTGGCGCAATGCGGCTCGCTCTCGGCCGGGGCGCAGCGGATCAACCTGTCGCAGCCGGCGCTGACGCAGGCGCTGGCGGGGATTGAGGCGCGGCTGGGCGTGCCGCTTTTCGCCCGCACCGCACAAGGCGCGCGCCCGACCGAGCCGGGGCGGATATTCCTGGAGCGGGCCGCCCGCGGGCTGGAACAACTGCGGCTTGGGGTGCAAGCCATCGGCGCGGGGGGGCATCTGCACCGGCTGGTTTCGGCGCGGCAACTTCATGCGCTGGCTGCGGCGGTCGAGCATGGCAGCTTTGTCTCCGCGGCGCGGCGGCTGGGGCGCGAGCCTTCGACGATCAGCCGCACCTGCCGCGATCTGGAGCGGCTGCTTGGCGTGGCGCTGTTCGAGCCCACGAGCGCCGGCCTGCGCCCGACCCGGCAGGCGGGCGAACTGGCCCGCCGGGGCAAGCTGGCGCTGCATCACGTGGCGCAGGCGTTCCACGACATCGCCGACTGGCGCGGCGATTTCGGCGGGCGGCTTGCCGTGGGTTGCCTGCCGCTGGCGCAAAGCGCGCTGTTGCCCGAGGCGCTGTGCCGCTTTGCCGCCGAATATCCGCGCGTCGCGGTCGAGGTGGCCGACGGGCATTACGCGGGGCTTGCGCGGGCGCTCAAGCGCGGGGACCTGGATTTCATACTGGGCGCGCTGCGCAGCGATGATCTGCCAGCCGAACTGGTGCAGACCGAATTGTTTCGCGATCCGCTTACCTTGGTGGCGCGGGCCGGTCATCCGCTGCTACACGAGACGCCGCTAGAGCCGGCGCATCTGGCGGGCTACCCCTGGGTCGCCCCACGCGAGAATGCCCCTGCACGGTCGCACTTCGAGACCTTGCATGCCGCGCTTGCGCCGCCGCGCGGGGTTCCCGCGCCAATCGAGACCGGCGCGCACAGCGTGATGGTCGGGCTGTTGCTGGCCAGCGACCGAATTACGCTGATCTCGGCGGCGCAGGTCGAGCGTGAAGTGGAAGCCGGGCTGCTGGCGCGGCTGCCGCTGGAGCTGTCCGAGAGCGAACGGCCGATCGGGCTGACCATGCATTCTGGCGGCGCGCCCAGCCTGCCGCAGGCGCGCTTCATCGAGATCCTGCAACAGGTGGTTGCCGAACGCGGCAGCGGCCAACGACTGTGCTTGCCGCAGGCCTGACGGCATGGATATTTTTGCCAAGAAGATGGGGGATGGCGGCGCGCCGGGATTGGCCGGGCCCGGGCCTTTGGCCGGAAGGCCTAGACCCGGCGCGCGCGATCGGCGAAACAGGCGGCAGTTGAAAGCGCAGCGCCGCGGGAGAGAGCCATGCAGACAGCCCTGATCGTTCTGGCCGCCGGACAAGGGACACGGATGAATTCAGACCTGCCCAAGGTGCTGCATCCGCTGGCCGGGGTGCCGCTGCTGACCCATGCGCTGCGGGCCGGCGCGGCGCTGGAGCCTGCGCGCACGGTGATCGTGGCCGGGCACGGGGCCGAAGCGGTGAGCGCGGCGGCGCGCGCGGAATGCTCCGAGGGTGTGATCGTGGTGCAGCAGGAGCAGAAGGGCACCGCCCATGCGGTGGCACAGGCCGCCCCCGTGCTGGAGGGGTTTTCGGGCGATGCGCTGGTGCTTTATGGCGACACGCCCTTCATCCGGGCCGAGACGCTGGAGGCGATGCGCGCGGCGCGCGCGGAGCATGACATTGTGGTTCTGGGCTTCGAGGCGGCCGACCCGGGGCGCTATGGTCGGCTGGTAATGGCGGGCGCGCGGCTTGAGCGCATTGTCGAATACAAGGATGCAAGCGCGGTCGAGCGCGCCATCACCTTGTGCAACAGCGGGGTGCTTTGCGCCGACAGCGCCACCCTGATGGAACTGGTCGCTGCGGTGGGCGACGATAACGAGGCGGGCGAGTATTACCTGACCGATATCGTGGCGCTGGCGCGTGCGCGGGGGCTTTCGGCGGGGGTGGTGCGCTGCGACGAATCCGAGACGCTGGGCGTGAATTCGCGCGCGGAACTGGCCGCGGCCGAGGCCGCCTTCCAGGCCCGCGCCCGTGCCGAGGCGTTTGAGAACGGCGTGACGCTGGTGGCGCCCGAGACCGTGCATTTCGCGCTGGACAGCTGGGTCGGGCGCGACAGCGTGATCGGGCCGAATGTGGTGTTCGGCCCCGGTGTGACGGTGGAATCGGGGGCCGAGATCAGGGCGTTCTGCCATCTGGAGGGCTGCCACATCAGCCGCGGCGCCGTGGTCGGCCCTTTCGCGCGGCTGCGCCCCGGGGCGGAACTGGCCGAGGATGTCCGCGTAGGCAATTTCGTCGAGGTCAAGAATGCCATCATCGACGAGGGAGCCAAGGTCAATCACCTCAGCTATATCGGCGATGCGCATCTGGGCGCGGGGGCCAATATCGGGGCGGGCACCATCACCTGCAATTACGACGGGGTCTCGAAGCACCGCACCGAGATCGGCGCGGGCGCCTTCATCGGCTCGGACACCATGCTGGTGGCGCCGGTCACAGTGGGCGAAGGCGCGATGACGGCAAGCGGATCGGTCATCACCCGGGATGTGCCCGAGGGCGCGCTGGGGCTTTCACGCGCGCCTCAGGAGAACAAGCCGGGCTTTGCCGCGCGGTTCTTCGCGCGGCTGCGCGGCGCGCGCACGGACAGCCGGGGCGAGAGCGGCGATTCGTGACGGACCGCCCCTCAGTGCATTGATATAAAACGTATTACCTCAGCCTCTGCCTGTCTTCTTGGGCTGCGCGGCAGGGTGTTGCCTGCGGGCTGCGCACGCTCGGGTTAAGATCTCTTAAATCCGGTTTGATACCCCTTTTCGCCATCGGGACGACCGGGGGACGGGCCGCCATGCCCGGCCACGGTGCAAGCCCGGGGCGGCAGCGCAGGGCGCACAGGGTGCAACGAGGCAGGGATTGCGGAGATGAACAAGGCGATTACCGACGGGCTGATGCTGATGCCGCCGCCGTTTTCGGCGGGGCTGGATGTCTGGTCGAGCGAAGACGGAACCCCCGGAAGCCCGACCTATGAGGGCGCGGCCAATGCGGCCTTCGTGCCTTCGGACGCGGATTTCGGCGGCTGCCTGGAGTTGCAGAAGACCGAGGCCGTGCAACGCCTGCGGTATATGGGCGAGACCCCGATCCTGCCGGGGTGCTACCTGCGGGTGCGGGTGCGCCTCAAGGCGATCAGCGGCAACCTGCCCGAGGTGCGGATCGCCGGATGGGCCGGCGGCGCGGGCAATGCCCATGTCGCGGATGTGCCGCAGCAGGGTGACGAGGTGGCGCTGGAGGCCTACGGCGAGGTGGTCACCGTATCAGCCATCATCGGCACGGGCAGCCGCCCCGGCGTCGATCTGGCCTGGGGGCTTGAGCCGATCTATGGACATTTCGGGATCGACCTGACCGGGCCCACCGGCGGAGTGGTGCGGATCGACGATATCGAGATCGAGGATGTCACGGCGGTGTTCCACCGCAAGATGATGGACTGGGTCGATGTGAAGGATTATGGCGCGGCGGGCGATGGCGTGACCGACGACCACGCGGCCTTTCTGGCGGCCGACGCGGCGGCGCAGGGGCGGCAGATCCTGGTGCCCGAGGGGGGTTACCATATCGGCGCGCATCTGACGCTGAACGCGCCGGTGCGCTTTGAGGGCACGCTGGTCATGGCCCCCGACACGCGGCTACAACTGACCCGTAGCTATGATTTTCCCACATACCAGGCGGCGTTTGGCAGTGACGACCTGGGCTTTCGCAAGGCCATGCAAGCGCTTTTCCATTTCACCGATCATGTCACGCTTGACCTCAAGGGCCGCCGCGTGCGGCTGGAGGCGCCGGTGGACGTACACGCCACGGCCAACAACCTGGCCATGTTCGAGATGCGGCGCTGCCTGACCAACGGAATGATCGACATTCAGGAAGGCCCCGCCTGGGACAGCGCCACCTGGACCCGTCAGGCCACCTATGACCCGGCACAGCCGCGGCGACTGTCGGACGTGGCCAATGTGGCGCAGATCGCGGTGGGCGCGCGGGTGAGTGGCGCTGGCGTGGGCCGAGAGGTCTATGTCACCGAGACCAACCCCGGCGCGGGCACGATCACGTTGAGCCAGCCGCTGTTCGATGCGGAGGGCACGCAAAGCTACACCTTCACCCGTGACCGATATGCGTTGGATTTCAGCGGCTTCGACAAGTTCAGCAAGTTCGAGATCACCGAGATCGAATTCCTGCTGAAAGGCGAGGCCAGCGGCATGATGCTGGCGCCCGAGGGGCTGACGCACCGGATGGCCGATTGCGTTTTCAACCGCCCGCGCGACCGCGGCATCACCTCGATCGGGCGGGGCTGCCAGGGGCTTCTGGTGGATCGCTGCCAGTTCCTTTCCGACGAGATGCCCGTGCCCGCGCAGGACCGCACATCGGTGGCGATGAACATCAACGCCAATGATGCCAAGATCCGCAACAACCGCGCGGTGATGTTCGCGGCCTTCTGCGTGGCCAATGGCTCGGGGCATCTGTTCGTGGGCAATCACTTCTTTCAGGGCGACAGCGAGCCGCAGGGGCTGCGGCAGGCGGGGCTGGTGCTTACCCAGACCAACGTCAAGACCACGATCACCGGCAACTATATCGACAACTGTGCGATCGAATGGACCAACGAGCACAGCGCCGACCCAGCGCAGCTGGGCTTTTCCTTCGGCGGGCTGACGATCACCGGGAATATCTTCACCTGCAATGGGGTGGCGCCGTTCTTCCGCTGGCTGGTGATCAAGCCCTTCGCGCCGGGGCATTTCGTCAACGGGCTGAATATCTCGGGCAATGTGTTTCGCACGATCAACGGCGCGGTCGAACGGGTGGAGATGGTCGATACCACCCATGCCGATCTGAATTACGCGATGTTTCGCAACATCTCGGTGCAGGGCAATGCCTTCAACGGGGTGGACCAGAGGATGGCGAACCCGGTCACGCTGCGCCATGACCAGAACACCGCGCAGGGGGCCTGGACGATCAATGTGGGGCCTTACCTGCCCTTCGGCGGCTGGGCGCGCAATGTCACCGCGATCGTGCCCGAGGGCGAGATCACCGGCCCCAACGACGAGCGCCGCACCGATTTTCCCTATGCCTCGACCCAGATGGGGGCAGAGAACAGCGAGGTGCGGATCAACTGGGCGAGCGCCTCGAAAGGGCGGGTGCTGGTGACGGCGCGGGTGGACAACCCCGTCTGAGGCGTGGCGTCGCGCTCAGGGGTGGCCGGCACCAGCGGGCAGGGCAAGCGCCCCGTCTTCCAGCGCCTCGGCCAGCCGGTCTGTGGCGGCGGCCAGTCGCTCATCGATCAGGTGCAGATACTCTGTCCAGTCGTTGATCCCCGCGAGCGGGCGCACCCCGTCGGAAATCCCCCTGAGTGCGATCAGCGGCACGCCGAAACGCTGGCAGGCGCGCAAGATGGCGAAGGTCTCCATATCGACCATGTCCTGCGCGATCTGCCCATAGGCTGGCCCCGAGACGATATTCGCCCCGGTCGAGAGGCTGGCCCCGGCCACACCGGGTATGCGATGCGGCAGGTCCAGTTCGGCGGGCAGATCGAGAAACGGCGTGACACCGCGCGCAAACCCTAGCGGGCTGGCATCCATGTCGCGATAGGCCACATGCGTGGCCTGGTAGACGGCGCAATGCTCCAGCCGCGCCGACCCGGCCGAGCCCAGCGAAACCACCAGCCTGGGCAGCCGCCCCGCCGCCTGCGCCCCCGCCAGTGCCGCCGCGGTCGCCACTGCCCCCTCGACCGGACCGACGCCGGTGATCAGCGGCGTGAAACGGGCGCGCAGATGCGGGCCGTATTCCGGCGCGGCCGCCATCGCGAACAACACATCGCGTCCGGCAATCGGAGTCAGCGGCAGATCGGACATGGCAGTCTCCCTGGCGAATCGCGCATCTCTGGCGCCTTCAGATAAGCGCGCGGCGGACGGGGCGCAAATTACGTCGAACTGGCCCTTGCTGTTTTGCAAGTCTATGATGGGCTGGCATTCATCCTGATATTCAAAATTGCTGGACAAGCGCACCGATGACCATCCACCTTGACCCCGATGCCGCTGTCGCCCACGGAAGCGGCAGCTTGGTCTTCAACCATCCCGAACATGATAAACTGTTGATCAAGGTGTTTCGGTCCCGCGACAAACCCGCGAAGGTCAGCGATTACCTTCGCCCTACCAAGCGCAGGTTTGGCGCGTTCCGCGAATGGTATGTCGAGTATGAACACTACCTGCGGCTGCTCAAACGAACAGGAAAATGCCCCGACTATCTCCCCCGATTTTACGGGTTCGAGAATACAAACCTCGGCCCTGGCCAACTGGTTGAGAAAATTGTCGATGTGGATTCAGGCCGAATGTCGCGTACCGTCAGCCAGTACCTGCGGCCCCCCCCCTGTTCTGTAGAAGAACTTCACGCGCCACTGGTGGAGCTGTTGCGCAAGATTCAACGCGACGGCGCAGTCTTTCGCGACCTGAACCTTTCAAACATTTGCGTGGTCATGCGAGGCGACACGCCGACGCGGCTGGTCGTCGTCGATGGTCTGGGCGAGTTCACCATGATTCTGGCACGCTCCAATTTCCGCTGGATTCATTCGCTTTGGATGCGGCAGGCCAAAACCAAACTGGAAACCCGTATCGCCCATGCGCAGGCATCGGTCACAAGTGCTAGGTTTCCCGCATAAAAGGTTAAGGGATATCACACTTGATCGGATTCACCTGGCCCGGGCCGCTTGAGGCCCGGGCATGCGCCCGCCCCACTGGCGGGCGCATCCGCGCCCACCTCGGGCGGCCGCATGCCCTCTGTTCGGAACGGAATGAAGCTGGGTGAACGCTAGCTATATGGCATTAAACATCGCCCGTCACGCACGAAAAACGCCGCCCGAAACCTGTCGGGCGGCGCAATCCTGCATCCATGGCAGTGCGGCGATCAGCGCTTGGAGAACTGGAAGCTCCTGCGCGCCTTGCGCTTGCCGTATTTCTTGCGCTCGACCACGCGCGAGTCGCGGGTCAGGAAGCCGGCAGCCTTGAGCGCGCCGCGCAGGCCCGGCTCATAGAGTTGCAGCGCCTTCGAGATGCCGTGCTTGACGGCCCCCGCCTGCCCCGAAAGCCCGCCGCCCTTGACCGTGGCCATGACGTCGAACTGATCGACGACACCGGCCACCTGGAACGGCTGGCGCAGGATCATCTGCAGCACGGGGCGCGCGAAATAGCTGTCGAGATCCTTGCCATTCACGGTGACACGGCCCGATCCGGGCTTGATCCAGACCCGCGCCACGGCATCCTTGCGCTTGCCGGTGGCATAGGAACGGCCCAGCTTGTCGCGCACAGGCTCGCGCGGGGCTTCGGCTTCGGCCGCCAGCGCTTCGCCGGGCACGGCCGCTTTCAGATCGTCGAGAGATTTGAGTTCTTCGGCCATGATCATGCGCTCCGGGTGTTCTTCTTGTTCATCGCGCGAACGTCCAGCACCTCGGGCTGTTGGGCCTCGTGCGGGTGCTCGGCGCCGGCATAGACGCGCAGATTGGTCATCTGCTGGCGGCTCAGCTTGCCGCCGGGCAGCATCCGCTGCACCGCCTTCGTCACCACACGCTCGGGATGCGCGCCTTCCAGGATCTGCCGCGCGCTGCGCGACTTGATCCCACCGGGATACCCGGTGTGCCAGTAGTATTGCTTGTCGTCACGCTTGCGGCCCGTCATCTGCACCTTGTCGGCGTTGATGATGATGACATTGTCGCCCATATCCATGTGCGGCGTGAAGCTCGGCTTGTGCTTGCCGCGCAGGCGCATGGCGACGATCGAGGCAAGACGACCCAGAACCACGCCCTCGGCGTCGATCAGGATCCATTTCTTGTCGATATCCGCCGGTGTTGCGGTAAAGGTTTTCATTTTCCGGTCCTGTCCAGATAGGTCAGACGGCGGGCGGACCCGCCAACATTCGCATGGCGCCCTTCTAAGCATCTGTGCCTTCGCGTCAAGGGCCATATGCCTCAAAAAACCCTGCAAAAACATGATATTGTGAATTAGGTATTATAATACCCCACATTTGCCCACAGCAAGCCCCCCTGCCCTTCACTGTGACGAAAATATCCTCGCCGAAGGCGGCCCGGCGCTTGCCCCATGCGGGCCGGCACTGCGGCGCACTGGACCCTGTTTGAGGGTGGGAAATTCCGCAGCACCCGATTAGGAAAGAGGCAGGCGGTCGGATCACGGCCTGCGTAACACCCGGGGCGGCAAGGAACCATGACCGATTTCTCAGCCACTTTCTCAGACACACGCGCGCTTTTTCACATCCCCGAAGGTGTGATCTACCTGGACGGCAATTCGCTGGGGCCAATGCCTGTGACGGCGGCGGAACGCGTCCGGCAGGCGGTGCGCGACGAATGGGGCGAGATGCTGATCACCGGCTGGAACCGCGCCGGCTGGATGGCCCAGCCCGCCCGCCTTGGCGACCGTATCGCGCGGCTGATCGGGTCCGAGCCGGGCAGCGTGGCGGTGGGCGACACGCTCTCGATCAAGGTCTATCAGGCCCTGGCCGCCGCGCTGGAGCTGCGCCCCGAGCGCCGCGTGATCCTGTCGGACAGCGGCAATTTTCCCACCGATCTCTACATGGCCGAGGGGCTGTGCCAGAGCCTTGGGCGCGGCTACCGGCTGCGCACCGTGCCCCCCGAGGAGGTCGCCGCCGCCATCGACGACAGCGTGGCCGTGCTGATGCTGACCGAGGTCGATTACCGCACCGGGCGCAAGCATGACATGGCCGCGCTGACCGCGCGCGCCCATGCGGCCGGAGCGCTGACACTGTGGGATCTGGCGCATTCCGCCGGCGCGCTGCCGGTCGATCTGGGCGCGGCGGGGGCCGATTTCGCTGCCGGCTGCACCTACAAGTACCTCAATGGCGGCCCCGGCGCGCCAGCCTTCATTTATGTCGCGCCCCGCCACGCCGAGGCCGCGCGCGCGGTGCTTTCGGGCTGGCTGGGCCATGCCGCGCCTTTTGCCTTCGAGCCGTCCTACCGCCCCGCGCAGGGTGCTGAGCGGATGCGCGTGGGTACGCCGCCGGTGCTGCAGATGGCCGCGCTGGAGGCCGCGCTCGATATCTGGGACGCGGTGGACATGCACGCGCTGCGCGCGGCCTCGGTCGCGTTGTGCGAACAATTCATCGCCGGGGTCGAGGCCGCCTGCCCCACGCTGACGCTGGCCTCGCCGCGCAACGCCGACGAACGCGGCAGCCAGGTCAGCTTTCGCCACCCGGAGGGCTACGCCATCATCCAGGCGCTGATCGCCGAAGGGGTGATCGGCGATTTCCGCGCGCCCGACATTCTGCGGTTCGGCTTCACCCCGCTCTATATCGGCCCCGCCGAGGTTGACGCCGCCACAGCCACCCTTGCACGGGTGATGAAGCAGCGGCTGTGGGACGATCCGCAATACCGTGTGCGCGCACGCGTCACCTGATCCGCGAGAGGAGCACATGAGCAGGCAGGACCACGACACATGCTTCTGACCGTTCTGGCAGCACTTCTGCCGGTGATCCTGCTGATCGGTTTCGGCGCATGGCTGCGGCAGCGCGCCCTGCTGTCCGACGAGTTCTGGCGCCAGGCCGAATGGCTGAGCTATTTCGTGCTGCTGCCGGCACTGTTCATCCACGGGCTGGCCACTGCCGACCTGACCGCCGTGCCGCTGGGGCGGATCTTCATGGTGCTGATCGGCGCGATCGTGGTCACGGCGGCGGTGATCGTTGCGTTGCGGCGCTGGGTGGCGGTCGATGGCGCGGGGTTCACCTCGGTCTTTCAGGGCGGCATCCGCTTCAACAACTATGTCGGCGTGATGGTGGCGACGGGCCTCTACGGGGCCGAGGGCACGGCGCTGGCGGCGGTGGCCAATGCCGCCATCGTGCCCACGGTGAACATCCTCAGTGTGCTGGCCTTCAGCCATTACAGCGCCGCGCGGGCACAGATGAGCCAGGTGCTGGGAAATCTTGCGCGCAACCCGCTTCTGCTGGCCTGCGTGCTGGGAATGGTGCTGCAGCAGACCGGGCTGGGCCTGCCCATCGGGGTATCGGGGGCGCTGGGCACGCTCGGGCAGGCCTCACTGGCGCTGGGGCTGATCTGCGTGGGGGCGGGGCTGCGGCTGGGGGCGCTGCGCCATCATGGCGCGCCGATCATGGCCTCCAGCGCGTTCAAGTTCGGCCTCTTGCCACTGGTGACCTTCGCCGCCTGCCGCCTGGCCGGGCTGAGCGGGATGGAGGCCGTGGTCGTGCTGGTCTTTCAGGCGCTGCCCACGGCGACCTCGTCCTTCATCCTGTCGCGGCAGATGGGGGGCGATCATGTTCTGATGGCCAATATTATCGCCGTGCAGACATTGCTGGGCACGCTGAGCATTCCGCTGGCCGCGCTCATTGCCGCAAGCTGGCTCTGACCCGGCGGATCGCCGCCGCCTGACAGAGCCGAGATCGCACCCGGTGTTTGAAATCCGCCGCCGCAGGGCCACCTGTTGTGCAACCACCTGCACAAGAAAGGAGGACTACCAACATGTTGACCCCGACACCGCGCAAGACCCGGATGACCGCCACCGTCGCGCTGGCCGCCGTCGCGCTTGGGGCGATGGCGCTTTCGCCCGCCGAGGCCGAGATTCACGAGGTCGAGATCCTGGCCGAAGGGCTCGAGCACCCCTGGGGGATGACATTTCTGCCCGGTAGCGGCGGCGATATCCTGCTGACCGAACGGCCCGGCGCGGTGAAGCTCTGGGAGGCCGAAACCGGCACCCTTCACGAGATTTCCGGCGCGCCCGCGGTTGACGCGCGCCGTCAGGGCGGGTTGCTCGACATTGCCGTGGCGCCCGATTTCGCACAAAGCGGACTGGTCTACATGACCTGGGCGGGCCGCGTCGATAGCAGCGCCACCACCACCCATCTGGGCCGCTCCCGGCTTGACCGCGAGACCGGCGCGCTGCGCGATCTGGAGGTGCTTTTCCAGGTCGGCCCGGCGATGGACTCGCAGGCGCATTACGGCTCGCGCATCGTGTTCCATGACGGGCATCTTTTCATGGGCACCGGCGACCGCGGGCAAAAGGATTTCGGCCCCGGCCATATCGCGCAGGATCTGGGCAGCGAGAACGGCGCGGTGCTGCGGCTGACGCTGGATGGCGGCATCCCCGAGGACAACCCCTTTGTCGATCAGGAGGGTGCCGCCCCCGCGATCTGGTCCTACGGCCACCGCAACATCCAGGCCATGGCCGTGCATCCCGACAGCGGCGACATCTGGCTGGCCGAACATGGCGAGGCCGGCGGCGACGAGGTGAACCTTGTCCAGCGCGGCGGCAATTATGGCTGGCCGCTGGCGGCCTTCGGCGTCGATTACCGCACAGGTGAGCCCTTCGCCGACCCGCATCGCGAGGGCGACGGCTTCATCGCGCCTGCCTATCATTGGGAACCCGGGCGCGAGGATCACTTCCCGCCCTCGGGCATGGCCTTTTACGAGGGCGACGCCTTCCCCGACTGGCAGGGCCAAATGCTGATCGGCAACCTGTTCCACCAGTATCTGGGGCTGTTCGCGGTGGAGGGCGATCAGGTCGCACCGCCGGAGCGGCTGCTTGAGGGGCAAGGCTGGCGCATCCGCGATGTGGCCGTCGGGCCCGATGACGGTTTTGTCTATATCATAGTCGATGACGAGGATGCCCCGCTGCTGCGACTTGTGCCCGCAGGGTAAGGCCTTCGCCGGCGGCATGGAAACTGCCGCCGCTCACCCCGCTTGCGCGGCGCGCAGCGCCTGTGATGTGCGCGAGGCCGGCGGGCGGCCCAGCAGGTCGGATATCCGCCAGCCCACCTGCGCCAGCCGGGCCAGATCTACGCCGGTTTCCACCCCCATGCCATCCAGCATGTAGACCAGATCCTCGGTGGCCAGGTTACCGCTGGCCCCGGCGGCATAGGGGCAGCCGCCCAGCCCGGCCACCGAGGCATCGACCGTGGCGATCCCCTGATCGAGCACCGCAAGCACATTGGCCAGCGCCTGGCCGCGCGTGTCGTGGAAATGCACGGCCAGCCGGTCTGCCGGCACCTGCCGGGCCACGGCCCCCACCATCGCGCGGGCCTGCAGTGGGGTGCCCACGCCAATGGTGTCGCCCAAGGATATCTCGTAGCAGCCCAGCGCGGCCAGTTCGGCCGCCACTTCGGCCACCCGCGCGGGATCGACTTCGCCCTCATAGGGGCAGCCCAGCACGCAAGAGACATAGCCGCGCACCCGCCAGCCGCGCGCGCGCGCG
The DNA here is from genome assembly GCF_003350345.1 of Alkalilacustris brevis. Taxonomy (GTDB): domain Bacteria; phylum Pseudomonadota; class Alphaproteobacteria; order Rhodobacterales; family Rhodobacteraceae; genus Alkalilacustris; species Alkalilacustris brevis. Next base: position 20,155 of record NZ_QNVJ01000007.1, read on the forward strand.
GCAGCGACAACGGGGGAAAATCGCGCAAGACTCTCGGTGATCGAACAGTTTATGTTTCGCATTGAAAATGCCTCGGAAGCCGCTGCAAAAACAGCGATTTCTTCGACTCCTTCAGCGCGCGCGGCAGCATCGAGCCCTTTCATATTCGGCACAAGCACCGGGTAGGACACCCCCGCATCCCGGCGCAGCCCGGCCAGCACCTCGGTGGTGCCCGCCATCTGCGGCACCCAGCGCGGCGAGACGAAGCTGCCCGCCTCGATCACCCGCAGGCCCGCATCGGCCAGCCCCTCGATCAGGGCGATCCGCTCGGCCACGGGGATATCGCGCGGCTCGTTCTGGAGCCCGTCGCGGGGGCCGACCTCGACGATCTTCACGGCGGGGGGAAAGGAGGGCATGGCGCGTGCTCCGTGCTGATATCTGCGATCCGCTCAGGCGGTTTCGGCGGCGGCGGCGACGCTCAGCAGCACATCGCCATCACCCACCTGACTGCCCGCGGCGAAATTGACCTCTGTCACCGTGCCGTCAAGGGGGGCGGTGATCGTGTGCTCCATCTTCATCGCCTCGAGCACCATCAATGCCTGACCGCTTGTCACCTTGTCCCCGACGGCGACAGACACCTGGGTGACAAGCCCCGGCATCGGCGCACTCAGGCTGCCGCTTGCGGCGCCCGTGCCGGGGCCGGCCGCGCCGGGCTCGTCCAGCAGCAGAAGATGCGCGCGGCCGGCGTGAAACACGCTGCGCCTGTTGCCGTCATGGCAGACCACGGTGGCTTGCAGCCGCTGCCCGTCAAGTTCGGCGACAAGATCGCCATCGGACGCCCGCGCCGCGCGCGCCGTGCAGCGCCCGCCGGGCAGATCCAGCGTGTAGGCATCAGGGCCGAAACGCACGCCGACGCGGTGCCGGGCCTCGCCGTCAAGAAAGGTGAAGGCGCGAAAGGCATGTCCGTTCATCCTCCAGCCGGTGGCCAGGTGCCAGGGGGAGCTGGGATCGGCGCCGGCACGGGCCTGCGCGGCAGCCTCTTGGCGCGCGTGCTCAAGCAGGTCGAGCACCGCGAGCGCCAGCACCGCGTCGCTGGCGCCCGCGCGCACCGGAACCAGCGCGTCGCGGTGGTTGTCGATGAAATGCGTGGTCAGCGCGGCTCGGGCAAAGGCGGGATGCGCGGCAACCCGCGACAAAAAGGCCAGATTGGTCGCCGGGCCAACGATCTGATACCCGGCAAGCGCCGCGCGCAACCGGTGCAGCGCCGCGGCGCGGTCCGGCCCCCAGACCACCAGCTTTGCGATCATCGGGTCGTAATGGATGCTTACCGCGTCGCCCTCAACGATGCCGCTGTCGATGCGCAGCCCCTCGGTTTCAGGCGGTGTGCGCAGGTGATGGATGCGCCCGGTCGAGGGCAGGAAATCGCGCTCGGGGTCTTCGGCATAGATGCGGGCCTCGAAGGCGTGGCCGCGCACCGCCAGATCGGCCTGCGCGCAGGGCAGCGTGCCGCCTGCGGCCACCCCAAGCTGCCATTCCACCAGGTCCTGGCCGGTGATCATCTCGGTCACCGGGTGTTCGACCTGCAGGCGGGTGTTCATCTCGATGAAGAAGAACGCCCCGTCCTGATAGAGGAACTCGACCGTGCCGGCCCCGACATAGCCCACCGCATGCGCGGCGGCTATGGCGGCCTCGCCCAGACGGGCGCGCACATCCTCGGGCAGGCCGGGCGCGGGGGCTTCCTCGATCACCTTCTGGTGGCGGCGCTGGAGCGAGCAGTCGCGCTCGAACAGGTGCACATAGTTTCCGTGGCTGTCGCCAAAGACCTGCATCTCGACATGGCGCGGGCGTTCCAGCAGCTTTTCGATCAGCATCGTATCATCCCCGAAGGCGGCGCAGGCCTCGCGCCGTGCGCCGGCCAGCGCCTCGGGCAAGTCGGCCGCCGCGCGCACGATGCGCATGCCCTTGCCGCCGCCGCCCGCGCTGGCCTTGACCAGCACCGGATAGCCGATGTCATCGGCCGCGCGGGACAGGGTCGCGTCGTCCTGATCGCTGCCGTGATAGCCCGGCACCAGCGGCACGCCGGCGCTTTCCATGATCCGCTTGGATTCGGATTTAGAGCCCATCGCGCGGATCGCCGCCGGCGGCGGGCCGATGAAGGTGATCCCTGCCGCCGCGCAGGCCTCGGCGAACTCGGCGTTTTCAGACAGAAAGCCATAGCCCGGATGCACCGCCTGCGCGCCAGTGCGCTGGCACGCGGCGATCACCGCGTCATGGCGCAGATAGCTGTCGCGCGCCGCGGCCGGGCCAATGCGCACCGCCTCGTCGGCCATGCGCACATGCAGTGCATCGGCATCGGCGTCTGAACAGACCGCAACCGTGGCCACCCCCAGGCGCCGCGCGGTGCGGATGATACGGCAGGCGATTTCGCCGCGATTGGCGATCAGGATCTTGTCGAACACGCGGTTTCAGCCCCCAGTCCAGGAAGGTTTGCGTTTATCCAGAAAGGCGGTGAGCCCCTCCTGCCCCTCGGGCGAGACCCGGATCGCGGCAATGCGTTGTGCGGTATCATCCAGCAGCGCGCCGTCGATGGGCCGGAAGGCCACTGCCTCGATCAGCGCCTTGGCCTGGGCCAGCGCCTGCGGGCCGCCTTGCAGGAGTGCGTCGCACAGGGCCTCGGTCGCCGCGTCCAGATCCTCGGCCAGCTCATGCACAAGGCCCAGCCGGTGGGCCTCGGCGGCAGAAAACCGCTCGGCGCTCAGGAAATAGCGGCGGCAGGCGCGCGGGCCGATGGCCGCCGCCACATGCGGCGAGATCGCCGCCGGGATCAGGCCCAGCCGCACCTCGGACAGGCAGAAACTGGCGCGCGGGCTGGCCAGCGCGATGTCGCAGGCCGCGACCAGCCCGACACCGCCGCCGAAGGCCGCGCCCTGCACCCGCGCGATCACCGGCTTGGGACAGGTGGCGATCGCCTCGAGCATATCGGCCAGGGCGCGCGCATCCGCGGCATTCTCTTCGGCGCTGTAGCCGGCCATGCGGCGCATCCAGTTCAGATCGGCGCCCGCCGAAAAGCTTTTGCCACTTGCGGCCAGCACCACCACGCGCACAGACGCATCCGATGCCAGTGCACGAAATGCCTGCGCCAGCCGGGCGATCAGGGCATCGTCAAAGGCATTGTGCAGCGCGGGCCGGTTGAGCGTGAGCGTGCAGATACCACGCGCATCGGTGGAACTGAGCAGGGTGTCGTCATTCATGGCCTGACCTCGCAAAACAGCATGGCGTTACATCCGGAAGACACCATAGCGCGTTTCTTCAACCGGGGCATTGAGCGCCGCCGACAGCCCCAGCCCCAACACCATGCGGGTATCGGCCGGGTCGATCACCCCGTCATCCCACAACCGCGCACTGGCGTAATAGGGGTGACCCTGGGTTTCGTATTGCGCGCGGATCGGGGCCTTGAAGGCCTCTTCCTCCTCAGGGCTCCAGTTGCCGCCGCGCCCCTCGATCCCGTCGCGGCGCACGGTGGCCAGAACGGTCGCGGCCTGCTCGCCCCCCATGACCGAAATGCGCGCATTGGGCCACATCCACAGAAAGCGCGGGCCATAGGCGCGCCCGCACATGCCGTAATTCCCCGCCCCGAACGAGCCGCCCACGATCATCGTGAGCTTCGGCACCGAGGCGCAGGAAACAGCGGTGACCATCTTGGCCCCGTCCTTGGCGATGCCGCCGGTCTCGTATTTGCGCCCGACCATGAAGCCTGTGATGTTTTGCAAGAATATCAGCGGGATACGGCGCTGATTGCACAGCTCCACGAAATGCGTGCCCTTGAGCGCGCTTTCCGAAAACAGGATGCCGTTATTGGCCACGATCCCCACCGGCATCCCGAACAGCCGGGCAAAGCCGCAGATCAGCGTCGTGCCGTATTGCGCCTTGAACTCATCCAGCCGCGAGCCATCGACCACGCGCGCGATCACCTCGCGGATATCAAAAGGCTTGCGCGCATCGGCAGGGATGACGCCATGCAGTTCAGCGGGGTCGTAGGCCGGTGCCTCGGCGGGCCCGAGCGCGATACCGGGCCGTTTCTCGCGGTTGAGGTTGGCGACGATGCGCCGGGCGATGGCCAGCGCGTGATCGTCATCCTCGGCCAGGTGGTCAGTCACACCAGAGGTGCGACAATGCACATCGGCGCCGCCCAGATCCTCGGCGCTGACCACTTCGCCGGTGGCGGCCTTGACCAGCGGCGGGCCGCCCAGAAAGATCGTGCCGGTGCCGCGCACGATGATGCTTTCGTCGCACATCGCGGGCACATAGGCGCCGCCGGCGGTGCAACTGCCCATCACCACGGCGATCTGGGGGATGCCGCGCGCGCTCATCTGTGCCTGGTTGTAGAAGATGCGGCCGAAATGGTCCTTGTCGGGGAAAACCTCGTCCTGCAGCGGCAGGAAAGCGCCGCCCGAATCCACCAGATAGAGGCAGGGCAGGTTGTTCTCGAGCGCGATTTCCTGCGCGCGCAGGTGTTTCTTGACGGTCAGCGGGTAATAGGTGCCGCCCTTCACCGTCGCGTCATTGGCCACGATCATGCATTCCGCGCCCATGACGCGCCCGATCCCGGTGATCAGCCCCGCCGCGGGCACCTCGTCGCCCGCATAGACGCCATGCGCGGCCAGTTGCGACAGTTCCAGAAACGGTGCACCAATGTCGAGCAGCCGGGTGATGCGGTCGCGCGGCAGCAGTTTGCCGCGGGCCTCGTGGCGCGCCCGCGCAGCCTCGCCGCCGCCCAGGGCGATGCGGTCCACGGTCTGGCGCAGGTCGTCCACCAGCGCGGTCATGTGCTCGCGATTGGCGGCAAAGGCCTCGGAGCGCGGGTTTATCAGCGAAGTGATGGCAGTCATGCGGGCATGGTCCGTCCTGAATGGCTGGCTTTCGGGGTTACGGGCGGCATCGGCACCTCACATCATCAGCCCGGGCAGCCACAAGGTCAGCTGCGGAAAGGCGATCAGCATCAGCAGCACCACCATCTCAACCGCGATGAAGGGCAAGAGCCCGCGGAAAATCTTGCGCAGCGGCACCTTGGTCTGGGCGGAGGTGACATAGGCATTCAGCCCCAGCGGCGGCGTCAGCAGGCCGATCTCGACGGTCTTGGTGACGATGATGCCGAACCAGATCGCATCGAAGCCCAGCGCCATCGCGGCGGGGAACGCCAGCGGCATGGCCAGCGACAGGATCGCAAGCTGGTCCATCAACATGCCCATTACCAGCAGGATCAGCACCATGATCGCCAGGATCGTCCAGCGCGACAGCTCGGTTTCGGCCAGGGCCACCAGAATGGCCTGCGTAACACCGGTGAAGGCGAGGTAATTGGCAAAGATCGACGAACACACGATGATCGCGATGATCATCACCGTCGCCCGGATCGCCCGGCTGAGCGAACTGCCCAGCGCACTCATCTTCAGCGTGCGCTGGCACAACACGATCAGGAATGCGCCCAGAACGCCCAGGCCCGCCGCCTCGGTCGGCGAGGTCAGCCCGCCATAGATCGCCCCGATCACCGCAAGGATCAGCAGCACCATCGGGATCACATTGCCGCTGACGCGGACCGCATGACCCAGCCTGAAAGGCTCGCCCTTGGGGGCGTAATCGGTGCGCTCGGCGATGATCTTGATCACCACCACAAGCCCCAGCGCCGTCAGCAGCCCCGGCACGATCCCGGCGATGAACAGCCGGCCGATCGAGGTTTCGGTCAGCACGCCGTAAACCACCAGCACGATGCTGGGCGGCACCACCACGGCAAGCGTGCCGCCCACGCTGACCACCGCGGCGGCCAGCCGGTCATCATAGCCGTGGCGGCGCATCTCAGGGAACGCCGAAGAGGCCATCGCCGCAGTCGAGGCGGTGGAACTGCCAACCAGAGCAGCCAGCAGCACCGAGGCCCCCACCGTGGCCATTGCCAGCCCGCCCTTCACATGCCCGATCCAGGCCTGGCAGGCGATGATGGCGCGGCGCGTCACATCGCCCGAGGTCAGGATCTCGGCCATCAGGATGAACAACGGGATCGCCACCAGGATGAAGGAGGACGATTTGTCGAAAAACGCCCGGTCCAGCACCGAAAGCGCCGGCATTGGCCCCAGTTGCATGGCCAGCCCGACAAAGCCGGTGATCCCCATCGCGAAGGCGATCGGCATCCGCAACACCATCAGGATGGCCAGCACGATCAGCAGGAGAAAGAAGGTCAGCATCCGGCCTCGCAGTCGGGGTGAGAGGGGGGCGCGGCAGGGATTGCCGCGCCCGAGGGTTCAGGTGAGTGGTGGCCTGGCTGCTCAGCCGCCGGTCAGTTCGCGGTAACGCGCCAACACGGCGCGGGCCGTGTCGCTGCCGCGTCCGATCCGGTTGACCCAGTCTTCCGCAACCTCGGTCATCGCCTCGGTCAGCGCGGCGAGTTCCTCGTCGCTCAGGCTGTAGATCTCGACCCCTTGCGCGGCCCAGTCGGCCAGGAAACCCGCGATCGATTCATCCTGCGCGCGCGCGACATGAATGGCGGTTTCGTTCCCCTGCTCGATCATGGCCTGCTGCACCTCTTCGGGCAGGGCCTCGAACATGTCCTTGCGGGCGACCATGACAAAGCTGTAGCCGCCGAACGAGCCGTTTTCCGAAATATGGGTCACGACCTCCTGCAGGTTGTAGGCCGCGACCGAGGCCAGCGGGAACAGGATGCCGTCCAGCCGCCCGCGTTCGACCGCGGTGTAGACCTCGGGGCCGGGGATCGAGACCCCCACGCCGCCAAGGCTGCGCGCGGTCATCGCCTGGGTGGAGCCTGATGTGCGGATATTCAGGTTGGCCCAGTCCTCGGGCATTCCAAGCCGCTTTTGCGCCAGCACCTGATAAGGCGGCAGCACAAAGCCGAACAGCGGCACCACCCCTGTTGCAAGGATCTCGTCGCGCAGCGGCCCCTCGGCCAGCATCTCCTGGATCGCTTCTGTGCCCTCCACCGCGCTGCCATAAAAGCCCGGCAGGCCAACGACCGAGTTCATCGGCAGGGTTTCCCCGTGATAGATGGTGCCCACCAGCGCCACATCGAGAATGCCGCTTTCCACCGCATCGAGCAGCGCCGCGGCGCGTGCGGCCTGCTCCGACGGGAAATGCTGGAACGTGACGGCGCCGCCGGTGGCCTCTTCGACGGCGGCGATCCAGCGGGTCGTGCCCTCTTTCGACACGATATGCGTGGTTGACTGGAAATCGCCAAGCCGCAGTTGTTGCGCCTGGGCGAGGCCTGCGGACAACGCCATCGCGCAGGCCGCCATGCTGGCTAGGGTTTTTACAAGTTTCATCTGGTTCTCCTCCCTGGAAACTCTGGAATCGTAGTGGGGTTTTGTCAGACCGGGGCGTCTGCTGCGCCTTTCCTTCTGACGGTCTCGAATATCAGCCGCAGGGCAAGCACCCCGCAGCCGATCGGCACGACGACATAGGCCCAGCCCAGAGGCCAATCCATGACGCCGAAATCAATGTCGCCACGCCGGAACGCCCGATGCGCAAAACGCCAGGACATCCACGTCACAGCCACGAAAAAGCTGGCCGAAAGCGCCAGGATCAGCCGGCGCAGAAGGTCGGGGATCTTTTCCTCGGCGATGATGTCGAGCGCGAGATGCCCGCCATCGCGGAACACCCGCGCCAGCGACAACGTGGCAAGCGCGGGCATCAGGTAAAGCTCGGTCACTTCGAACTGCATCTGTACCGGGCGGCCAAGGAACAGCCGCATCAGGATGTCGGCATTGAGCAGCAGGACCACGCAGACAAGCGCGGCGCAGCCGATCGCGTGCAGCGCATCCTCGATCACCGAAAGCGGCTTCTCGATCCATTGCATGGCTTGCCCTCCTCTCTGATGCCCGCGTGTCGTTCAGCCCTTTCGCGACGGCAACGCGACCACCGCCGAGCCGATGGCCGACAATTCGCCATCCTGGTTCTCGGCCCGCTGGTCGATCTCGACCAGGTGGCGCCCGCCCTCCTCGAACTTGCGGGTCACGGTGCCGTTGATCAGGATCACGTCGCCTTCGGGATTGTGCCGCCGGACCTGGCATTTCGACTGCGCGAGAAAGCCGTCATCACCCATCCAGTTGGTCACCTGATGGGTCAGCCACGAACAGCGCTCCGGTCCGTAGTCATAGGCGCCGGGCGCACCGACTTCGAGCGCGAATTCCTCGTCCCAATGCACCCGCTCGGGGCAGTCGGGGATGCCGAAACGGTTCTTGATGCCGGCGCCGGGGTGCTTTTGCTGCAACTGCCAGGCCAGCTTGTTGGCGCGGATGTAAAGCCCGCCCCAGCCCTGCGCATAGGCGATGAAGCCCGTCACCGTCATCGGCCCCTTGACCATGGTGGGCAGGGCCTCGCCCTCGGTCACGTCCTCCCAGTGGCGGGGAGTGGCGCCGCGGATCTCCTCGGCCTCATAATGCTTGTAGAAGCTGTCGAGTTCTTCCTGGGTATAGACGCGCGGCTCGCGGGCGCGGGCCTCGGTGTATTTGGTGCCGCTCTCGCGGGCCTGGTCGCGGTCGGTGCGGAAGCACCAGCTGTCGGCCTCGGCCAGCATGTCGCCCGATTTGGCGTCATAGAAATCGACGTGATAGGTCTGCTGGATCGCGCGACCGGCAAAGCGGGTGTCGTGCTCGACCAGATCCTTGAGATAGGCCTCGGTGCGCACTTCGGTGTTGCGGGCGACGGGCTTGTGCCATGTCCAGTCGGCGCCCGACCACATCGCATGTACCCCCGGCAGCCCGCCGACATAGCCCGAGATGATCCGGCTGGTCGCGAACAGAAAGCTGGGCAGCGCGATGACATCGCCGTATTGCGTGCCGCGCGCATATTCCGGGTCGCACCACAGCGGGTTGTCGTCACCGATGCCGTGGGCGTAGTGGCGGATGTTGTCGCGCGTGGCTTCATAGCACCAGGGTTCGACCGTCTTTTCGATCTTGACGCCGATGCGCTTGCTCAGGTCCTCGAGCCCCTCGGGGGTGATCTTGGGAAATTTCCGGTGCAGGACTTGGTTCATTGCTTCCTCCATGACGATTCCATGCCGGGCTGCGCTCAGTGGGCGCCGGCGGCTTGCCGGGCCTCTGCGTCGCGCAGCGCCTTGCGATTGACCTTGCCCGCCGGGGTCTTTGGCAGATCGCTGACAAAGGCAATCTGGCGGGGGTATTCGTGTTTGCTGAGATTGCTGCGCACGAGGTCCTGGATCTCGGCATCCAACCCCTCGGTCGCCTTGCCCTTGAGCACGACGAAGGCCTTGACCACCTGGCCGCGCAATTCGTCAGGCACGCCGATGGCGGCGGCCTCGGCAACCTTGGGATGGCGCAGAATGGCGTCTTCGATCTCGACCGCGCTCATTGTCCAGCCGGCCGAGATGATGACATCATCGGCCCGGCCCGCGTGATAGAAATAGCCGTCTTCGTCGACGCGCCCCAGATCCTTGGTGGCCAGCCATGCGCCGCGCTTGCGCACCATCAGCTCGCCCGTGACGCCCGGCCCGGCGTCGCGGCCCTGTGCATCCTGCACGGCCACCTCGACTCCCGGCACAGGTTTGCCCAGTGACCCTTCGCGCACCTCGAAATCGGGCGCGCCGGGGTAATTGGCCAGGATCACGCCGATCTCGGTCGTGCCATACATGCTGCACACCTGGGTGCCGAACAGCGCCTGGACATAGCGCGCGGTTTCGCTGTCGATTGGCTCGCCGGTGAAGGAAAGCTTCTCGACCGCATAGCGGAAGGTCTCGGCCTCGCCGGAATTGCGGATCATCCGGTAATGCGTCGCCGCGGCCGACATGTTGGTGATGGCGAAATCCTGCATGGCGCGGGTCAGGCGCACTGCGTCAAACCTGCCGCTGAAGGTGCCGGTCGAGACGCCCAGCGCCAGCGGCGCCAGTGTGCCATGCCACAGCCCGTGCCCCCAGGCCGGCGAGGACGGGCAGAAGAACCGGTCGCCAGGGCGGATGCCGGTGGCATAGAGCGCCGCCACCATCAACGTCACCAGCGAGCGGTGGTTGTGGCGCACCGCCGCGGGCAACAGCCGCGTGGTGCCCGAGGTGTATTGCAGCACCGCCAGATCGTCGCCCGAGGTGTCGCAGTCAAAGCTTTGCGGCAAGTCCTCAAGCGACGTCAGATAGGCCCGGTCAGCCACCACCAGCCCCTTGACCCCGGCCTCGCGGGCATCGGCGGATTTTTCGGCGTTGGTGAAGAATATCTCGGGCGCGCAATCATCGACGCGCAGGCGGATGCCATCGGGGCCGAACAGCGTGAACATCGGCACCGCCACCGCGCCGGCCTTCATCGCGCCAAAAAGCGTGCAGTAGAACGGCAGCGAGGGCTCGATCATCACGGCCACACGGTCGCCCCGGCTGATCCCGCGGCGCACCAGGTCATGCGCGACCTGGGCCGAGCGGTGGCTGATTTCGGCAAAGGTGATGAATTCGTCGCTGCCATCGGCATGGGCGATGCGCAGCGCGACCGCGTCGCCCTTCACATGCCGGTCGATACACTCATGCGCGATGTTGAGGCGCTCGCGCGTCCCGTCGAACAGCGCCCAGAGCGCGGCGTTCGAAAAATGTTCGTGGGCATCGGCGTATGACGTGAAATCGGTCAGGCGCGTCATCTGTTCGGTTTCCTCCTCGATCAGCGGCGCCGAAGAGACCCGACAGCCACATTGACAAGGCTAGGTGGCTGCGCACAGTATTGTCAATACGCTTTATTCATTGTATATAGACAACAACACGCAGGTCAAAACGGTAGGGAACACCATGTCAGAAACCCGGAAAACCGTTCGAAAACGAGAGGTTCCAGCCGTCAGCCGGGCTGTCGCCATCTTGCGGCAACTCGGCCGTTCCGATGATCCGGTGGGGGTGAATCAGCTGGCGCGCGATCTGGGAATCGTTCCCAGCACCTGCCTGCACATCCTGCGCGTTCTGCAAGACGAGGGGCTTGTGGCGATGGACCCGGAAAGCAAGCGCTACACCATCGGGCTGGGGGTCTTGTCGCTGGCGCGCGCCGCACTCAGGCGCAACGCCTTTCCGGCCCTGATCCAGCCGCGGCTGACCGAACTGTCGGACCAATTCGGCATGACCTGCATCGCCACCCAGATGATCGACACCTGGCACATGATCGTGGTGGCGCTGTCGCAAAGCAATCTGCCGTTCCAGCTTCAGGTCGATCTGGGCAGCCGCTTTCCCGCGCTGATCAGCGCCACGGGCCGCTGTTTCGCAGCCTTCAACCAGATCCCCCGCGCCGAGCTGGAAACCCGCTTCAACCGGTTGAGCTGGGATCACCCGCCCGCCTTCGACATCTGGCTGCAAGAGGTCGCGCAGGTGCGCGAAACCGGCTTTGCGGTGGACGCGGGCAGTTATATCTCGGGCGTCACGGTTGTCGCGGTGCCCTTCCTCGACGAGGCCGGCCATATGACCCGCAGCATGGTTGCCATCGGTATATCGGAGCGGGTCCGCGAAACCGGGATCGACACCATCGCGCAGGCGCTGCTTGGCGTGCGCGACGATGTCGCCCGCCTGCAGCCCGGCATGACCTGAGCCGCATGAAACGAAAGGATACCCCGTGACCGACACCACCCCCGGCTGGCGCAAGCTGAGCGCCGGCGGCTTCATGGATCATATCGGCCCGCTCGAGGCCCGGCGCGACGCGGAGGGCTGGCGCTATGCGCTCGACACCGGCCCCGCACATGCCAACCCGGTGGGAATGATCCATGGCGGCGTCATCGCCGGGTTGCTCGACCATGCCATCGCCCTGGCCGCGTGGGAAGCCGCCGAGCGGGTGCCCGCGGTGACAGTGCAGCTCGACACCCGCTATCTGGGCGCAGCGAAACCGGGCGACCGGCTGGAGGCCACGACCCGCCTGCGCCACCGCACGGGCAGTCTGCTGTTTCTCGACGCGACGCTCAGCACGGGCGGGCGCTACGTCGCGGCGGCCACGGCAGTGATGAAACTGGCAAAGCAGAACGGGGGCCGGGATGGCTGAAACGAACGACGACACGGGCCGCAAGGGGCCGCTGGCCGGGCTGCGCGTGCTGGATTTCTCGCGCATCCTGTCGGGGCCATATGCCACGATGGTGCTGGCCGACATGGGCGCCGAGATCATCAAGATCGAGCCCATCTCGGGAGGCGACGAAACCCGCGGCTTTCCCCCCTTTCAGGGGCCCTTGAGCCATTATTACATCGCGCTCAACCGCTGCAAGCAGAGCGTCGCGCTCGACCTGAAATCGGATCGCGGCCGGCAGGTCGCACGCGAGCTTGCGCGGGAATGCGACATCGTGGTCGAAAACTTTCGCCCCGGCGTGATGGACCGCCTCGGGCTGGGCCATGACGTGCTGCTGGCCGACAACCCGCGGCTGATCTACTGCGCGATCTCGGGCTTCGGGGCCGACAGCCCGCTGAGCGACAAGCCTGCCTTCGACATTGTCGCGCAGGCGCTTTCGGGCGCCATGAGCATCAACCGCGAGCCAGGCGCCGCACCCAACAAGCTGGGCCTGCCGATGGGCGACATGGCGGGCAGCATATTCGCGGTGTTCGGCATACTGGCCGCCCTACATGAACGCCACAGCACCGGTCGGGGAGGCCGGGTCGATGTGGCGATGCTGGATTCGCTGATGGCGATGCTGGGCTATCTGGCGCAGATATTCCTTGTCACCGGTCAGGCGCCGCAGCCGGTGGGTACGCGCCACCCCAGCATCGTGCCCTATGGCGCCTTTCCCACGCGCGACGGGCATGTCATCGTGGCCTGCCTGACCGAACGGTTCTGGCATAATTTCGCGGCCTGCCTGGACATGCCCGAACTGGCGCAAGACCCACGGTTCGCGCTCTATCACGACCGGCTGGCCAATCGCGACGCGCTCGAGGCGCTGATCGAGGCCCGGATGACGCGCGACGACACCGATTTCTGGCTGGCGCGGCTTGACAGGTTCGACGTGCCCAACGCCCCGATTCTGGATGTCGCGCAGGCGCTCGAGCAGGCCCATGTCACCGCGCGCGGGTTGATCGAGACCGTGGCCCATCCGCTGGTCGGTGACATCCGGCTGGTGCGCGGCCCGGTGCGCTTTGACGGCGCCGGCCCGGCGCCCGCCGTGCCGCCATCGCTGCTGGGCGCGGATGCGGAGGCCGTACTGTCGGGCGTGCTGGGCTATGGGACGGCCGAGATCGAGGCGCTACGCGGCGCGGGCGTGATCGGCCCCGCCCCGGAAACCGGCGGGACACCCCGTGGCGTTTCGAATTCTCGCTGACCCCCTTGAGCCGCCGTGAATATTTCGCGCACGCGGTTGCGGGCCGGAAGACCCCCCGTCAACCTTTGCCGGGGTCGTTTCCGGCCCGTTCCAAGCCGCCCGCGCGCGGGCTCAGCCGAAGCGGCCGGTCACGTAATCCTGCGTGCGCGCAACCTCGGGCGCGGTGAAGACGCGCGTGGTGTCGCCATATTCGATCAGCCGGCCCAGATACATGAAGGCCGTGTTGTCTGACACCCGCGCGGCCTGCTGCATGTTGTGGGTGACGATGACGATGGTGTATTGCCCGCGCAACTGGTCGATCAATTCCTCGATCTTGGCCGTCGCGATCGGGTCGAGCGCCGAGCACGGCTCATCCATCAGCAGCACCTCGGGGTCGGCGGCGATGCCGCGCGCAATGCACAGCCGCTGCTGCTGGCCGCCCGACATGCCCAGCGCGCTCTCATTCAGGCGGTCCTTCACCTCGTCCCACAGCGCGGCAGAACGCAGGGCGCGCTCGCAGGTCTCGTTCAGGAGCGCCTTTTTCGTGACCCCGTCCACACGCAGCGGGTAGACCACATTGTCAAAGATCGACATGGCGAACGGGTTGGGCTTTTGAAACACCATGCCCATGCGCTTGCGCAATGCGATCACATCCACGCCGGGGCCGTAGATGTCGAAATCATTGGTGCGGATCTCGCCCTCGATGCGCAGATCGTCGATCAGGTCGTTCATGCGATTGAGGCAGCGCAGAAGCGTTGACTTGCCGCAGCCCGAAGGGCCGATCAGCGCCGTGACCTGGCCCTTCTGGATTTCCATGTCGATGCCGTGCAGCGCCTGGGTCTTGCCATACCACAGGTTGAAGTCGCGGATGTCGAGCGCGACGCCCTCATCGCTTTTCCTGATATGCACGGCGGTGGGGCCGAAGGCGGGTGCACCGGTATCGGTGGCGGCGGGCGTTGCGGCGGTTGTGGTGCTCATATCAGACCTCATCAGAATTGCGCGCCGGCGTATTTGCGCTTGAGCCGGTTGCGGACGACGATTGCGGTGGCGTTCATGGTCACAATCAGCGCCAGAAGCAGCAGCGTGGTGACAAAGACCATCGGCTTGCCCGCCTCGGAGTTGCGCGACTGGAAGCCCACGTCGAAGATGTGGAAACCCAGATGCATGAAGCTGCGATCCAGGTGGATGAAGGGGTAGAAGCCGTCGATCGGCAACGCTGGGGCCAGCTTGACCACCCCCACCAGCATCAATGGCGCCACCTCGCCTGCCCCGCGCGCCATGGCCAGGATCATGCCGGTCATGATGCCCGGCAGCGCCTTGGGCAGCACCACGTAGCGGATCGTCTGCCATTTCGACGCGCCGCACGCCAGCGAGCCCTCGCGCATGGAGCGCGGCACGGCGGCCAGCGCCTCCTCCGAGGCCACGATCACCACCGGCACGGTCAGGAGCGCCAGCGTGAGCGAGGCCCACAGAATGCCCCCCTTGCCGAAGGTCGGGTTGGGCAGCGATTCTGGATAGAAAAGCTGGTCGATGGTGCCGCCCATGGTGTAGGCGAAGAAACCCAGCCCAAAGACCCCGTAAACAATGCTGGGCACACCGGCCAGATTGTTGACTGATATTCGAACAATCGAGGTCAGCCGCCCCTGTTTGGCGTATTCGCGCAGGTAAAGCGCGGTGATCACGCCGAAGGGGGCCACGAAGACCACCATCAGAAGCGTCATGGCAACAGTGCCGAAAATGGCGGGCAGAACGCCGCCCTGGGTGTTGGCCTCGCGCGGTTCGGTCGAGACGAACTCCCACCAGCGCGAGAAATAAATGCCCAGCTTGTCACTCCAGCCCAGCGCATTGGCGGGGTAGAAGCGCACGATCTGGCTGAGTTCGGTTTCGCGGCTCTCGCCGTTCACTTCCTCAAGCGTGACGCGATAGCGCCTGTCCTCGGCGCGGATCGCGTTGACGCGGGCCTGCAACTCATTGAATTCGGCCTGGTAGCTGTCGATTTTGGCGCGGGCCTCGGCGATCAGTGCCGCGCCGGTTTCCGACTCGGCCCCGTGGCGCAGCTCGGCCCGGCGGATGGCGAGGCGTTCCTGCTCGATGCGGTAGTTCAGCGCGCCGATCTCGCCGCGCTCGATCCGGCGCAACTCGCGAAAGCGTTCGCGCGCGGCGCTTTGTTCGCGCTGCATCAGGGCATGGTCGAATGCGACAGGCACATCGTCGATCACCAGCCCACCGACGCGCCCGACGAAGGTGCCCCATTGCTGGCGCTCGAACAGTATGTAATCGGGCGGATAGGTGACTTCCGCCACCTCGAAATCCGACACCCAGCGGAAATCATCGCCATAGATGTCGTAATTGGCGGTCTTGTAGAGGGTGCGGTCGGAAAAGCCCTCGTTTGTCTCGACAAAGGCGCGCTGCGCGTCGCTGAGCGTGACCAGCACGTTTTCGCCGGGCCGGTAACGGCCGCTGCGCGTGGGCTCGCCCGCCAGCAGCGTGCCGTCGCGCAGCTCGACCTGGGCGATGGGCTTGGGCCAGAAGGTGGTAATGCCGTTCCATGTCACCATGAACAGGAACCCGGCGATCAGGATCACCCCCAGCGCCAGCGCGCCGCCGAAGGCCCAGAGCGCAGGCTCGCC
>NZ_QNVJ01000049.1 GCF_003350345.1 Alkalilacustris brevis
GTCGTAGGTTCAAATCCTACCCCCGCAACCACCTTTACCGAACCGTGATCCAATGCCTTCCCACCCGAGTTTAACACTTGAGGGTGACGTTTGGGCGGAGTTACGGGCCTAACGCCTTGGAGTTACTGGGTTGGCGGGGCGAGGATCAGCGATACTCTGTTGTGTCACGTGCGACCGTTTGTGGCTATTGATATAGGAATGATACGTTTATATAGTCGTGTCATGTATGCGCGCGTCTCTAAATCCGGGAATCGCAGCTATCTGCAGATCGTCGAGGGCTACCGCGACGAGGCCGGGCGCGTGAAGCAGCGGGTGGTCGCCAATCTGGGTAGGCTGGACAAATTGGGGCAGAACGACCTTTCGGCGCTGATCTACGGCCTCCAGCGGGCAGTTGGCCTGCCGGAGACACTGCCCCAGCCGCCTCGGTTTGATCCGGCCAAAGCTTTTGGTGATGTCTGGTTGCTGCACCAACTCTGGCACGAGATTGGATTGGCGGATTCGATACGCCACGCGCTGCGGTCCTCGCGCCGCCGGTTTGATGCGGAAGCCCTGGTGCGGGCGATGGTCTTCAATCGGCTGGCGGACCCGACCAGCAAACTCGGTGTCGTCGAATGGCTGCGCAATGAGACCAGCATGCCCGGGATCGACCCCGAAGCTGTCCATCACATGCAGCTGATGCGCGTCATGGATGCGCTGGAAGAGAACAAGGACGAGGTCGAACAGGCAGTGGCAAATCAGCTGCGGCCATTGCTCGATCAGGACCTGAGCGTCGTGTTCTATGACGTCACCTCGATCCGCATCCATGGGACAGCACAGCTGGAGGGCGATCTGCGCGCCTATGGGCAAAGCAAGGATATCCATGGGATCGGCCGCCAGTTTGCCCTCGGCGTTATCCAGACGGCCGAAGGGCTGCCCATCGCGCATGAGGTATTTGAGGGCAATGTGGCCGAGACCAGAACGCTGGTTCCCATTCTGCAGCGGCTGCAAAAGCGCTTCACCTTCAGGCGCATTGTCGTGGTGGCAGACCGCGGGCTCTTGAGCCTCGACAATATCTCCATGCTGGAGGAGTTGGGGCGCGAGCAAGGCGTGGACGTCGACTATATCCTGGCCGTTCCCGCGCGCAGATATGCCGCGTTTGCCGATCTTCTTCGAGAGCTGCGCCCTGCACTGGAAGGCGCCGACACGCCTGAAGATCAAGATGTCACAACCGAAGCCCTCTGGGAGGGGCGTCGCCTTGTGATCGCCCACAACGCCGCGCGTGCGGCCGAACAGTCGGCGACACGGCAAAGCATCATCTCCGAGCTTGATGCCTTCGGTGAGGCCCTGGCGAAGAAGCTGGACGCGCAAGACGCCGGAGAGAGTGGCCGTGGGCGGCGCAGTTCCGACCGCGGGGCCTATCAGCGCTTCCACAAGGCGCTGCTGGAAAAGCAGATGACGCGGTTCATCAAGCCCGATCTGGGCAGCCCCAACTTTGCCTATACCGTTGATGATGAGGCCATCGCACAGGCCGCGCGACTGGATGGCAAGTTGATGCTGGTCACCAGCTTGTCGGACATGACCCCGGAAGAGGTGGTCGCGCGCTATCGGTCACTGGCTGACATCGAGCGTGGCTTTCGCGTGCTCAAATCCGAAATCGAAATTGCCCCGGTCTATCATCGCCTGCCAGATCGGATCCGCGCCCATGCGCTCATCTGCTTTCTGGCCCTCGTCCTCTACCGCATCCTTCGGATGCGCCTGAAGGCTGCTGAAAGCCCGGTTTCTCCATCGAAACTGCTGAAATGCCTCAGCAGGATCCAAAAACACACCGTTCATGTGGGCGCCAATGCCTATCATGGCATAACCCGCCCGGACGCGGAACAACTCGACCTGTTCAAGGCCCTGAAAATAGAGCTGCCGAAGCAGTCAGCCTGACTTGTTGTGTCATTTCTTGAAGCCCCGCTTCAAGGATATCAAATGCTTAACATGACGAAGTGTTAAACTCGGGTTCCCAGCCCCAGGCTGTGCAAGACCGATCATGCTCGTGATAGCCCCCTCCAGATCCAGAACC
>NZ_QNVJ01000027.1 GCF_003350345.1 Alkalilacustris brevis
CGTTCGGCGTAAACAGAAACCGGGCTCCGGTCGCGGCTGGATGAAAGATCAGTGGCAGGTCACTTCTCCGAGGAGCCGTTCGAGGTGCTGGCCACCTTCATTGAGGTCGAGTCCGGCAAGACCAGCGACAGACCTGAACTCGCCAAGGCACTCGACATGGCACGGCGCACAGGGGCCGAACTCTTGGTGGCCAAGCTCGACCGCCTCAGCCGCAAGGTGTCTTTCATCGCCACCCTCATGGATGACCCCAAGGTGAAACTGAGGGTGGCCTCGATGCCCTACGCCGACAAGTTCCAGCTCCACATCTACGCCGCCCTTGCCGAACAGGAGCGCGAGTTCATCTCTGCCCGCACCAAGGCCGCGCTGGCCGAGGCGAAGGCCAAGGGCAAGAAGCTAGGGGGCCTGAGAGATGCCACGGGCAAGCGCAACGCTGTCCTGAAGGCCAATGCGAAGGTGAGAGCCGAGAAGGTCGCGGGAGTGGTCCAGCCCCTCAGAAGCCAAGGTGCCACCCTAAGAGAAATCGCAGAGGCCCTGAACAACTCAGGAGTGCCGACGGCTAGAGGCGGACGCTGGCAGGCCTCTCAAGTCAAGCGGGTGCTGGAGCGTCTCGAAGGTGCGGCCTGAGTGCCGGACACCTCCAGTTCAAACCGATTTAACTGAACCTACCTCGCGTCCAGCTTCGAGACAGACATGATGACGTCGGGCGCACCTGATCGACGCCCGAGGTGGACGCCGAGAGCAGGGCAAACGGGACGCGTGGCGAATCACCGCTGGCCATCTATATCGACCAAGCGAATATAGGAGCCTATGGGATTGAACAAGGTATTCGGTGGCAAGATGCGCGTAAGAATCTACCCTGTCGTCGACGGCGCTTCCACAAGGTCGGTTACAGTGTAGCTAGTTGTTCAGTCCCGGCATCTGGTGGATTGGGTTGACGATGAATCTGTTTGGCTCTGAAGTCCAGACCTTGCACATGTATTCGTAGGGTGTGAGACCGCTCAGGGTCTTGAGTCTGCGAGCGAAGTTGTAGGCTGCCAGGAAGTCGTTGAGGTGCGCCCGCAACTGGTCGTGGCTGTCGTAGTGGTAACGCTTGACGGTCGCGTCCTTGATCGTGCGGTTCATCCGCTCGACCTGACCGTTGGTCCACGGATGGTTTGGCTTTGTCAGCCTGTGCTCGATCCCGTTGGCCTCGCAGATCATGTCGAAGCGCATCTGCCGGGAAGTGATGGTGTTCCTGTTGCGGGGCTGCTCTGCAAACTGGATGCCGTTGTCGGTCAGGATCGTGTGAATGCGGTAGGGCACGGCTTCGAGGAGCTGTTCCAGGAACTCCCACGCTGTGCGCCGGTTGGCCTTCTCCACGAGCTGGGCGACGGCGAACTTGCTGGTGCGGTCTATGGCTACGAAGAGGAAGATCTTGCCTTCGGCCGTCTGCACCTCGGCAATGTCGATGTGGAAGAAGCCGATGGGATAGCGCTTGAACCGCTGGCGCTTCGGTTTGTCGCCTTCGATGCCCGGCAGTCGCGAGATGCCATGGCGCTGGAGACACCGGTGCAGGGATGAGCGCGTCAGGTGCGGGATCGAAGGTTGAAGGGCATAGAGGCAGTCGTCCAGCGGCAGCAGAGTGTGCCGCCGAAAGGCGACAATCGCGGCCTCCTCGGCGTCGGACAGGACCGTGGAGTGTGGCTCCTTCGGTCCGGTCTTGCGGTCCTCGACGGTCTCGCGCTTGCGCCACTTCGCAACCGTCTTGGGGTTGATCCCCAGTTCCCGGCTCAACTGCGCGAGCGAAGCCTGCGATCATTCGGGCAGGCCCTCGAACCGGTGGCGGGCCAGCTCTCATTATCGCAGCTCTGACGGCGTGCGTGGTCGTGGCGCTCCCGTGACGAACTTGTCCCATAATGCTTCCTTCCATTCCCGAGAAAGGATCGCACCATCAAACCCTGGGATCAAACAGCAAGTGTTTATGTTCTCTCTACAATCGAAGCGAATCATTTTAATTTTGGCAAAATTATGGCATAGATACGGCTTCATGGCGTTCTAAGTGCAATAGTTGCATTGGGCCATGATTTGCGGTCCAATGGGAGAAAGCCATGAAAATTTCAACACTTATCATAGGCGCAGCTGCGGTTTCGTTCGCGTCATTCACGGGAGCCGCAGCCGAGCAGCCGGACGACCCTAGTGGGTATGGCCAGGCTCGCGCGGCTGACGCCCAGAGCGTACCCGGGTTTGTTGGCAGTGCCATCTCCGAGAGGGCCTCAACCAAGTTCGGCGGCACTGGAAAGACCGAAGGTGACAAGAGTCAGGAAGATCTCGTCGCCTACAGCGGCAACGAAAACGGCGTGCGGTCGAGTGATTGACTCGCTAGGATATTGAAACGGGGCTCGGCGAACTTCGCCGACCCTGTCGTTGGGGTATTAGTCGGCGCCAATTTGGTGCCGCGTCACGCCCAGAAAATTTTGTGCAGTAAACCATCGCTTGGTAGATGGGCTGGATGCCGCCCCGCTCAAACTGATACGGTGTTTTGCGCGGCTTTGGGCGTTCGTAACCTCGACCTTCGTTTGCGCTGCGCCGACCATCCTCTGTCACGGGTCACTTGATCTGGGTGCTCGTCGCGCGGCGAAGATGGTGAATTTGCGGAGTGACGGCAAAATGGACGTCCACTTGGACGGCTCCATTAGCATTGGAATTTCGCGGTTACGAGCATTTGCTCCGCGTGCATTTGGCATCGCGACGGCGACAGCCGGAAGTCGCGGCGCCGCAACTCTTCCAAGGAAACGGACGCTTCTGTCGGCTGCCTTTTTCCTGGTGGGAGAGGAGGTGAGCAACTCCGCATAGGCAAAGGCAATCTGCCCCGGTACTCGCTCTGGCAGAGCGGCGAGCTACTCAGGCAAAACGGCGCCGAGGCGTGCGTTTTCTCATAGAGATAACCGACGAGGAGCCCGGCAATTTCTGACATTCACCACATGGTCACCTCTACCATGGTCATGTGACCACTCTACGCAGCCCCAAGGAAACCCTCTCGGGGCTGCGCCCTTTCGTGCATTTTGGGGCATAGGGCTTGCCGTTGCTGAGTCGGCGGCGCCCATTGAAGTTAGGCAAATTGGTCAGCATGGGTTTGTCAGCTTGGTCAGCATGGGCCTCTAAGCATTTGATTTAAAATATATTATAGTTATTGGTGGAGCCGAGGGGAATCGAACCCCTGACCTCGTCATTGCGAACGACGCGCTCTCCCAACTGAGCTACGGCCCCGACGGCAGCGTATGTCGCCTACAACCGCGGCACTGTCAAGCCGCGGCGCGGCGGATTTCGCTTCAGGCGCGGGCCTTGAGGCTTTGGCGCGCGAAGGCCTCGATCTCGGCCGCCGGGCGTGCGCCGGAAAGCCGCGCCACCTCGCGCCCGCCCGCGAACAGGATCAGCAGCGGAATGCCGCGGATATTGAAACGCACGCTGGCATCGGGATGGCTTTGCGTGTCGATCTTGGCCAGTCGCACCTCGCCCGCCAGTGCCTGTGCGGCCTGCGCGAATTGCGGCGCCATCATCCGGCAGGGCCCGCACCAGGGTGCCCAGAAATCCACCAGCAGCGGCAGCCCGTCGCCGCGCCGGGCCTTTTCCAGCGTGGGCAGGTCGATCTCGGCCACCTTGCCGTCAAGCAGCCCAGCCCCGCAGGTGCCGCACTTTGCCCGCCCTCCGCCCGAGGGCTGGCGCAGCCGGTTGGCCTGACCGCAGGTCAGGCAGGTGAGTCTGGTTTCGTTGGCCATGGCAGCATCCCTTCACATTCTATTGAGAGAATATGATGGGCGCGGCCGCACGGTTCAAGCCCCTACTCGGCGGCTTCGGCATACTCCGACAGCGGCGGACAGGTGCAGACAAGGTTGCGGTCGCCATAGACATTGTCCACCCGGCCCACGGGCGGCCAGTATTTGTCGACCCGGAAGGCGCCGGGCGGAAAGCAGCCCGCCTCGCGGCTGTAGGGGCGGCTCCACTCGGCCACCAGGTCGCGCACCGTGTGGGGCGCGTGGCGCAGCGGGCTTTCCTCGATGGCGATCTCTCCACGCTCGACCGTGGCGATTTCCTCGCGGATCGACAGCATGGCGGCGATGAAGCGGTCAAGCTCGGCGCGGGTTTCGCTTTCGGTGGGTTCCACCATCAGCGTGCCGGCCACGGGCCAGCTCATGGTGGGGGCGTGAAAGCCGTTGTCGATCAGCCGCTTGGCGATGTCGTCTACGGTGACACCCGCCGCCGCGAAAGGCCGGGTATCGAGGATGCACTCATGCGCGACGCGCCCGGTCTGCCCCTTGAAGAGCACGTCATACGCCCCTTGCAACCGTGCCGCGATATAGTTGGCATTGAGGATCGCCACCCGCGTGGCCTGGGTCAGCCCCGCCCCGCCCATCATCAGCACATAGGCCCAGGAGATCAGCAGGATCGAGGCCGAGCCATAGGGCGTGGCGCTGACCGGGCCTTCCTGCCCCCCGGTTTCGGGATGGCCGGGCAGATGGGGCGCCAGATGCGCCTTCACGCCGATCGGCCCCATGCCGGGGCCGCCGCCGCCATGCGGGATGGCAAAGGTCTTGTGCAGGTTCAGGTGGCTCACATCCGCGCCGATCTCGCCGGGCTTGGAAAGGCCGACCATGGCATTCAGGTTAGCCCCATCCAGATAGACCTGCCCGCCGAATTCATGGGTGATGTCGCAAACCTCGCGCACGGTTTCCTCGAACACGCCATGGGTCGAGGGATAGGTGATCATGCAGGCCGCGAGCCGCTCGCCCGCTTGCGCGGCCTTGGCGCGGAAATCCTCGAGGTCGATATCGCCGTTCTCTGCGGCCTTCACCACCACCACCTGCATCCCCGCCATCTGCGCGCTGGCGGGGTTGGTGCCATGCGCCGAGGTGGGAATCAGGCAGACATCGCGGTGCCCCTGCCCCTGCGCGCGGTGCCAGGCCTGAATGGTCAGAAGCCCCGCGTATTCACCCTGCGCCCCCGAATTGGGCTGCATCGACATGGCGTCATAGCCGGTGATCTCGCACAGCCGTGCGCAAAGGTCTTGAATGACCTCGGCATAGCCCTGCGCCTGTTCGGGCGGCACGAACGGGTGCAGCGTGGAAAATTCCGGCCAGGTGATCGGCATCATCTCAGCCGCCGCGTTCAGCTTCATGGTGCAGGACCCCAGCGGAATCATCGCGCGATCCAGCGCCAGGTCGCGGTCGGACAGCCGCCGCATGTAGCGCATCATTTCCGACTCGGCGCGGTTCATGTGAAAGACCGGGTGGGTCAGGTAATCGCTCTGCCGGATCAGCGCATCGGGAAAGCCGATGCCGGGGGCCTCGGGCAGGGGGTCACGGATGCCGAAAGCATCGAGCAGCCGCACGATCACAGCCTCGTCGGTGGTTTCATCCAGCGAGATGCCCACATGCCCTCGCCCGATCCGGCGCAGGTTGATGCCGCGCTGCTCGGCCGCGGCCAGGATACCCGCCTGCCCCACGCCTACCTCGACGGTGATCGTATCGAAATACGCGTCCGGCTCCACCCTCGCGCCGGCGTTGCGCAGCGCGCGGGCAAGCCGGTGGGTCATGAAATGCACGCGCTCGGCAATCGCCCGCAACCCCTGCGGCCCATGAAACACCGCATACATCGAGGCCATGACCGCCAGAAGCGCCTGCGCGGTGCAGACATTCGAGGTAGCCTTTTCGCGACGGATATGCTGCTCGCGGGTTTGCAGTGCCAACCGATAGGCCGGATTTCCGTGGCTGTCGATCGACACGCCCACCAGCCGCCCGGGAAGCGAGCGCTTGTAAGCGTCGCGGCACGAGATGAACGCCGCATGAGGCCCGCCATAGCCCATCGGCACGCCGAAGCGCTGGCTCGACCCCACGGCGATATCGGCGCCCATCGCGCCCGGCTCACGGATCATGGTCAGCGCCAGCAGGTCGGTGGCAACCACGGCAATCGCACGCGCCGCGTGCAGGGCGGTGCATTCGGCTGACAGGTCGCGCAAATGGCCATAGGTGCCGGGATACTGGAAGATCGCGCCGAACACGCTCTCCGGCTCCAGCGCCTCGGGCGGGCCCACGATCAGCTCGATTCCCAAGGGCGTGGCGCGGGTGCGCATCACCGCGATATTCTGCGGATGGCAGTTTTCATCGACAAAAAAGGCCGTGGCCTTGGATTTCGCCGCGCGCTGCGCCATCACCATCGCCTCGGCGCAGGCGGTGGCCTCGTCCAGCAGCGAGGCATTGGCGACCTCAAGCCCGGTGAGGTCGCTCACCATGGTCTGGAAGTTCAGGAGCGCCTCGAGCCGGCCTTGCGCGATCTCGGGCTGATAGGGGGTGTAGGCGGTATACCAGGCCGGATTCTCCAGAATGTTGCGCTGGATCGCCGGCGGCGTGATCGTGCCATGGAACCCCTGCCCGATCAGCGAGGTCATGATCCGGTTCTTCGCGCCCACCTCGCGCATCCGCTCCAGCAGCGCGCCTTCGGACAACGGCGGCCAGGTCAACGGCTCGGCCTGACGGATCGCCCTGGGCACGGTCTGGTCGATCAGCGCATCGAGGGAGGCAACCCCCAGCACCTCGAGCATTCCCTCCATCTCGGCCGGTGAAGGGCCGATATGGCGGCGATTGGCGAAATCATAGGGGTCATAGGTGCTGGGGGTGTAGGGCATGGGCCTCTCCGGGTGTCATGGCTGGTGCGCCGGGGCGCTCAGCCGATGAAATCCTTGTACTCGTCTTCCGACATGAACTCGTCGAGCACCGAAGGATCGTCGACCTTCAGCTTGAAAAACCAGGCGTCGCCCAGCGGGTCTTCGTTGACCAGGCCGGGGTTATCCACCAGCGTTTCGTTTATCTCGACGATCTCGCCCTCTATCGGGGCAAGGATATCCGAAGCCGCCTTGACGCTTTCGATCACGCAGACCTCGTCGCCGCGCGCGACCATCGTCTCGATTTCGGGCAATTCGACAAACACGACGTCGCCCAGTTGTTCGGCGGCGTGCTCGGTGATGCCCACGGTCACCACATCGCCATCGGCGCGCAGCCATTCATGTTCTTCGGTGAACTTCATCTTTCCCTCGTCTGGCTCTGGTTCACTTTCGGTAATTCGCAGGGCGGAAAGGCAGCGCCGCCACGGTGACAGGCAGCCGCCTGCCACGCAGCTCACCGTAAACCCGGCTGCCCGTTGCGCAAAGCGCCTTTGGCAGATACCCCATCGCGACAGGATGCTCCAGGGATGGTGCAAACCCGCCCGAGGTGATCCGCCCGACCGGATCACCGCCTTTCTCCTGATCGAAAAGCTCAACACCTTCGCGCATCGGCGCGCGCCCCTCCGGGATCAGTCCGACACGCTGGCGCGCAGCTCCGTCCGACAGCTCGCGCAGGATGCGTTCGGCACCGGGGAAGCCGCCTTCGCGCGCGCCACCCTTGCGCCGCACCTTCTGGATCGCCCAGGTCAGCCCCGCCTCGACCGGGCTGGTGGTGGTGTCGATGTCATGGCCATAAAGGCACAGCCCGGCCTCAAGCCGCAGCGAATCGCGCGCGCCAAGGCCGACGGGCGCGACCTCCTCCATCGCCAGCAGCGCGCGGGCGAACCCCACGGCCGCGGCTTCGGGCAGCGAGACCTCGAACCCGTCCTCGCCCGTGTAGCCCGAGCGTGACACCCAGACCGCACCGCCTTCCCAATCCAGCGTGGCAACATCCATGAAACGCATTTCCAGCACGCCGGGCAGAAGCCGCGCCAGCGCCAGTTCGGCCTGCGGCCCCTGCAGCGCGATCAGCGCGCGGTCGGCCAGCGGCTCGATCTGGATACTTTCGGGCAGGCTTTCGCGCAGATGTGCCAGGTCGGCCGCCTTGCGCGCGGCATTGACCACCAGAAACAGGTGATCGCCCCGGTTGGCCACCATCAGGTCATCCAGGACGCCGCCCGACTCGTCAGTGAACATGGCATAGCGCTGCCGTCCCTCGGGCAGGCCCTGAAGGTCAACGGGCACAAGTGCCTCGAGCGCGGCGGCGACATCCGGGCCGCGCAGCAGGATCTGCCCCATATGGCTGACATCGAACAACCCTGCCGCCGCGCGGGTATGCTGGTGCTCCTTGAGCACGCCGGCGGGATATTGGACCGGCATTTCATACCCCGCGAAGGGCACCATTTTCGCGCCGAGGCTCTGGTGCAGATCAAACAGCACCGTATGTTGCAGACCGGCCATGCCGCCCCCTCTTCATCATTTGCCGGTGTTCGCATGCCGGCATCACTGGCCGGGCGGTCTGCCCGGTCTTGCGATGCCCCCTCTGTCCTTTCGCCTGAGATCGTTATCCCTTCGGCGGGCGCGGGATCGCGCGCCTCTCTCCAGAGTGTCTTTGCCGAAACGGTCCTTGCGCCTGAGAGTTTACCGGGGCGGTTGCTCCTTCGGCACCGGCGCGGCGCAGGGCGCCCGCCGGATTCTCCCGTATCCGACCCTTCCACAGCTAGCGCAGCCGCCCGGCGCAGGCAAGGGGCTTGCGCGCAGGTGCGGGTATGCGCAAACTGCCCTCCATGCAGGACCATTTCTTTTTCGGCTATGGCAGCCTGGTCAATCGGGCGACCCATGACTACGCCGAGGCCTACCATGCCCGCGTGGCCGGCTGGCGGCGGGTCTGGCGCCATACGCGGCTGCGCCCGCTGGCCTTCCTCAGCGTGGAGCCCGCCCCGGAGGCCGAGATCGAAGGGCTGATCGCCGGGGTGCCGGGCGGCGACTGGCAGGCGCTCGACCAGCGCGAACAGGGCTACCGGCGCCACCCGCTCGACCGCGGGCTTGCCCATGCCGCGACCCGCCCCGTGCAGGCGCAAATCTATGCTGTGCCGGGTGACGACGAGGGCCTGCGCCACCCCATCCTGCTGAGCTATCTCGACGTGGTGTTGCAGGGCTATCTGCAGGAATTCGGCGAACCCGGCGCGCTGCGGTTCTTCGCAACCACCGGCGGCTGGGCAGCCACCCCCATCCTCGATGACCGCGCCGATCCCCTCTACCCGCGCCACCAGAAGCTGAGCGCCTCGGAACGGGGCTTTGTCGATGAGCGCATCGCGGCAATGGGGCTCCGGGTGATCCGGAGGTGAGAGCAGAACGCCAAAGCCAGGCGCGGAAAAGGGCGGCTTCGGGCCGGAACGGGTGTTGCGGGGGGGCTCCGCGGCCTGCTAGAAGCTGGCTTTCCGTCCCGCCCGAGGCCCCCGCATAGCCGCCATGACCGTCGCCTCCCGCATCCTGACAGTGACCATCGGCGCCGATCCGCCCGCGCGGCTCGACAAGGCACTGGCGCGCGATGTCCCGCCCGGGGCAGCGCTGTCGCGCACAAGGCTGGCGCGGCTGATTGCCGAAGGCGCGGTGGCGCGCGGCGGCGAGGCCCTGACCGATCCGCGCGCCCGCGTGGCCGAGGGCGATTGCCTGACCCTGACGCTGGCCGCGCCCGAAACCGTCGACACCCTCCCCCAGGCAATCGCGCTGAACATCCGGTATGAGGACGACGACCTGATCGTGATCGAGAAACCGGCGGGTATGGTCGTGCATCCGGCGCCCGGCTCGCCCGATGGCACGCTGGTCAACGCGCTGCTGCACCATTGCGGCGACAGCCTGTCGGGGATCGGCGGGGCGCTGCGGCCGGGCATCGTGCACCGGCTCGACAAGGATACCTCGGGCCTGCTGGTCGCGGCCAAGTCCGACCGCGCCCATCACGGGCTGGCCGCCCAGTTCGAGGCCCACAGCGTGGGGCGGCGCTATCTGGCGCTGGTGCAGGGCTGCCCCGACCCGGCCGATCCGCGCCTGCGCGGCCTCAAGGGCGTCAGCTTCGAGGGCAGCACCCTGCGCATCGCCACCAACCTGGCGCGGCATCGCACCGACCGGCAGCGCCAGGCGGTCACCTTTCATGGCGGACGCCACGCGGTGACCCGCGCGCGGGTGCTTGAGCGCTTCGGCACGCCGCCTGCCGCCGGGCTGCTGGAATGCGTGCTGGAAACCGGACGCACCCACCAGATCCGGGTGCATCTTGCCCATATCGGCCACGGGCTGATCGGCGATCCGGTCTATGGCGGGCGGCGGCGGCTCTCGGCCCGCGCCCTGCCCGAGGCGGCCGTGGCCGCCGCGGCGGCCTTTCCCCGCCAGGCGTTGCACGCCGCCACGCTGGGCTTTGCCCATCCGGTCAGCGGCGAATGGCTTGAATTCACCGCACTGATGCCTGCCGACATGGCCAGCCTGGCCGACGCCTTGCGCGGGAAAACCGGCTGACAAGCCCGTGAAATCTCTGAAATGGGCTGGAACGGAGCGGCGCAGAGGTTCATGATTTCTTCAACTGCAAAGGGTATCGCGCGGCATTGCACCGTGGCGCGGCCCTGACTAGGTAAAAAGGTCGGGCAAAGGCGCGCATCCTTGCGCGGATCGCACCCCCCCAGGCCGCGACAAGGCCCGGCCCTGCCCGCCGGACAGACGCACAGAGGGAATTGAGGCATGAGCGATTACAAGAACCTTCCCGCCCCGTCCCCCGAACAGGGGCTGAATCGCTACCTTCAGGAAATCCGGCGCTTTCCCATGCTGGAGCCGGAACAGGAATACATGCTGGCCAAGCGCTGGGTCGATCACCAGGACACCGAAGCCGCCCACAAGCTTGTCACCAGCCACCTGCGCCTCGCCGCCAAGATCGCCATGGGCTATCGCGGCTACGGCCTGCCCCAGGCCGAAGTGATCAGCGAGGCCAATGTCGGCCTGATGCAGGCGGTCAAACGGTTCGACCCTGAAAAGGGCTTTCGCCTGGCCACCTATGCCATGTGGTGGATCCGCGCCAGCATCCAGGAATACATCCTGCGCTCGTGGAGCCTGGTGAA
The DNA here is from genome assembly GCF_003350345.1 of Alkalilacustris brevis. GTDB lineage: Bacteria > Pseudomonadota > Alphaproteobacteria > Rhodobacterales > Rhodobacteraceae > Alkalilacustris > Alkalilacustris brevis. The sequence goes on from NZ_QNVJ01000027.1 coordinate 10,837, forward strand.
GCTGGGCACCACCTCGGCGCAGAAAAAGCTGTTCTTCAACTTGCGCAAGGCCAAGTCCAGGATCGGCGCGCTCGAAGACGGCGACCTGCGCCCCGAGAACGTGCGCCAGATCGCCCATGACCTGAGCGTCACCGAAGACGAGGTCATCTCCATGAACCGGCGCATGTCGGGCGGCGATGCCTCGCTCAATGCCACGATCGGCTCGGATGGCGACGGTGCGACCTCCTGGCAGGACTGGCTGGAAGACGAAGACGCCGACCAGGCCGAACACTACGCCGAGAAGAACGAGCTGGAAACCCGCCGCGCGCTGATGACCCAGGCGATGGATGTGCTCAACGATCGCGAAAAGGACATCCTCGCCCAGCGCCGGCTGCGCGACGACCCGGTCACGCTTGAAGATCTGTCCAATCAGTATGGCGTCAGCCGTGAACGCATCCGCCAGATCGAGGTGCGCGCCTTCGAGAAACTTCAGGAACGCATCCACAGCCTGGCCCGCGAAAAGGGCGTGCTGCCCCCCGCGGCCTGAGGACAGCCCCGCGGCCACCTTGCTGAAAAGGGCCGCGCCCCGCCCCTTTCTTGCAACATCCTGTTCTTCTTGGCTCAAATATCCTCGCCGAAGGCATCCCGCGCCGCAAGGAGCGCCCGGCAAGGCACCTTTCGCGACGCAGCCGCGCCGGTCCCGTTGAAGACAGGTGCAAAAACGCCGGAACTGGTCTATGCTGCGCTGCGGCAACAACTGGCAAGGGGCAGTCATGGGCGTTGTTATCACGATCGCGCAGCAGAAGGGCGGCTCGGGCAAGACCACGCTGGCCGCCAGCCTCGCCGTGGAACTGGCCGGGCGGGGCCAGCGGGTGGCAGTGATCGACACCGACCCGCAAGGCAGCCTGGGGCGCTGGTTCATGGCCCGGCGCGCGGCTGGCGCGGCCCATGCGCTGGAATTCTCGACTGCCTCGGCCTGGGGGGTCTCTTACGAGTGCGAGAAACTGCGGCGCGAACATGATATCGTGATCGTCGACACTCCGCCCAGGGCCGATGCCGATCTGCGCCCCGCGCTGCGCGAGGCCGATCTGGTGCTGGTGCCCATCTCCTCCAGCCATCTCGACCTCTGGGCCACCGAAGGGGTGCTCGATCTTGCCCGGCGCGAGGGGCGCCCGGCGCTGATCGTACTCAACCGCACCCGCAGCGGCACGCGCCTCGCCAGTGAAGTGGCCGCCGCCGCACAGGAGATGCAGACCGGGATCGCCAACGCGACGCTGGGAAACCGCGTGGCCTATGCCGAGGCGCTTGGCCGGGGCCTGGGGGTGAGCGAGGCGGCGCGAAACGGCCCCGCCAGCGCGGAGATTCGCGCGCTGGCCGACGAGGTGCTCGCACGGCTGTAGATCTGTCGCACTTTACCTGCCCCGCCATCGAACTGTTTCACCGCGGCGCGACTTCGCGCTACAGCGTTTCGCCTTGTTACCGAACCCGCCCAACCGCAGTAGAACCATGCGCTTGCGCAGTTCGAAACCGAAAAAGCCTATCAACTTTTCCCGGAGTTGCTTTAGGCTGGCTGCGGCCGCACACCAGCCAGAGGAGGCACGCCATGCTCAGGATCGACAAGCGCACCGAAGGCCAGACCGTTCTGACCACGTTCGAGGTCACGCCGGGCACCTGCGAAGACCTGCTCGAGGAGTTGCGCGCCGCCTATCACGAGGTGATCAGCCACCAGCCCGGCTTCATCGCGGCGGCGCTGCATGTCAACGATGCCCAGACCCGGATCGCCAATTACAGCCAGTGGCGCCACCGCGACGATTTCAAGGCGATGCTGCGCCACGAGGACATGCGCCCGCGCACCCGGCGTTTCAACGAATTGTGCAAGGGGTTCGAGCCGGTCATGTACGAGATCGCCGAGGTGGTCGACAACGGCTGAGCAGGCCACTTCACCAATACGCGCGCGGCATTGGCCGCGGCACGGGCGCAGTCTATATAAGCGGCATGTTCGAAGCTCTTCTGCGCCGCCTGACCGGTCCCGCCCGCCCCGCGCCCCTGCCCGAACCCGATGCCCGCCTTGCGCTTGCGGCGCTTCTGGTGCGCGCAGCCCGGGTGAATGGCGATTATTCGCAGCCCCAGATCGACCGGATCGACCGTGTCCTGGCCACCCGGTACGGGCTGGACGCAGATGCCGCGCGGGAATTGCGCGAACGCGCCGAGGTGTTGGAATCCGAGGCGCCCGACACGGTGCGCTTCACCCGCGCGGTCAAGGCAGCCACCCCGCTGGAAGAGCGCGAGGCCGAACTGGAAGCGATGTGGGAGATCGTGCTGATCGACGGCGCCCACGACCACGACGAATCGGGGCTGATGCGGCTGGTGGCCAACTTGCTGGGCATCAACGACCGCGACAATGCGCTTGCCCGCCGGCGGGTCAAGCGCCGCCTGGGCTGACACGCCCGCGCGTCGCCACCCACCAGCCTGCCACGCCCGGCATGACTGTTTCCCGGACTGATATATTGCTGCCCGCGCCGGTTTCCGTTGCGTCGCCTGCCCCACAGCACATCGAAACATTGCATAACGCCTGTTTTTGCGCCCTACTATGCTGGGTGTAGATATCATCCTTGCAGGTAAACGTGCCCGACCAGACTAAGCCCGTCATCGAGATCAGTGATCTGCACAAGAGCTATGGCCAGCTTGAGGTTCTCAAGGGGGTTCACCTGACTGCGCCCAAGGGGCATGTGGTGTCGCTGATAGGCTCGTCGGGCTCGGGCAAATCGACGCTGTTGCGCTGCTGCAACCTGCTCGAGGACAGCCAGCAGGGCGAGATCCTGTTCGAGGGCGAGCCGGTGCGCTGGCGTGGGGTTGGGGCCGGGCGCCACCCGGCCGACCGCGCGCAGGTCATCCGCATCCGCACCAACCTTGCGATGGTGTTCCAGCAGTTCAACCTCTGGTCGCACATGACGGTGCTGCAAAATGTCATGGAGGCGCCGCTGACCGTGCTGCGCCAGCCCCGCGACGAGGTCGAGGCCCGCGCGCGCGCCCTGCTTGAAAAGGTCGGCATCGGCGACAAGGCCAATGTCTACCCCGCGCAGATGTCGGGCGGCCAGCAGCAGCGCGCCGCCATTGCCCGCGCGCTGTGCATGGAGCCGCGCGCGCTGCTGTTCGACGAGCCGACAAGCGCGCTCGACCCCGAACTCGAGCAGGAGGTGGTCAGGGTCATCAAGGCGCTGGCCGCCGAGGGGCGCACCATGCTGCTTGTCACCCATGACATGCGCCTTGCTGCGGATGTCTCGAACCATGTCGTGTTTCTGCATCAGGGCCTGATCGAGGAAGAAGGCCCGCCCGATGCAATCTTCGGCGCACCACGTTCGGAGCGCCTGCAACAGTTTCTCAGCCACAGTCAGACGGCATGAGAATTTCAAGACCAGTCCAACAGAATCGGGAGTAAACCATGAAAAAGCTGACACTGACCTTGGGCGCATTTGCCCTGAGCGCAACGGGCGCGATGGCGCAGGACGTCGTGCGCCTCGGCTCGGAAGGGGCCTATGCGCCCTACAACTTCATCAACGACGCCACCGGCGAGCTTGACGGCTTCGAGCGCGAACTGGGCGACGCGCTGTGCGAGCGCGCGGGCCTGACCTGCGAATGGGTCATCAACGACTGGGATACCATCATCCCCAACCTGGTGTCGGGCAACTACGACGCCATCATGGCCGGCATGAGCATCACCGAGGCCCGGATGGAAGTGATCTCGTTCACGCAGAACTATCTGCAGCCCGAGCCCTCGGCTTATATGGGCCTGGCCGGCACCGACGCCTCGGTCGTCGAAGACGGGATCATCGCGGCACAGTCGAACACGATCCAGGCGGGATATGTTGCTGAAACCGAGGCAGACCTGCTGGAATTCCCCACCCCGGACGAGACGATTTCGGCCGTGCGCAATGGCGAGGTCGATGCCGTGCTGGCCGACAAGGCATTTCTGGTGCCCTATGTCTCGGATTCGGGCGGCGAGCTGGCGTTTCTGGGCGACGATGTGCTGATCGGCGGCGGCATCGGCATGGGCATCCGGCAGACGGATGACGACCTGCGCGCCACCTTCAACGCGGCGATCGACGAGATGAAGGCCGATGGCTCGCTCAACGAGATGATCGTCAAGTGGTTCGGCGAGGACACGCCCCTGTTTTGATCGGCGCACTCCCGGCGCGGCCTGAGGCTGCGCCGGGCCTGTCCCGAATGGACGCGCGATGTTCGAATTCTGCGCCGACCCTTCCGCCCTGCCTGACTGGCAATGGTTCGTCTGCTACCTGACAAGCGGGACGCATCTGGCGTTCTACCGCTCGTTCGTGGTGGTGGTGCTGCTTTTGCTGGTGGTGGCGCCGGTGGCACTGGGCATGGGGCTGCTGGGCGCGATGGCGCTGCGGTCGCATTTCGCGCCGGTGACGCTGCTGGGGCGCGGTTATGTCAACCTTGTGCGCGGCGTGCCGGATATTGTGTTTTTCCTGTTCGTGCCCATTGCGCTTGGCCAGGGGATCGAATGGGTGCTGCACCAGATCAACTGCCCCGACTGGGATCAGCCGATCCGCCAGGGCAATGATTTCATCGTCTGCCGCGAGGCAAAGATGCCGCCGGTGGGGGCCTCGGCCTGGGCGCGCGATGTCTATGCCTTCGGCATGGCAGTCGTCGCCTTCGCGCTGGTCTTCGGGGCCTTCGCCGCCAACACGCTTTTCGGCGCGATGCAGGCAGTACCCCGCGCGCAAACCGAGACCGCCGAAGCCTATGGCATGACGCGCGCGCAGGCCTTCCGCCGGATCGTCATGCCGCAGATGTGGGTCTATGCGCTGCCAGGGCTGTCGAACATCTGGCAGATCCTGATCAAGGCCACGCCGCTGCTGTTCCTGTTGGGGATTCAGGATGTCGTCTACTGGGCGCGCGAACTGGGCGGGGCAAAGACCTCGCTTTACACCTACCCGCATCCCGACTGGCGGGTGTGGTATTTCCTCGTGCTTCTGGCCTTTTACCTGTTCCTGACCTGGACGAGCGAGCGCGGCTTCGGCTGGCTGACCATCAGGCTTTCGCGCGGGCAGGCCACGGCCGAGGGCGAGCGGCAGCGCCGGAAGGGCCTGGCATGAGAAGCTGCGCGGAAAGTTTCACGGGCTACATCCTGCGCGCGCTTGGGCGCGACTATGGCGAACGACTGCTGCCGCGCGGGCTGGACATCACCCTTTGCGACCAGCTTTTCCTGATCGCCAGCGGGCTGATCTGGAACATCTATTTCGCGGGCTTCGCGATCGTTTTCGGGTTCTTCCTGGCCACGGCGGTGGCGCTGGCGCGCTTCAGCGAAAACCCATGGCTGAACCGGCCCGCAGGGGCGTTCATCTTCTTTTTCCGTGGCTCGCCGCTGTTCATCCAGTTCTTCTTTTTCTACTCGGCCTTCGTGCTGCTGCCGCGCGGGGGCATCGACATCCCGCTCGGGGTGGTCACGCTCACGGTGGACACCTCGCCACTGACCACGGCGCAAGTAGGGGGGCTGCTGGTCTTGATCCTCAACACCACCGCCTATTCGGCCGAGCTGTTTTACGGTGCGCTGCGCTCGATCCCCCGAGGAGATCTGGAGGCCGCCGACGCCTATGGCATGGCCGGGTTCACCCGGTTTCGCCGCATCATCTGGCCGAACATGCTGCGGCTGGCCTGGCCCAGCTATACCAACGAGGCGATCTTCCTGACCCATTCCACCACGCTGGTGTTCCTGTCGGCCTTTCCCGCGCGCCAGCAATCGGGCGAGGCCTTCTATTACGCGCGCTACTTTGTCGATCAGACATTCAATCCCTTTTTCGCCTATCCGCTGGTGGCGGCGTATTTCATATTGCTGACACTGGCGATCATCGGGCTTTTCGGGCTGGCCAACCGACGCCTCAACCGCCATCTTCCGCAGGAGGCGCGCCCGCGCCTGCGGTTCCGGCCCCAGTATATCAGGTGACATATGAAAGAATGGCTGCGGGAACACCCCGAGGTCAGGACCATCCGTGTAGCAGCGGTCGATCTGAACGGTCAGGCGCGGGGCAAACGCATTCCCGCGCGTTTCGCCGGCAAGGTGCTCAAAGAAGGCACGCGCTTTCCGCTTTCGGTGCTCAATCTCGACATTTGGGGCGAGGATATCGAAAACAGCCCGCTTGTGTTCGAATCGGGCGATGCCGACGGGCTGCTGCGCCCGACCGAACGCGGCTTTCTGCCCATGCCCTGGCTGGAGGCACCCACAGCGCTCTTGCCGATCTGGATGTTTCGCGAGGATGGCACCCCCTTTGACGGCGACCCGCGCCACGCGCTGGCGGCGGTGCTTGCGCGCTACAAGGCGCGGGGGCTGACCCCGGTCGTGGCGACCGAGCTGGAGTTCTACCTGATAGATGACAGCGGCAAGGATCTGCGCGTGCCACCCAGCCCGCGTTCGGGCAAGCGCCGTCCCGGCGCCGATACGCTGGCGTTGCGTGCGCTCGACGCCTTCGACCGCTTCTTCACCGATCTCTACGACGCCTGCGAGGCCATGGACATCGACGCCGACACTGCGATCTCCGAAGCCGGGCTGGGCCAGTTCGAGATCAACCTGCTGCACAGTGATGACGCGCTCAAGGCCGCCGATGACACCTGGCTGTTCAAGCTCCTGGTCAAGGGGCTGGCACGGCACCACGGGTTCGCCGCCAGTTTCATGGCCAAACCCTATGCCGACCAGCCGGGCAACGGGATGCACATGCATTTTTCGGTGCTCGACCGCAACGGCGCCAATGTCTTCGACAATGGTGGGTCTGAAGGGTCGGAAACCCTGCACCACGCCATCGCCGGCTGCCTGCGCGCGATGCCCGATTCGATGCTGCTGTTCGCCCCGCACGCCAACAGCTACGATCGTTTCGTACCCGGCGCCCATGCGCCCATCGGCATCGCCTGGGCCTATGAAAACCGCACCACCGCCATACGCGTGCCTTCAGGCAACCCGCGCGCACGGCGCATTGAGCACCGCGTGGCGGGGGGCGACATCAACCCCTACCTGCTGATCGCGGGCGTTCTGGGCGCGGCACTGAACGGAATCGAGGACGCGCTGACGCCGCCGCCGCCTATTACCGGCAATGCCTATGCGCAGGACCTGCCACAGATCCCCGTCACCTGGCGCGCCGCGATCGAGCGGTTCGAAAGCAGTGCGGAAATCGCGCGCATCTTCCCCGCCGGGCTGATCCGCAACCTGATCCTGACCAAGCGACAGGAGCTGCATTACATGGCCGAGCTTGCCCCCGAAGAGGTGGTGGAGCTTTACCTGGATACCGTCTGAGCAAGGAAGCGGCCGCGCCAGGCGCCCGCGTTCACACGCGGGACGCGCCCCTGGCAGCAAACCGCTCACCCCTGCGCGGGCGGCGTTTCCAGCAGCGCGCAGAGCCGCGCGGCCTCGTCGGCGCAGGGGGTGAGGCGGCTGCGATCCTCGCCCGGGAAGAAACGCGCGCGCGTCGCCGTGGGCATCGCAGCGGGCGTGTCGATCAGCACGCGCGGGCCAATGCGCGCAGCCTCGGCCTGCCAGCTTCGCGCCAGGGCGATCTGCGCCGCCTTTGAGGCGCCATAGGCCCCGAAAAACCGCTCGCCCGCGCGCGCATCATCGAAAAAGAGCGCCGTGCCGGGCCCGCGCCGGGGTGCGGGCTGCCCGGCGCCGCTATCGTCACCCGCCTGCGCGCCCGCGCCGGCCGCCAGCAAGAGCGGCTCGATCATCGGGATCAACATGCCGGTGGCACGGATGTTGGTGGCGATGGTCTTGTCCCAGTCTTTCGGCGCGACATGACCCGCAGGGCTCATCGGCGGGGCGTGGATCGCACTGTGCACCCACAGGTCCAGCCGGCCCCAGCGATCATGGATCGACCGGCAAAGATGCCGCATCGCATCGTCCTGGGTGATGTCCATCGGTGCAAGCGTGGCGTGGCCGCCCGCACGCTGCACGCGATCATCCATTTCCTCGAGCGCGCCGGCGGTGCGCGCCACCGCCACCACATGCCACCCGCGCGCGGCCAGCGCCTCGGCCAGTGCCCGGCCAATCCCGCGCGAGGCCCCTGTGACCAGCGCCAGACGCAAGGAGGTTTCATCGCGTGCAGAGGAAGTGAAGGAATTGTCGCTCATGGCAGCGGGTTTAGGTGCAGCGGCGGCAGGGCGCAAGGGCTGTTGCCGGCTACGGGCGATACGCCGCACGGGTGTCCTGCGGCTTCCGGGTCGCGGGCAGAGACGCGGCCGGTCTGCCCTTCAGAAATCAAGCCCCAGGTCGAGCGTGCGCGCCGAATGCGTCAGCGCCCCGGCCGAGATATAGTCAACCCCGGTCGCAGCCACCTCGGCCACACGCTCAAGACGCATGTTGCCCGACGCCTCGAGCACCACGCGTCCGGCCACCATTTCGACTGCGCGCGCCATGTCTTCGGTGCTCATGTTGTCCAGCAGGATGGCGTTCGCGCCGCCGATGGCCAGCACCTCATCCAGTTGCGCCAGCGTGTCCACCTCGATCTCGACCGCGACCATATGCGACACGCCGCGCTTGACGGCCTCGAGCACAGGGCGGATGCCCCCGGCAGCGGCGATGTGGTTGTCCTTGATCAGCACCGCATCGCCCAGCCCGAAGCGGTGCGAATACCCGCCGCCATGGCGCACGGCGGCCTTTTCCACCACCCGCAAGCCCGGTGTGGTCTTGCGGGTGCAGGTGATGCGCGCGTGCGTTCCGCGGGTCTCGGCCACATAGGCCGCCGTCTGGGTGGCGATCCCCGAAAGCCGGCCGGCGAAGTTCAGCGCCACCCGCTCGGCCATCAGGATCGACAGCGCGCGCCCCTCGACCTCGAGCGCGACATCGCCGGACGCACAGCGCGCCCCGTCGCCCAGCCGGGTGGTGACGCGCAGCGACGGGTCGATCAGGCGAAAGGCCATTTCGGCCAGTTGCATCCCTGAAAGCACGCCTTCCTCGCGGGCGCGGATCGCGGCGCGGGCATTGGTTTCAGGCGGGATGACAAGGCGGCTGGTCACATCGCCCGAGGGGCCAAGGTCCTCGTGCAGCGCGGCACGCAACAGCGGCTCGAGCAGGATTTCGGGCAAGGGCGTCAGCGCGCCGGGAATCGCGCTTTCAGGGTCGCTCATGGCTGGGGCTCCGTTTGCGAGGCATGGTTGGCGGGCATGGGGTGGTCCGCAGTGCCACGTAAAGCGCGGCAATCCCGGCACCAGCAATGACAACGCGCCCGGTTGCGACGGTCTGCCCGCCCATCCTGACGCGTCAGCCCTGCAGCTTGCGGCTGAGGTCGATCATCCGCTGCACAGCGCGCCGCGCACCATCGGCCACGGCGGGATCGACCGTGACCTCGCCGGTCATGCTGTGCAGCGACCAGAGGATTTTTTCCAGCGAGATCTTCTTCATGTAGGGGCACATGTTGCAGGGCCGCGCGAACTCGACCTCGGGCAGCGCATCGGCGATGTTCGAGGCCATCGAACACTCGGTCACCAGCATCGCCTTGCCCGGCTTGTGCCGGTGCACCCAGTCGATGATGCCGCCGGTAGAACCGGTGTAATCGGCCTCGGCCACCACATCGGGGGTGCATTCGGGATGCGCGATGATCTTCACCTCGGGGTCGCTGTCGCGATAGGCGCGCAGATCCTCGGCGGTGTAAAGCTCGTGCACGATGCAGCTGCCGTCCCACCAGGCGACGCGCTTGTGGCTCTCGCGCGCGACGTTCTGCGCCAGATACTTGTCGGGCGTCATGATGACCGTGTCGCCCTCCATCGCGTTGACGATCTGAAGCGCATTGGCCGAGGTGCAGCAGATGTCGGAGGCCGCCTTCACCTCAGCGGTGGTGTTGACATAGGTCACCACCGGCGCACCGGGGTAGCGCGCGCGCATGGTTTCCACATCGGCGGCAGTGATCGATTCAGCCAGCGAACAGCCGGCCTCCATGTCGGGCATCAGCACCGTGCGGCCGGGATTGAGGATTTTCGACGTCTCGGCCATGAAATGCACGCCGCACTGCACGATCACCGACGCCTCCACCTCGGTGGCGTCGATGGCCAGCTTGAGGCTGTCGCCCACGCGGTCGGCAATACCGTGGAAGATTTCCGGCGTCATGTAGTTATGCGCCAGAACGACCGCGTCGCGTTCCTTCTTTAGCCGGTTTATGGCGATCACGTATGGTGCGTAGACGGCCCAGTCGGCCAGCGGCACGACGCGGGCCATGCGGGCATGAATGTCGCGCGTGGCCTCGGCCGCCTCCATCGACGGTGCAAGATCGTAATGGTCAGCCAGAACCGACCGCATATTGGTCACATCGAGCAAGGCATCATCTCCCACGCGGCTGCGAAAACTCATATAAGACAGGATCGCGGCAGGAACAATCTCTGCCGCGCGACTTGTTGGTCCCGAGCCGCTGGTCTCCGCCGGGCAGGGCATGCGTATCGCGGGCCGAGACATGCGCCGCACCCGCCACCAGCCAGCGAAACATCGCGCGCCTGTCGCCGGTGTGACCGGCCGGCCTTGCAATTCGCGGCGCATCTTCATTCTATGCGTCACGACAACCATGATCCGCGCCCCTTGCCGCAGCCGCGCGGCAATCCGCGACGCGAACGGAGCCACGCCAGAATGCACCCGACCACCGATCACCGCCCTGCCCCGGCCCTGCCCCTTGCCGCCGCCGCGCTTGCCCTGCTGGCCATGACCGCGGCCTTCCCCGCCACGGCACAGGAGCGCGAAAGCTGGGCGTTGCCGGGTGGCGCGGCGCTGGAACTCGCGCCCGCCGATGGCGACGAGGTCACGCTTTCCACCCCGCTGGGACAGGGCCGCGCATTGCTGCTTGAGCAGGGGGTCGGCACTGATGGCCGGCTGAGCCGCCGCCTTTCGGATGGCAATATCACCGATCCGCTGGGCCTGCGCTGGCAGTTCTTCTTTCTCGATCTCGAAGGCGCGCCGGAAACCGGGCGGCTTGCCCGACTGGACCTCGACCGGCTGCGCGCCGGCGTGCCCCCCGGCGCACGGTTCCTGGGCGAGGAAAACACCACCGGGCAGATGCGCATCGTCGCCACCGCCGAACGGCTGGGCCTGAGCCACCGGCCCGAAGACGACACCGACTTGGTTGAATGGGCCGGGCTGCGGATCGAGGCCGCGCTTTTGGGCGCGCTCAGCACGGCGCTGCCGGCGCTGGCCGGGCAGCTCGGGGTCGAAAGCCTGGGTCTGGATGGCGAAGCCCGCCTGGGCGAAGGCGAAGGCGGGGGCGCGGCACGGCTCGAGGGCATGACGGGGCTTGCCGTCAATGCCGCCGAAACCCACCGTCTGGAATTCCTGGCCGAGCTTGACCAGGGCGCGCTTGTCCGAGCCGAGTTGCGCCTGCACGAAGCGGGCGAGCTGATGCCGGGGCTGCGCGAGGCCGGGCGGCTTGAGCGGCTAGATGGCGGGCTGGTCGCCGGCGCGGGCCGCGGGGCGCTGATGGCCGCCGGTTTTGGACTGGCCGAGGCGGGCGCGCTTGCCGACGCGCTGCAACAGATGCTGCTGGGGGGGGGCGCGCTGGCGCTCGACATCGCACCCGAGGCGCCGCTGCACCTTGACGAGTTGGCCGAATGGCCTGAGCGCGACCTCGCCGGGCGGCGCGACCTGGCCGCCCGCCTGGGTCTGAGCGCGCGGCATCTTGCCGACTGACCCCGCCCGCACCCGAAAATGCGCCACCCTGCGCAATCGTGATCGGCCCTAAGGTGCAGAAAGAATACACTTGACGCCAAAGCACGGCCGGAACGGGTTGCCCACCCGGCATGGCTGCACGATATAACACCCCTGAACGCCCGGCGCCGGTATAGCGCGGCAACCCGAGGGGCGAAGAATTGCAAGGCGGGGCGACACGGCCCGCCGCAACCGGAGGATTGTTGCGCGATGCCCGATGCTGGATTGTTCTCGCTGGCCAACCTTGGCGCCGGGCTGCTGGCCGCGACGATGACCGGCCCGCTGGGCGGGATCGACCTGCCGGCGGTTGATCTGGCCGGGCAGATACAGGCACCGCCCTCGGGCTATGCTGCGCATCTGAACTATAGCGGGGGCGAGCCTGCGGGCTTTGCAACGGCGGGCACGGTGCCCGCGCTGATCGACGGTTTTCCCGAAACCTTCCTGCGCGCGGTCATGGCGATCGAGGACAAGCGCTTCGGCGCTCATGCGGGCATCGACCCGCTGGCAACCGGCTCGGCTGCGGTTTCGGCCCTGCGTGGCGATGTGCGCGGCGGCTCGACACTCAGCCAGCAGCTTGTGAAGAACATCGTCACCGGCTCGGAAGCCAGCATCGAGCGCAAGATCGCCGAGGCCGTGCTGGCCGTGCGCGCGCATATCGATCTCGGCCCCGACGAAATCATGCTGGCTTATCTGAACTCGGCATGGTTCGGACGCGGGGTAACGGGCGCCTCGCGAGCGCCGCAAGCCTGGTTTGGCAAAGACTGGGCCGACGTAACCCTTGCCGAAAGCGCCCTTCTGGCAGGTCTGCTGCGCGGGGCGGGCTATTACGACCCGGCACGCAACCCCGAACGCGCCCGCGCGCGCCGCGATCATGTGATCGACCGGATGGAGGCCCTGGGCTGGGCCAGCCCGGAAGAGGCCGAAGCGGCCCGCGCCGAGCCGATCGACGTGATCGCCTCACCCTTGCGCGAGGCGGGCGACCTGTGGGCCGTGCGCGCCACCAGCGCCGAGTTGCGCGCGCTCGATCTGCCCGCGACGTTGCGCGCGCAGGCGGGGCTGGAGCTTGACCTGACCGTCGATCAGGACTGGCAGCGCATCTCGGAGCAAGCGTTGCGCGCGGGTATCGAGAGACTGGCGCGCCAGGGCGTTGCCGGTCAGCTTTCGCCCGCGCTGCTGCGGCGGCTGGCAGCCGATGAGCCCCCTGCCGATGCCGATCTGCGCGCCGCGCGCGACGAGGCCGCCCGCCACATGTCGGCCGGTGAGGGGCTGTTCCGGCTGATCCTGATCGCCGACGCGGGCGACGGCGCCTGGCGCGCGCTTTCCGACAGTGGCCAGGGCACGCCCGTCTGGATCACCGTGCAGTCTGAGACCCTGCCCGAGGGCTACACCCCGCGGCCCGGCCATATCCTGCCCGCCCGACTGGCCGAGGGCGAACTCATGGCCAGGCTGATCCCCGAATTGCAGGGCGCGGTGGTGGTGATGAACGCCCGCACCGGCGCGATCCTGGCCAGCATCGGCGGGCACGACGCCGCGCTCAGCGCCTTCGACCGCACCCGCGCGATGCGCCAGCCCGGATCGGCGATCAAGCCGTTCTTGTGGATGGCTGCGCTGGACCGTGGCTATGCGCCTGACACGCCAATCCCCAACTGGGAGCGCGATTACTACGACGAGTCGGGCGAGTTGTGGCGCCCGCAGAACTATGACCGCAGCCAGAGCGGCGAAATCCCCATGTTCCAGGGGCTTGAGCGCAGCTCGAACCTGGTGGCGGTGAATATTGCCGATGGCATCGGCATTCACGCCATGGCCGACATGGCCGAAACCTTCGGCGTCTATTCGCGTGGCGGCATGGCGCGGGTGCTCAGTGCGGCGCTGGGAAGTTCCGAAGTGCAGTTGCGCAACCTGGTGGGCGGCTATGCCGGGCTGGCGAATGATGGCGTTCCGGTCACACCACATATCGTCGCCGGCGCCACGGCGCGGGGCGAAACGCTCTGGCGGCGCCCCGACAGCAGGACGGGCAACGCGGTGGTCCGTGCCCGCGACCTGGGAAATCTGCAATCGATGATGCGCGGCGTGGTGCTGCGCGGCACCGGGTTCCAGGCCTTCCGCGAGCATCCCGTCCCGGTGATCGGCAAGACCGGCACCTCGCAGGAACACCGCGACACCTGGTTCGTGGCGCTTACCCCCGATACGGCGGTGGGCGTCTGGATGGGCCGCGACGACAACCGCGGCATCCCCGGGCGCCCCACCGGCGGCACCTCGGCCGCGCTGATCTCGGCCGATATCCTGCGCCAGGCGCATGAGGCAGGGCTGATCGGCAGCGACGGGCTGCGCCGCGCGACCGAGCAGATGGCCGCCGCCAACTGGCCGCCGGGCCTGCTGAGCGACCAGGGCCAGTGGCTTTACGGTGATGGCGGATACATTCCCCCTGCGGGCAGCATGGCGCCCGATCAGGGTGATTTCCAGCCACCCGCCGGCCAGCAGGAGGGCGATTTCGTCATCCGTTCGCTCTGGTAAGCCGGCGCAGGCCGCCCGGGCCGGACCGGATCGCGTGGCGCAACCCGGGGCGCACCGATCTGGCTGCGCGCTATTCCACCACCCGGCCGTGATCCAGCCGCACCACGCGGTCCATCCGCTTGGCCAGCGCGAGGTTATGGGTGGCGATCAGCGCCGAAAGCCCGGTGTCGCGCACCAGGCCCATCAGCACGGCAAAGACCTGCTCCGACGTGTCGGGGTCGAGGTTGCCGGTGGGCTCGTCGGCCAGCAGGATGCCCGGCTGGTTGGCCAGCGCCCGGCAGAAGGCCACGCGCTGTTGCTCGCCGCCCGACAGCGCGGCGGGGCGGTGGTCGGCCCGCGGTTCCACACCGACGCGTGCCAGAAGATCACGCGCGCGCGCCTCGGCCACCGATTGGGGGATGCCATTGGCCAGTTGCGGCAGCACGATGTTTTCCAGCGCGCTGAACTCGGGCAGCAGGTGATGGAACTGATAGATGAACCCCACCTGCATCCGCCGCGCCAGCGTGCGCATCGCGTCGGGGCTGTCGGTGTAATCCTCGCCCTCGATGCGCACATGGCCCGAGTCGGGCGTATCGAGCAGCCCGGCGATGTGCAGCAATGTCGATTTCCCGGCCCCCGAAGGCGCCACCAGCGCGACCACCTCGCCGCGCGCCAGCGACAGGCTGACGCCGCGCAGCACCTCGACCTGGTTGGGGCGGCCCTTGTTGTAGGTCCGGGTGATGTCTTCCAGTGCAAGGATTGCCCCGGCGTCACTCATAGCGCAGCGCCTCCACCGGGTTCATCCGCGCCGCCCGCCGCGCCGGAAAGATCGTCACGATGAACGAAAGCCCCAGCGACAGGCCCACAGCGCGGGCCACATCGTAAAGCCGCAACTCGGCCGGCAGCGCATAAATGCCCCGGATCGACGGGTCCCAGACCCCGCCGCCCATGGCGTAGTTCACGAAGGAGAACACCTCGTCGATATAGATCGCGAACAACACGCCGAGCACCACGCCAAGGGCCGTGCCGATCACACCCACCGAAGCGCCGCAGATGAAGAACACGCGCAGCACCGCGCCCTCGGTCAGCCCCATGGTGCGCAGGATGCCGATGTCGCGGCCCTTGTTCTTGACCAGCATGATCAGCCCCGAGATGATGTTCATCGCCGCGATCAGCACCAGGATCGACAGGATCACGAACATCACGTTGTCCTCGACCTCCAGCGCGCGCAGGAAGCTGCCGGCACTGTCGCGCCAGGTCCAGATCATCGCCCGTTCGCCGCCCGCGCGCAGGATTTCGGGCAGGATCTGCTCCAGCCGCTCAGGATTGACGACCATGATCTCGATCTCGTCGGCTACACCCTCGCGGTTGAAATAGCTCTGTGCCTCGTCGAAAGGCATGTAGATGCGCGTTCGGTCGATGTCATAGCGGCCGGCGGTGAAGATATAGACCACCTCATAGGCATTGATGCGCGGCGAGGGGCCAAACGGGGTCTGCACCCCGTCGGGCAGGATCAGCCGCACCCGGTCGCCGATATCGAGGTTCAACTCGCGCGCCACGCCCGAGCCTATGGCGACCCCTTCGTCAAAACGCTCCAGATCGCCGCGCCCGGTTTCCGGGTCAACGACCCTCGGCACACCGCGCAGATCCTCGAGCGACATGCCAAAAAGCTCGATGCCCGCGTTACGCCCCTCGTTGCTGGCCAGCACCTGGCCCCGGATCAGCGGCGCGGCGCGGGTCACGCCGGGCACCGCGGCAACGCGCGCGGCGATCTCGTCGAAATTGTCGATGGCCCGCGTGGCCTGACCGGATTCGGTGACATGCACCGCCGAATAGATCGTCACATGGGCATTGGCGCCCAGGATCGTGTCGACGAACTCGGCCCGAAAGCCCGAGCGCACCGCCAGCGTGGCGATCAGCGCGAATACCGCCAGGGTAATGCCGATCAGGCTGATCCAGGTCATCACGCTGACGCCGCCCTCGGCGCGCCGGGCGCGCAGATAGCGCCAGGCGATCATCCATTCGAAGCGGGCAAAGGGAGGGGTGCGCGCGGCCATACGTCTCATGCGATTGCGAGGTTTCGCGCACCGTCCTTGGAAAGCGGGGCAAGGTCAAGCCCGGATGGCCGGCAGAGAATGACAGCCGTGTGAACCCTCCGGGGGGGGGGGGCGCAGGCCCCCGCCCCGGCATGGCAGGTCGGCTGCGCCCGCTCAGTGCGACATGAGCACCGGCAGATGGGCGTTTTCCAGGATGTCGCGGGTCACGCCGCCCATCAGGTCTTCGCTGAACTTGCTGTGTTCATAGGCGCCCATGATCAGAAGCCCCGCGCCAACCTCGCGGGCGGCGTCGAGAATGGTATGCCCGGTGCCCTTTCTTCCGGGCGCGCGAACGATACGCTCCGCCTCGATACCATGACGGTGCAGCAGGTCGGTGATATCGGCGCCGGGGCGGGCAGGCGGGGCCTCGCCCACGGTCAGCACCGTCACCTTTTCCTTGGTTTCGAGAATGTGCATCGCATCCCCCAGCGCCCGCGCCGCGGCGCGCTTGCCGTCCCAGGCGATAAGCGCATTCTCGACCAGCGACTCCACCGCGTATTCGGACGGCACCAGGATCACCGGCCGGCCGCTGCGCAGCGCCACCACATCGGGCCGCGCGGCAAAATTCCGTTGGCCCATATCGAGTTCCGCCAGCCCCATCACCACCACATCATAGGCGCGGGCACATTCGGCAAGACTCAGATCCGAGCCGCTGCTGAGGTCCAGGAATTCCGCGCGCCCCTCGAGGCCCGCCTCGGCCACCCGCTTGTCGAAATCGGCGCGGATGCCGGCAACGACCTCTGAATCGCGCGCGCGCAGGATCTCTTCGATATCGGCGGTCATGTACTGGCTGTAATGGCTCTCCATCATGGAGGGGCCATGCCAGACCACCCCGGTCAGATGTGCATCGTATTTCTTTGCCATATGCACCGCCAGCCCCAGGCCGCTGGCCCCGCTGGCGCTGCCGGTATAGGTGGCGAGGATACTCTTGATAGACATGGTTGACTCCTGTCCCTGCTTGTCAGCCCAAGGCCTGCCCGGCCGAGGCGCGGAATGTCCGAACCGCCCTTTTGCCGTTGCCAAAACGTAATCTCTTTCCCGCCGCATGGCGAGGGAAATGCTTAGCGCAGCTTCATTACCTCCCGCAGCACTCCGCTGCCCGCGGGGCAAACGCGTCTCAACAGGCGCGCCGGCTTGCGGCGCGCGGCGGCGCCACGCTGTCGCGTTCGACCAGAAACACGGGCAGCACCGTCTCGCGCGGGATCCGCGGCGTGGTTTCAGTCATGATGCGCACCAGAATTTCGGCGCTGGCCTTGCCCACCTCAAACTGTTGGATACGAATGGTGGTCAGCCGGGGCAGAATGAGATCGAGCAGCGGCATGTCGTTGAACCCGGTCACTGAAACATCGGCCGGGCAATCCAGCCCGCGCGCGCGCAACACCGCAATCGCCCCAAGCGCAAGCCGGTCATTGGCGCACAGGATCGCGGTGAACGGCCAGCCACTGTCGAGCAGGCGCAAGGCCGCGCGGCGGCCTTCATCCTCTTCATAGCGGGCGGATTCGACAATGGCCGCCTGCGGCAGCTCGAGCCCCAAGGCTTGCGCCGCCTCGACAAAGGCCTGCCGCCGGGCCTGCCCGGTCGAGGATTGCGCAGGTCCCGACAGATGCGCGATGCGCCGGTGCCCCTGGTCATACAGGTACTGCAACATCATCTGCACGCCGCGCGCATCGTCGCTGACCACGGCGGGGATATCCGAATGCTCGATGCTGCGATTGACCGTCACCATCGGGATGCCGCGCGCGGCCATCTCGACGATCTTCGGGTCGTTGCGCGTGGCGGCGGCATGAATCACCCCGTCGACACCGCGTTCCTGCAGCAGGTCGACAAGGCGGTGCTCGCGCTCGGAAAGGTTGTCGGTGTTGACGATGATCGAGGCATATCCAAGCGGCTCGAGCACACTTTCGATCCCGCGCACGATCAGCGGAAAGACCGCATTGGTGATATCGGGAATCACCAGGCCCACTGTCATGGTTCGATTCGTCCGCAACCCCGAGGCCAGCCGGTTCGGCCGGTAGCCCATGCGCTCGGCCGTGGCGCGCACCCGCTCCACCACCTCGGCGGTAAGCGAGGCCTGCGTCCTCGCGTCCAGCGCGCGCGATACCGTTGAAACATGTACGCCGGTTTCTCGCGCGATATCCCTGAGAGTGATGGCCTTTTTCATGCCGGTCTGCACCATACCTTCCCGGCGGCGGATGATCCTGCCGCTGCGTCACACTACCTTCCGGGGCGGCATCGCGCAATCGGTTGCATAATTTTCTTGACCCGTTTTCGGGCCACATGCTAGAGGCTCGTGCAAACGATTGCGCAACTCTTGCGGCCACGCGCCCCCAGAGGCACCGGACGCAGCCGAAAGCCGAAAAGGCCCGTGCGGAAACCCCTGCGCGGAAAAGGTTCTGCCTTCCCTTGGGGCAGGACTTGCTGACGAAACACGGCGCCTTCCCGGGCAGCCGGACGATGAAATGCCCTCACGGGCGAGGTTGAGCTTTCTATCACGGAGGAAATCCAATGAGCAAAATGACCCTGGGCTGGATCGGAATGGGCCGCATGGGCTACCCGATGGCCGAACGCCTTGTCGATGCCGGACATGACGTGCATATCTGGAACCGCACCCGCGCCAAGGCCGAGCCGCTGGCCGAAAAGGGCGCCACACTGGTCGACAGCCCGCGCGACCTGGGCGGGGTGGACGTGCTGTTCATCATGGTCTCGACCGGCAAGGATGTCGAACAGGTCTGCTTCGGCCCCGAAGGTGTGCTTTCGGGCGACAAGGCCCCGAAGATCGTCGTCGACTGCTCGTCGATCGCGGTCGAGCAGTCAGCCGAAATCCGCGCCCGCCTGGCCGAGCGTGGCACCGAACTTCTGGCCTCGCCGGTCAGCGGCAACGGCAAATGCGTGCGCGCCGGCAAGCTCAGCGCCGTCACCTCGGGTCCGCGCGCCGTCTATGACAAGGTCGAGCCGATGCTCAACGACATCGCCGCCAGCGGCGTGTCCTATGTCGGTGAGGGCGAACTGGCCCGGTTCTGCAAGATCGCGCATAACGTGTTCCTCGGCGTGGTCACCCAGAACATGATCGAGATCACCCTGCTGGCGCAAAAGGCCGGCGTGCCGCGCAGTGCCTTCCTCGACTTCATGAACAATTCGGTGATGGGCTCGGTCTTCACACGCTACAAGTCGAACGCAATGATCAATCTCGACTGGACCACGACCTTCACCCCGGAACTGCTGCGCAAGGACCTGGACCTGGGCCTGAGCGCCGGGCGCAACCTCGGCGTGCCGATGCCGGTCACAGCGACCACCCGCGAGGCGCTGCAGTCGCATTTCGGGGCCGCACAGCTTCAGGCCGACCCCGAGGAATACCTCGCCAAGGATTTCATGGCCATGATGGAAACCATGGCGATCGCGGCCGGGATGAAGCTTGAAAGCGAAAACAAGCCCTACCCCACCGGCCTCGAGCTGCCCAAGGCCGCCGAATGATGATGGCGCGGCTGCCGTTCGCGGCGGCCGCAACTGCCCCTTTCCGGTCGCCGATTGTTCCGGCGGCCGGACCATGATCCAGCCCTCCCTTTCCTGAAGAAGGAGCCGTCCGATGTCGCGTGCTTTGTTGCCCAATCTATTGACCCCTCAGGATCTTGAGCCGGATTGGCGTTGGGAGGGTCGTTTGCCGGCCTGGGGTCAT
>NZ_QNVJ01000099.1 GCF_003350345.1 Alkalilacustris brevis
TTCTGCGCACCTTCAACGCCGGCATCGGCCTGGCGCTGGTGGTGGCCCCCGAGGCGGCCGCGCCGCTGCAGGCGCAGCTCGAGGCGGCGGGCGAAACCGTCTTCCGCATCGGCGAGATCGAACCCGGCGAAAGCATAAGCTATACCGGGGCGTTGGCGTGACACGGCGGGTGGCGATCCTGATTTCTGGCGGTGGCTCGAACATGGTGGCGCTGGTGCGCTCGATGACGGGCGATCATCCGGCGCGCCCGGTTCTGGTCTTGTCCAACGACCCGGCGGCGGGCGGGCTGGAAAAGGCCCGTGACATGGGGGTTGAGGTCGCGGCGGTCGATCACCGTGCCTTCGGGCGCGACCGCGCGGCGTTCGAGGCGGCGCTGTTGCAGCCGCTGCTCGAAGCCGCGCCCGATATTGTCTGCCTAGCGGGGTTCATGCGCATCCTCTCCCCCGATTTCGTGGCGCGTTTCGAGGGGCGGATGCTCAATATCCACCCGTCTCTATTGCCGCTTTACAAAGGGCTCGACACCCATGCGCGGGCCATCGCCGCGGGCGACAAGCAGGCCGGCTGCACCGTGCATGAGGTGACGGCCGCGCTTGATGACGGGCCGATCCTGGGGCAGGCGCGTGTGCCTGTCCTGCCCGGCGATACGCCCGAGACATTGGCGGCACGGGTGCTGCCGATGGAGCACCGGCTTTACCCGGCGGTGCTGGAGCGTTTCGCGCGGGGCGACCGCACGCCGATCTATCTGGAATGATTCCTTGCCCGGCGTCCGCCGGGCCACGGCAACCGTGCGCCGAAAACGCCGCCGGCAAGCCGCGAGGCGGCGTCACCCGCCGCCGGCAACCCCGGTGCCGATCGGGCAGCTTACCCCGGTGCCGCCGATCCCGCAGTAGCCGCCCGGGTTCTTCGCGAGGTATTGCTGGTGGTAATCCTCGGCGTAATAGAAAGCCGGTGCGCGGGTGATCTCGGTGGTGATCACACCCAGGCCCGCGGCGTGCAGCCGTTCGGCGTAAGCCGCGCGGCTGGCCTCGGCGGCGGCGCGCTGGCCGTCATTGAACCAGTAAACGCCCGAGCGATATTGCGTTCCCAGATCGTTGCCCTGCCGCATCCCCTGGGTGGGGTCGTGGCCTTCCCAGAAGACACGCAGCAGGTCGTCATAAGAGATATGCGCAGGGTCGAAGATCAGCCGCACCACCTCGTTATGGCCGGTTCGGCCCGTGCAAACCTCTTCATAGGTGGGGTTCGGGGTGTAGCCCCCCGCATAGCCTGCGGCGGTCATCCATACACCGGGCAGCTTCCAGAACATCCGCTCCACTCCCCAGAAACAGCCCATGCCGAAAATCGCTTCCTCCATGCCTTCGGGCACGGGGGCTTTCAACGGGCGTCCGGTGATGAAATGCGTCTCGGCGGTGGGAATGGGGGCCTCGCGGCCCGCAAGCGCGGCTTCGGGGTGTATCATTTCGGTCTTCTTCGAGGTGGTGAAAAACATCGGGGCCTCCCTGGCTACTGGTCTGCAATCTAGCAGCCTGCGCCTGCGGGGCCAGTGGGCTGCGATGCGAAAGGCCCCGCCGGGGGTGTCCCGGCGGGGCCTTGGATGATCTGCCTTGCAGTTCAGGAGGCCGTTTTGCGGCCTCCTGACCCGATCAGCCCTTTTCGTTGCTTTTCAGGGCCGCGCCGAGAATGTCACCCAGCGAAGCGCCCGAGTCGGAAGAGCCATACTGCTGCACGGCTTCTTTCTCTTCGGCGATCTCGCGTGCCTTGATCGACAGGCCGAGACGGCGGGTCTTGGCATCGACATTGGTGACGCGGGCATCGACCTTGTCGCCGACCTGGAAGCGCTCGGGCCGCTGCTCGGACCGGTCGCGCGACAGATCGGAACGGCGGATGAAGGACTTCATGCCGTTGTATTCGACTTCGATGCCGCCATCCTCGATCGCGGTGACGGTGCAGGTCACGACCGAGCCGCGCTTCACGCCATCGACAGCATCGGAGAAGCTGTCATTCTCGAGCGCCTTGACCGAGAGCGAGATGCGCTCTTTCTCGACATCGACTTCGGTGACGACAGCCTTGACCACATCGCCCTTGCGATAGTCCTGGATCGCTTCTTCGCCGCGCTGGTCCCAGCTCAGATCGGAGAGGTGGACCATCCCGTCGATATCGCCCTCCAGCCCCACGAACAGGCCGAACTCGGTGATGTTCTTGACCTCGCCCTCGATCTGGGTGCCGGTCGGGTGAGTCTCGGCAAAGACTTCCCAGGGATTGCGCTGGGTCTGCTTCAGGCCGAGGCTGACGCGGCGTTTGGCCAGATCGACGTCGAGCACCATGACTTCGACTTCCTGGCTGGTCGAGACGATCTTGCCGGGGTGGATGTTCTTCTTGGTCCAGCTCATTTCCGAGACATGCACCAGACCTTCCACGCCGGGTTCCAGCTCCACGAAGGCGCCGTAATCGGTGATGTTGGTCACGCGTCCCTTGTGGACCGAGCCGAGCGCATACTTGTCGGCCACCGAATCCCACGGGTCGGCCTGGAGCTGCTTGATGCCCAGGCTGATGCGGTGGGTTTCCTTGTTGACCTTGATGATCTGCACCTTGATCGTCTCGCCGATCGACAGGATCTCGGAGGGGTGGTTGACCCGGCGCCAGGCCATGTCGGTGACGTGCAGAAGCCCGTCAACACCACCCAGATCGACGAATGCGCCGTATTCGGTGATGTTCTTGACCACACCATCGACCACATCGCCCTCGGCCAGTTTCGCGATGACCTCGGCGCGCTGCTCGGCGCGGGACTCTTCCAGGATAGCGCGGCGCGAGACGACGATATTGCCGCGGCGGCGATCCATCTTGAGTATCTGGAAGGGCTGCTTGAGGCCCATCAGCGGGCCGGCATCGCGCACCGGGCGCACATCGACCTGGCTGCCGGGCAGGAAGGCCACGGCACCGCCCAGATCGACGGTGAAGCCACCCTTGACGCGGCCGAAGATGGCGCCTTCGACGCGCTCTTCATCGGCATAAGCTTTTTCCAGACGGTCCCAGGCGGCCTCGCGGCGGGCCTTGTCGCGGCTGATGACGGCTTCGCCGCGGGCGTTCTCGACCCGGTCGAGATAGACCTCGACCTCATCGCCGACCGAAATGTCGGGGGCTTCGCCGGGGTTGGCAAATTCCTTCAGGTCGACGCGGCCTTCCATCTTGTAGCCCACGTCGATGATGGCCTGGCCTGCCTCGATGGCAAGAACGCGGCCCTTGACGACACTGCCTTCGTCCGGGGTGTCGATTTCGAGGCTTTCGTTCAGGAGGGCCTCGAACTCCTCCATGGTTGCTTTAGCACACATGCGTGTTTCAGTTCCTTTACAGTCGATTTTCCGGCCTGACGGTTGGCTCCGCCGGTCTTTCAGATTGTGTCACAAGGCACCCCCAATGATGGCGGTGAGCCAAAACGAAAACGGGCCTGAGAAAATTCCCGGCCCTGCCCGATCCGTCCGCTTGGGTCTGACGCCCTTTGACTGGCGTGCCTATACCGCGCCCGTGCCCGCGACGCAAGCGCCAAGCTGCGGGGACCGCAAGGTGATTCGGCCAGATCGAATGTCAAGGATTGTTTCGCTACTTTGCGTTGCGGCGCATTTTAGTAGCACAATCCAAAGAGGTATATAGTCTTGGGAATGCGTAACGGACCCGTAAAAATGGGGCGAAAATGAGGCGTCAGTCGCTGAATTTCGGTTGATTGCGGCAGAAATATGGTAAAATGAGGCCGTTCGGGTGGCCCATGCCTTGGTTTGAAGGGCTGCCCCACCTGCCACCGGTCGCGGCCAATTTCTGTGGGCGCGGCGATCCTTTGACTTTTGGGAAACCGAAAGCCGCTCGGGTGCCTGCACCCGACTGACTGTTGTTGCGGCCGGATTAACGCGGCCGCAGCGGTTGAACTGTTTCGAAAGCAATACCAATAGCCCGGATCATCCATCCGGGAGCGGATGGCGGCTGTCTGCTCGGCCGCTTGCAAGGAGTTAACGAGATGAGCACCAAGACATTCATGTATGAAGGCGGAAGCCTCGAAGATGGCACCTATTACAAGTTCGAGGTGGAGCTGTTCGTTGAGGACGGGGTCGTCCAGGCGAAGGTCACTGTCCATGCGGGTGAGGGCAATTTCAACGCTTTCTACCATAGCGATGGTGAGAACGATACGAATAACGGGACGTTCGAGAACTTCGACGCCAAGAAGGACAAATCGCTGAACATGAACGGCGAGGGTTCGAAATTCGACGGCGAACCCGTCGAGTGGGACGGCGGCGTGAAGCTGTCCAACCCCGGCCTGGGCAAGACCCCGCCCGACACCTATCTGGTGGCAAGCGGTGATCCGGACAAACCCACGACCGCGACCTTCCCGCTCGATGGATTTCCGACCGACCTCGATGATATCGAACTACTTGGCATCCGCGTCACCAGCACCAATGCGCCAGGCGGTTCGCTGAAGCTGGTTGGCGATGAGTATACACCGCCGGAAGAGCCGACCGATCACTTCCCGGACCTCGATAGGGACATTTCATATGTGCTGTTCTATTTTGACGGCGAGGGCGTCAAGGACCTAGATACGAGCCCGGTAGAGAAAGATAAAGGAGAGATCAGCAGCCAAGGTGATGGATACATTACAATCAAGATCAATATTCCAGACGAGTTCGAGGGTAACGATTGCGTCAACAACCTTGATACTTGGTATAAGAACGCGCTCGGCACCATCTATGATACTTACCCTGCTCTGGAGGATGCAACGCTTCTGGGGGTTGAGATCAAGGGAGGGAAAAACCTCTTTGAGGATTCGAATCTCTATGATCAGGACTTCGTTTTCGACAACCCGAACTCCAAGAGTAGCGCGTTTTTCGAACTCGATAATGACCCCGGTAATGAGCCGTTTCCTTCCGGAGAGCCAATTTCCGATAAGGATATCGACTACACCCTTAATTTCGATGAGGCATGGATCCCCGATACATGCGACGAGTTCGCTTTCGTTTAAATCAGCGTTAAGTAAAAGCCGCTACATGAGCTAAGCTAAGTTGCGGCCGCCCCTCGGGGCGGCCGTTTCATTCCCGGCCCGCCACGGCGCGGCGCACGAGTTCCACCGCCTGCGCCACGGCTTCCTCGATGCTCAGCTTCGAGGTGTCCAGCGTGACGGCGTCTTCGGCGGGGCGCAGCGGTGCGGTGCTGCGCTGGCTGTCGCGTTCGTCGCGCGCGCGCAGTTCCGCCAGCACGTCAGCCTCCCGCAGGTCCGGCTCGGCCGCGCGCAGCTCCAGCCAGCGGCGGTGGGCGCGCACCTCGGCGCTGGCGGTGACGAACAGCTTCACGTCCGCATCGGGGCAGATCACCGTGCCGATGTCGCGGCCATCGAGCACCGCGCCGCCCGCCCGCGCGGCAAAGGCGCGCTGGAAATCCACCAAGGCCGCGCGCACCTCGGGCAGGGCGGCAACCTCGCTGGCCGCGCGCCCGGCGGCGGCGCTGCGCAGATCGCTGCGCGCCAGATCCGCTTCGCTCAGCGTTTGCGCGGCTTCAAGCGGTTCCATGCCTTCGGCCACGCGCGCGCCGACCGCGCGGTAAAGCAACCCGGTATCCAGATGCGCCAGCCCGAAATGTGCCGCCACCGCGCGGCTGATCGTGCCCTTGCCGGCGGCGGCCGGCCCGTCGATGGCGATGGTCAGTTTCATGGGCGCCCCCTTGCTGGCCGCGCTCAGTCCGCGCGCTCGATCAAAGCGCCAAGCCCCTGCATCAGCGCGCCGAAGGTGGGAAAGGAGGTGTCGATGGGGCTGGCATCATCCACCGTGATTGGCGCGCGCGCGGCCAGCCCGAGGCACAGAAAGCTCATGGCGATGCGGTGGTCCAGATGGCTTTGCACCGTCGCCCCCCCCGGCACGCCGCCCGCTCCTGTGCCATGCACGGTGAGGCTGTCTTCGGTTTCTTCGATGCGGATGCCGCAAGCCTCCAGCCCGCGCGCCATTGCGGCGATGCGGTCGCTTTCCTTCACGCGCAGTTCGCGCACCCCGCGCATCACGGTCGCGCCCTCGGCGGTGGCGGCCAGCGCGGCCAGGACCGGGTATTCGTCGATCATGCTGGCGGCACGCTCGGGCGGCACCTCGACCCCCTTGAGCGGGCCATGCGCCACGCGCAGGTCGGCCACGGGCTCGCCGCCTTCCTCGCGCGGGTTGTCGAAGGCGATTTCGGCGCCCATCTCGACCAGCGTGGCGAACAGCCCGTTGCGGGTGGGGTTCTGGCTGACGCCAGGCACGGTGATTTCCGAGCCCTCGATCATGAGTGCTGCGCAGACGGGAAAAGCCGCCGAACTCGGGTCGCGCGGGACGGCGACGTCCTGCGCCACCAGTTCGGGCTGGCCGGTCAGGGTGATGGTGCGCTCCTCCGCGCCGTCCTCGACGGTGATCTGCGCGCCGAAGCCTGCAAGCATCCGTTCGGTATGGTCGCGCGTAGCCTCGCGTTCGATCACGACGGTCTGGCCGGGTGCGTTCAACCCCGCCAGCAACACCGCCGATTTCACCTGCGCTGAAGGCATCGGCGTGGCATAGCGCACCGGCACCGGATCGGCCGCGCCCACCAGCGTGAGCGGCAGCCGCCCGCCCGCGCGCCCCACCGCCTGCGCACCGAAAAGCGCCAGCGGATCGGTCACGCGCCCCATCGGCCGTTTGTTGAGGCTGGCATCGCCGGTAAAGGTGGCGGTGATGCCGGTGGTGGCCATCGCGCCCATGATCAGCCGCACCCCAGTGCCGGAATTGCCGCAATCGATCACTTGGCTGGGTTCGGCGAACCCGCCTACGCCGACGCCATGCACCGACCATGCGCCGGGGCCGTGATGCGTGACCTCAGCGCCGAAGGCGCGCATCGCTTCCGCGGTGTCGAGCACATCCTGTCCTTCCAGCAGCCCGGTGATGCGGGTCTCGCCCACCGAGAGCGCCCCGAGGATCAGCGCGCGGTGGCTGATCGACTTGTCACCCGGCACCTCGGCCGCGCCGCGCAGCGGCCCCGAGCGGCGGGCGGTCATCGAAAAGGGCTGGCCATGAGCGGACATGCGCGGATTCTCCCCAGTCAGGTGGTTGCCGGCAGGCTTATCCAAAGCGCCGGGTCCGGTCTACCGGGTTTTCGGAATGGTCTGCGCGCGCGAACAATGCTGCACCTGCATTGCACTGGGCGCAAGGCGGGGTTTCGCCTTTAGGGGGAAGTCAGAACAGGGGGCCTTCCTATATGAAGATCAGCAACAGCAAAGGGCATGAGCCTGCCCCGCGCACAGGTCAGACACATGAGGAAAACGATCATGGCAAGCATTCATATCCACACCCCCGCCGGCAATGGCATCCTTGGCAGCATCGCCCAGGCTTTCGCGGCGACGGTCCGTTTCGTGACGGGCGTTGCGGAAACCTTCAGCGAAGCCCGCGAAATGGAATACCTGATGTCGCTCAGCGATGCGGAACTGGCCGAACGCGGCCTGACCCGCAACGATATCCCGGGCCATGTGTTCGGGCGCGGTAAGTAACCGCAAACGCGCTTGATTGCGCGGCGCTGACGCTCAGCGCCGTGCGTTGCGTGCGATTACCCGCACCCCTTCGCTGATCCGGTCGCCGGGATAGGCGATGACCTGGTCGCCCGCCGTCAGCCCTGAAAGTATCTCGACATCGCTCTGGGTGCGCAACCCGGTCTCGACGCGGGCCAGCAATGCGCGGTCGTCCTCCACCCGGAACACGGCCCAGTCATCGCCGTCGCGAAACAGCGCGCTGACCGGAATCTGAAGCGTATCTTCCGCCTCTTCCACGACGATTCGCGCAAAGATGCGGAAGGCATCGCCCAGGCCCCGGCGGGTTTCGGGCGGGTCGGTGAAATCGAGATAGACGCGCACCCGCTGTTCCTCGATCCCCAGCGCAGAGATACGGGTGAACCCCTGCGGATCGATCCGGCGCAGCCGCGCGTTCAGCGCCCCGTCGCGGCCCCAGCGCTCGATCAGGGCGGGCGCGCCGGGCGCAAGGCGCACCGCGTCGGAAGACAGCAGGTCCACCTCGATCTCCAGATCGCGCAGATCGCCGATGGTCAGCAGCCGCTCCCCGGCCTGCACCAGCCGCGCGCTGGTCTCGGATACGGCCAGCACGGTGCCCGACAGCGGCGCGGGGATGTCGATGCAGCAGGAGCCGGGTTCTGCTTCGGGCGCGGGGGCGGAAGGCCCCATCAGATGCGCCTCGGTGCGGGCCAGCGTGGCGCGGCGCATTTCCAGCTCGGATTCGGCGGCCGCCAGTGCTGCCCGCTGGGATTCCACCTGCTGCTGGGTGTCTTCCAGGGCCCGCTGTGGGATCGCCCCGCGCGCGGCCAGTTCGCGATTACGGGCGAGCTGGCTTTCGGCATAGGCCAGATCGGCCTGGGCGCGCAGCAGATTGGCCTGCGCCAGGCGCACGGCGGCCTGGGCCTCGGTTACGGCGGCTTCGGCCTCGGCGCGGGCGCGGGCGTCCAGAAAGGCAGGTTCGGCGGGCTGGATCGTGGCCACCACCGTGGTGTCGCGCAAGACCGTGTCGCCCACCTGCACGGGTGATCGGCTGGCCGTGCCGGTGATCGGCGCGGTGACATGAAACGGGTTGCGCACACGGGTCACGCCCTCGGCTGCGACGGTGACGCGGAGCGGGCCGCTGCGAGCCTCGACCATATCCACAGCGACCGGCTCGGGCCAGAAAGCCCATACCAGCCCGCCAAGCCCCGCCGCGGCAAGCATCGTTATGCCAAGAATGCGCGCCTTCGACATTGGCTTACTCCTTCTGTTTCAGCGCCGAAACCAGTTCGACCCGGTCGAGCCGCCGCCGCACCAGCAGCACCGAGCCCAAGGCCGACACGAACACCACGAGCGCCGCCCAGGCGTAGGTCTGCTTCGAGACGACAAGCGGGATGTTCACGATCTCCGAGGAAAGCCCCGCCGACGTCATCGCAGCGAAGCCATAGCCCGCCAGCCAGCCCAGCGGCAGACCGGCCAGCGTAAGCAACATGATCTCGCCCACCAGCACATAAGACACCTCGCCGCGCGAAAAACCCAGCACCCGCAGGCTGGCCAGTTCATGCGCACGTTCAGAAAGCTGGATGCGGGCCGCGTTGTAAACCACGCCCACGGCAATCAGGACGCCAAGCATTGTGTAGATGAAGATCATGGTGAACAGGGTTTCGTCCACCATTTCCTGATACTGCACGCGCACCTCGCTCCAGAGTGCCACGCCGCTGATCGCGGGGGTGGCCTTGATCTGCGCGTAAAGGGCGGGCAGGGCGGCTTCGTCTACCAACAGGTTCAACTGGTTGACGCGCGGCGCGACGCGCAGCAGCTCGAACAGCGCCGTGTCGCGCATGTAGGCGGCTTCGCCCAGGCTTTGCCGGGCGACTTGCGCTACCGGCACCGCATGGGTTTCACGGTGTCCGCCCAGAAACTCCACGGCCAGCACATCGCCTGCCTGCACGCCCAGGTCATCGGCGAGAAGCTCGGGCAGGATCAGTCCGGAGGGCGAGACAGGCACCGGCCGGCTGTCGCGGTCGAGCAGGCGCACAAGCTCGGCGTCGTCGGGCCGGGCCTGAAGGCTTTGCAGGCTTTCGCGCGGCCCGTTGATCAGGCGCACCTGCACGGCATAGCCGCCCTCGACGCGCAGCACACCGGGCAGGTTCGTGGCATCCTCGACCGCCGCGAGTGTTTGCTCGCGCGTCAGGTTGAGCGTCATCTGCTGGCGGTTCGACTGGGTGAACATCTCGTCCATCATCACGTCGAACGCGTCGAAAAAGAAAAACGACCCCACCAGCACCGCCACCGAGGTGGCCACCCCCAGGAATGTCACCGCCGCGCGTCCCGGCCAGCGGGTTATCGAACGCAGGATCATCATTGTGGTCTGGCGCAGCCGCAGCCATGTGCCCAGGTGATCCACCAGCCCGCGCGAGAACTTCGGCGGCTCTGGCGGCGACATGGCCACTGCCGGGCGCAGCCGCACCGTGCCCCGCACGGCCCGCATCGCCCCCACCACCACTGTCGCGACGGCCAGCACGCCCGAGATTGCAAACGCCGCTGTCGAGGGCGCGCTGACCAGATAGGGAAAATGGAAGAATTCGGCGTAAAGCTCGGTCATGCCGTCGGAGATCCAGATGCCCGCGGCCCAGCCGATCAGCACGCCCAGCACACCGATCACCGCTGCCATCTTCAGATAATGCGCCGAAATCTCGCGCGTGCGGTAGCCCACGGCCTTCATCAGCCCGATCTGCTGGCGCTCCAACGCGATCAGCCGGCCCATGACCATGTTGACCAGAAAGGCCGACACGACGAAGAAGATCGGCGGCATGATCCACGCCAGCGCCTCAAGCTGCTCCAGCTCGTGCTTGAGAAAATTGTGCGACATCTGCCGGTCACGGTCATGCGCGCCGGTGCCGCCGTAAGGGTCGAGCATGTCATCGAGCGCGGCAATCACCGGCGCGGCGTCGGCGCCGGGGGTAAGCCGCAGCGAGATGTCGTTGAAGGCGCCGTCCAGGTCGAAGGCCGCCGCAGCCGCCGTGTGGCTCATCCAGAACACGCCGAAGCGCCGGTTGTCCGGAAACAGCGAGGCTGGCCCGATAGTGTAGATGTATTCGGGCGACAGCACGATGCCCGCCACCTGCAATTCGCGCATCTGTCCGTTCATGACGGCACGGAAACTGTCTCCGGGGCGCAGCCCGTGGGCCTCGGCGAAAGGCTGGGCAACGGCAACCTCGTCGGCGCTCAGCGGGTCGGGTAGCCGGCCCGTGCGCAGCAACGGGATGTTGAGCACAAGCGCGCCATCGGGCGGCAGCGATATTACCCGGCCCATGCCCGGCTCCACCATCCCGGGCATGTCGAGCACGACATAGTCGGCAATGCGCGGCTCCACCTGGGCGACACCGGGCAGCCGTGCGATTTCTCTGACGATCGGGTCGGGCACCCGTGTGGCCCCGGCGAAGATATCGGCGAAGCGGTTGCGCTCGTAATAGGCGTCGCGCGTTTCGGTGAGATTCTGAAGCGTTCCGAAGGACAGGATCAGCACCGCCACCCCGCAGGCCAGCACCATGGCGATGGCCAGGCTTTGCGCCCAGATGCGGCGCATGTCGCGCCACAGCTTGCGGTCGAGTGCGCGCAGGGTCAGCATGGCATTACCAGCTTACGTCTGCAGGCGGCACGCGTGCGTCGTTCTCGGTGACTTCGGCCACCTGCCCGTCGGCCAGCACGATCACCCGGTGGGCAATCTTGCGGATACCCACGTTATGGGTAATCAGCGCGGTCGCGGTTCCCAACTCGTCATTGATCGACACCAGCGCTTCCAGCACCTTCACCCCGGTCTTGCTGTCAAGCGCGCCGGTAGGCTCGTCGCACAGCAGCACCTCGGGCCGCTTGGCGATGGCGCGGGCGATGGCCACGCGCTGTTGCTCGCCGCCGGAAAGTTCGGCGGGAAAGTGATCCATCCGGTCGGGCAGGCCCGCACGTTCCAGCGCCTCTTCCGGGCGCATCGGGTTTCGGGCGATCTCGGTCACAAGCGCGACATTCTCGCGTGCGGTTAGCGAAGGCACCAGATTGTAGAACTGAAAGACAAAGCCCACATGGTCGCGCCGGAAGGCAGTCAGCGCGGCATCGGACAGCCTTGTCAACTCGCGATCGCGGAAGAACACGCGCCCATCGGTGGGGGTATCGAGCGCGCCCAGGATGTTGAGCAAGGTGGACTTGCCCGAGCCTGAGGCGCCCAGCATCACCACCATCTCGCCCTCGTAAAGCGCCAGATCGACGCCGCGCAACGCGTGAACGGCGGCCGGGCCGGTGCCATAGACCTTGGTAATGCCTTCGGTGCGGAAAACCGCCTTGCGTTCCATCAATGTCTCCGCGGCCTGAAACGGGCTGGCCGGCTGCTCTGGCCTTGCAAATTTCGAATCCCGAACACGCAGAGAAAGTGTCGGGCCGGGCATGTTGCAATGCAAGGCTTTCCTGCTGCTGGGGGAGCCGCTGCAAAGGCGGCCCGTCAAGCCCGAGTCTTGACTTGGGGCAGCCGATGGGGAAGAGCTTGTCTCGCGCATGACGGCAAGAAAGGGACCACAGCCATGAACCGCCCCGCGACGCTTTCGCAAGCCCTGCTCGGAATACCCAGCCTTCAACGCCAGATTGCCCTGGTGGTGTTCGGCAGCCTGCTGGTGGCCATGTCGGCCCAGATCTCCGTGCCGATGTTTCCGGTGCCGATGACGCTGCAGACGCTGGCCATTTCGCTGATCGGGCTGACCTATGGCGCGCGGCTCGCGGCGGTGACGCTGGCGGCCTACCTGGCGCAAGGGGCCATCGGGCTGCCCTTCTTTGCCGGCGGTGCGGCGGGGCTGCCTTACATGATGGGGCCGACCGGCGGCTTCCTGATCGGTTTTGTCGCGATGGCCTGGCTGACCGGCTGGCTGGTCGAGCGCGGGTTGGATCGTGGCTTCCTGCGGCTTTTTGTGGCGGCCTTCGTGCCGGCGCTGCTGCTTTTCGTGCCCGGCGTGCTGTGGCTATGGGCGATCACGCCGCTGTCGCTTGAGGGGGCTTTCATCGCCGGCGCGCTGCCCTTCCAGCTTGGCGGTGTGGTGAAATCGGCTGTTGCCGCGCTGATCGTGGCGGGCGGCTGGCAAGCATTGCGCCGTCATCAGGGCTGATCGCGAGCAACCTGACCGAATTTCGTGCGAGGCGCCGCTCCTGGCCGGGGGCGGCGCCTTTGCCTTGACCCGGCCCGCCTTGCGGCCTATCGCGGCGTCGACACCGTAGCGAGGCCCAAGCCCATGACCACCTTTTCCGCACTGACCTCTCTGGCCGGGCAGGAACCCGCCGAGGCCCTGGCCGAAGCGCTCGAGCAGCTGGACCCCCCGCCCAGCGGCGTCGGTGTGTTCGAGATCGAGGATGGCTCGGGCCTGTGGGAAGTGGGCGGCTATTTCGATGCGGCCCCCGACCCGGCGGCGCTGGCCCTGCTGGCGGTGGTGCACGGGGCGCAGGATTTCTCGGTCTCGGAACTGCCCGAGATCGACTGGGTCGCCAAGGTCAAGCGCGAGCTGGTGCCGGTCGAGGCGGGGCGCTTTTTCGTCTATGGCAGCCATGACGCCGACCGGGTGCCCGAGGGGCGCGTGGCGCTGTTGATCGAGGCCGCAATGGCCTTCGGCACCGGCCATCACGGCACCACGCTGGGATGCCTGCGCGCGCTGGACCGGATGGTGTCGGCAGGGCAGGTGCGGCACCGCGTGGCCGATATCGGCTGCGGAACGGCAGTGCTGGCGATGGCCGCGGCCAGCGTCTGGCCCGAGCCGGTGCTGGCCAGCGACATCGATGCGGTCGCGGTGGAAGTGGCCGAGGCCAATGTCGCCGCCAACGGGTTGCAGGGCCGGGTGCGCTGTATCGAGGCCACGGGCTTCGACCACCCCGAACTGGCGCAGGCCGCGCCTTTCGATCTGGTCTTCGCCAATATCCTGAAGGGGCCGCTGATCGACCTGGCCCCGGCCATGGGCGCGCATGTCGCGCCCGACGGCCAGGCGATCCTGTCGGGATTGCTGACCACCCAGGCCGATGACGTGATCGCCGCCTATGCGGCCGCCGGTTTCGACGTGGCCGAGCGCGAGGATATCGGCGATTGGGCAACGTTGGTGCTGACCCGCCGCAAGGGGTGAGCAGATGGCTGCACAATGTTCCGCAGCCCGGGCTTGCGGTCGGAAAGCCGGGCAGGTTTTCGACCGTGGCGCGGACGGGTTACCGGCAAAACGGCGCGCGACGACAGGACGGGCGAATGAATCGAGGCCGCCCGGCAATTGCCGGGGCGGCCCCGATGCGGTTCGGTGAGTGGTGACTCGCGGGCGTGTCCGCGCTCAGCGCAGAGTGTTGACCACCCGGTCGATATCGCCGCGGGAAAGCCCGATATCCTCAAGTTCGTGGTCGCTCAGGCGCGACAACTCGCGCCGCGTCAGGCGGCGGTTGTGCCAGGTGCCGAGCGCGGCCAGCGTGCCGCCGACCGACAGCCCCGCAAAACCGCCGAAAAGCCCGGTCGTTGCCGGGCGATCAGTGCTGAAATCTGCCATTTCACATTCTCCGGAAGAAGCGGGTCTTGCAGGCCCGACATGTTTCTGACCGGCAGCTAGGCTTTCGGAGAACCGGCCACAAGAGACGGTTTTGCAAGGCACATCTGCGCGGAATGCATGGCGGGCGGATCTTGTCCGCCGGGGCGTTCATATGGTGCGGGTGGCGGGACTCGAACCCGCACGCCGGTTAGGCAAAGGTTTTTGAGACCTTCGTGTCTACCATTCCACCACACCCGCGGCGGCTTCGGCCCAAGGTATTGGCACAGACCGGCGGCAGCCTCAAGCGGCAAGCGCGCGCCCGGCACCCGGAACGGGGGCGATTTTTTTGCCATGGGGCCTGTCAATCCGGGCCGATATGGTTATCTTTTCGCTCAGGCGCGGCAAGGCCGAGGGAGACGGGAACATGGCAAAGAAACAGGCAAAGCTGGCGCAGCTCGACCCGGTCTGGACGCGCATTCGCGAAGAGGCGGAACGCGCCGTGCAGGACGAACCGCTTCTGGGCGGGGTGATCCATTCCTCGGTGCTGCACCACCCGTCGCTGGAGCGTGCGCTGGCCTACCGCTTTTCGCTCAAGCTGGCCTCGCCCGAGATGAGCGAGCAGATCCTGCGCGAGATCGTCGACGAGGCCTATGGCGCCGACCCCTGGCTGGGCGAGGCCGCGCGCGCTGATCTGGTGGCCGTGTACGAGCGCGACCCGGCCTGCAACCGCTTCATCAAGCCGCTTCTGTATTTTAAGGGGTTCCAGGCGCTGCAGGCCTACCGGATCAGCCATTGGCTGTGCCAGCAGGGTCGGGCCGATTTCGCCTCGTTCATCCAGATGCGGGTATCGGAAGCCTTCGGTGTCGATATCCACCCCGGCGCGCGGGTGGGCAAGGGCATCATGATCGACCACGCCCATTCCATCGTGATCGGTGAAACCGCGGTGGTGGGCGACAATGTCTCGATGCTGCATTCAGTCACGCTGGGCGGCACCGGCAAGGAAGACGGCGACCGCCACCCCAAGATCGGCGACGGTGTCATGATCGGCGCCGGTGCCAAGGTGCTGGGGAACATCCGCATCGGCAACTGCTCGCGCATAGCGGCCGGGTCGGTCGTGCTGGAGGATGTGCCGGCAAAGACCACCGTCGCCGGAGTGCCCGCGCGGATCGTGGGCGAAGCCGGATGCGCGCAGCCTTCGCAGACCATGGACCAGATCCTGCGCGGTGAGATCTGAGAGCCCCGGCGGGCGTTGCCGGGCGAACAGAAGCCCGGCCACATGAAAAAGGGGGCAGAGGTTGCCCCCTGCCCCGCAGCCAATCCCGCGGCGTGAAGCTCAGGCCAGCATGGCCATCGGGTTTTCCAGGTTCTCGACAATCGCCTTGAGCAGATCGGCCCCCAACGCGCCGTCGATCACCCGGTGATCGACCGACAGGGTCATCGACATGACCGTCGCGACCTCGACGTTGTTGTCCTTGCCTATGATCGGCTTTTTCACCCCGGCCCCGACCGCGAGGATCGCGCCATGGGGCGGGTTGATGACCGCGTCGAAATTGTCGATCCCGAACATGCCGAGGTTCGAGATCGCAAAGCTGCCGCCCACATATTCATGCGGCGCAAGCTTGCGATTGCGGGCGCGGCCAGCCAGATCCTTCATCTCGGCGGACAGGGCCGAGAGCGTCTTGGCGTGCGCGTCCTTCAGAACGGGCGTGAACAGCCCCCCGTCGACCGCCACGGCCACCGCCACATCCGAGGGCTTGAGCCGCAGGATCCGGTCGCCCGCCCAGACGGCATTGGCATCGGGCACCGCCTGCAGCGCCAGCGCGCAGGCCTTGATGATGAAGTCATTGACCGAAAGCTTCACGCCGCGCGGTTCAAGCTGCGCGTTCAGCTCGGAACGGAACTTCAGCAGCGCGTCAAGCCGCACCTCGCGGCGCAGGTAGAAATGCGGGATGGTCTGCTTGGCCTCGGTCAGGCGCGCGGCGACGGTCTTGCGCATGCCATCCAGCTTGACCTCTTCGAACTCGCGGCCTTCATACATGCGCGCGATCTGGTCAGCCGTGGGCCCGGCGGCCGGCGCGGCAGCGGCCGGGGCTGCGGTGGGCTTCTCGACAGCAGCCTTTGCGGGCTTGGCGGCTTCCACATCCGCCTTGACGATCCGCCCATGCGGGCCGGAGCCCTTGATCTGGCTCAGGTCGAGCCCCTTGTCGGCTGCGATGCGGCGCGCCAGCGGCGAGGCGAAGATGCGGCTGCCGTCTTCCGACTTGGGGGCTGGCGGGGCCTCGGCGGCAGCGGGTTTTCCATCAGTGCCCTTGTCGGCCTTCTCCGGGGCGGACTTGTCATCATCGGCGGCCTTTTCATCCCTGGCGGGTTTGTCGCTCTTGCCGGACGCATCGCCCTTGCCGATATCCTCGGCGCTTTCGCCTTCTTCCAGCAGCACGGCGATGGGGGTGTTGACCTTGACGCCTTCGGTGCCCTCTTCGATCAGGATCTTGCCG
>NZ_QNVJ01000073.1 GCF_003350345.1 Alkalilacustris brevis
CACGGCGGTCGCCAGCCCGGCGATGAAGGTGAACCAGACGCCGATGGCCGCCGTGAAACCATGGTCGCGAAAGGCCTGCAGGATCTGCTCGGTGAGGGTGTGCCGGTTGCTCATCCGATCTTCGTCCCCCAGAAGCTGGTGTGATCGGCCGCGAAGAAGCCGTCCTGCGCGCGGAAATACCCCTGCAACTCGACGGTGTCGCCTTCCTGAAGCACGGCCAGGGTCTGCAGCCAGAGCGCGGTGGCCTCGGAGACATGCGCCCCACTGATCTCGCCGAAGGAGCCGCGAATTTCATCGCTGCCGTTCAGGACCAGCCGCCCGCGCATGCGCGCATTGGTGCTGGAATTGACCTTGTAGAGCAGCATCGCGCCGAAGATATACGTTCCGTCCGCGGGGGCGACGAAGTGGTTGGCGCCCGCGTCGAACGCCCCCTGGTCGTTATACTCTGTGTTGTTGATGCCGATCTTCGTCCAGCTGTCGACCCCGACATAGTTGTCGTAATTGGTGTATCCCTTGAAGCGCGGCAGGTGGGGCTGATCGACGATGCCGGTGGCGTTGTCGACGATCAGCCCGTCGAAGAAGGCGCTGCCATCGGGCGAGACCGCCAGGCGGAAGCGGTCCGAGCCGAAGAGCCCCATGAGCGCCTTGGTCACGAAGCCGGTTTGCAGCGTGAGCCCGAGATCGTCACCCGCAGCCTCCTTGTTCATGGTGTAGAACAGATCGCCCGTGCCGCCCTCGGCCACGGTCCTGGCGGTCCAGAGCGCGGCGTTCAGCTTGGCCGAGAACGGGTTCGATGTATCTGCCGTGGTGCCCAGCCCGAGGAGTGCCAGGTTCTGCAGCACATCAGGCGTCGTGCCGACCCAGCCCGCCCCATCATGGACCAGCAGCACCCCCTCGTCCTCGACCCATGCCCGCCAGCCCGCGCGCGGCGGCAGGCGGAGCCAGGCGCCGTCGGTCCAGAGCACGACATTCAGGTCCCAGCCCGCCCAGTCGCCGGTGGCGCCCGAGGCGACGATGTACCGGTCGCCATCGGCGGGGCTGGTGAGCGGCGCGGTCAGGTCGCGATCCTTGACGGAGAGCTGCACGAGCCCGTCGAGGATGCGCAGCGCCTCGTTATGGGTGACATGCTTCTGCGCCTGCGCCGCGAGGATGTAGGGCAACAGGAGGTGGGAGGTGGTATCGGACATCGGATCCTCAGAAACTCAGGGTGGCAGTTCTCGGCGCGCCCCGCCCGATGAGGGCGGAGAGCTGGAAGATGCGGATGGTGAGGTTGTCGCCAGGGCCGAGCGGCGCACCCCAATCGGCGGCCTGGTCGGCCTCGCTGTAGACCGCGCTGATGGTGGCCGTGCTCAGCACCCGCTTGACAGCGGCGCCGTCGAGGATCTCGATCTCGTAGGCTTCGAATTCCTCGCCGAGCGACACGTCGAGCCCGCCCCAGTTGTCGGCTGCGAGCGCGCGGGATCGGCGTGTCCAGCGGATGGTCAGATCGCCGGGCGCGCGTGGGCGCCGCCAGGGCTGTTCGACATGAGCCACGGAGAAGGGTCGCAGGCCGATACCTTCCGGTGCGAAACTGCGGGCAACATGGGTCTCGTGGCTGACCGGGCGGCTCGCCGGCCCGATGCGCCAGTTCCACGGGATGCCCAGATCGGCGTCGGCGATCGGCAGGACAGCGAGGCTGGTGTCGAGGACCACCACCCGCGCGCCGGCCGGGGTCGGATCACCCATGGCGCCTTCGGTCCCGCGCTGGCCGCGCAGAAGCCGGGTCAGGCGATACCGCCCCGGTGCGATGAGCTCGGCTGCGCCCGCCTGCACGATCTCCCAGACGCCGGGCGCGCTCTCGATGGCCAGCGCATTGGCGCCGCCGAACAGCGTCAGGTCCGTGACGCCCTCCAGCGTGCCGGTGAGCAGATCGACCTCCAGTGTGTTGCCGTGATCGAAGCGGGAGGTTGGTCCATCGTAGAAATCCGAGGCAAGCGATCCCATCCGGGCGCGGGTGCCGAAGCTCAAGAGCAGTTCGAAGCCGTCGGTCGACGGGCTTCGGAACACCGCCATCTCGCCCGGCCATGGCACCGCATGCGCCGCGATCAGCGGCCGATGCGCGGGCTGGTCCTCGGTGAGCTGCGGCAGGTCCATCAGCGCCACCTCGGGCGCGCCGAACACCACGGCGCGCGAGAGGGAGGACGCACGGGCCTGTCCGGGCGGCAGGTCATGGGCCTCGCGGTCCTGGCGCACGGCCTCGATCGCACGGGCTTCCGCATCGGCGGTGGAGATCAGCCGCAGCGGCAGCTGGGGCCCGTCATGGTCGAGCGTCACCACATCGGCCGGGTCCAGCGCGAGCCGCGAGGGCGGCAGGCGGAACACGGCCGTTTCGCGCCCCGTCCAGGCTTCCATGAGCGCCCTGCGGCAGCGGCGCTCGGCCTCTTCGGGCGACACCGCCATGGGGAAGGACTCGGAGGCGATGCGCGCGGTGTCCACGGTGATGCGCTGCGCCTCGACCTGTGCGGCGTCATAATCCTCGTCGGCGCGGGCGACCTGCCATTTGAGCGCCTGCGGCAGCTCCGTCTCCTGCGCGCGGGTCAGCTCGATCACTTCACCACCGCCCGCCTGCGCGATTGCCAGATCGTCCATGCCAATCCCGGCCACTGCCGCGCGGCCGCGCATGACAAAGCGGATCACGCCCTCGGTCTCGACGGCATCGAAGCCGAAATGCCGCGCCAGCGTCGTGATCGAGGCGCGCGGGCTTTCCAGCGCGCCGATAACGTAGCCTTCGACCGCGCCCCAGAGGCCGGAGACGTCGATGCGGTGGGCGGGCAGCCCGGCGCGCAGGCAGAGGTGCCGCACGAGTGCGGCCAGCGACACCGCCCCGAGCCGGCCGGTGAGCCAGTGCCCAAGCCGCCAGTTCGCGCCGTCGGTCCAGACATCGGTCAGCGCCGGGAAGAACGGATAGGGCCGCGAATCCCAGGTCCAGGCGGCGCATTCGGGGACATGCACCATGCGGTCGCCATAGACGGACGACACCGGGTTATTGTCGGGGTCGCCCCACCAGAGATACGTCGCCTCGAGATAGGCGCGCTGGATGGCATCGTCGCGCCAGCCGCGCGAGAAGTAGGGCACGAAGCTCTCGGACGACTTCGGGTCGAAGAACACGTTCGGCTGGTTGGTGCCGCGATCAACCGCAGGACAGCCCAGTTCGGTGAACCACACGGGCTTTGACTCGGGCGCCCATGCCGTCGGCATCGCCGCCTCCACCCCGTCGGGGCGGTCGAAATGCAGCCCCGACCACCAGGCGCGCAGATCCTTGTAGCGAAACACCCATGGCTTGCCGTGGGCGCCATCGGCAATGGGCGTCCGGAGCTGTGCCGAGCGATCCGCTTCCGAGGCATAGAACCAGTCGAACCCCTCGCCCCCGGCGATGTTGGATTGCAGATAGGCACGGTCGTAGATCGCGGGCCAGCCTTCAGCTGCGTCGTCGTGTTCAAATCCGTCCCGCCAGTCCGAGAGCGGCATGTAGTTGTCGATGGCGATGAAATCGG
>NZ_QNVJ01000076.1 GCF_003350345.1 Alkalilacustris brevis
TCCGTCCCTTCCTTGGGTCGGACTCTAATCGCAGACGGAGGAAAAATCCCGTGGCAGGTCACAGCCAACGCCCTTTGAGCCAAAAAGAAAAAGGGCCCCAATCGGGGCCCTTGGACAGCTTCAGCATCTGAATGTGGCGAAGCGGACAGAACTGACGGCCAACGCTCTCTGCCTTATCGCAGAATTCAGTCCCGCAGCGCCAGTTCCTGCACCCTCGCGATGGGCTGCCAGAAATACTCCATCACGGTCCGCTTGCCTGACAGCACATCCACAGTGGCCGTCATACCAGGGATGAACGTCACCACTTCACCGGTATCCAGCACGAGATCTTCCTCGATAGCCACGTCAACCAGATAGTGGCTCATGCCACTGCCACGGTCATCCTCGACCGCATCTGGGCTGATGCGGATGACACGCCCATCGACAGAGCCGTATTTCGC
The DNA here is from genome assembly GCF_003350345.1 of Alkalilacustris brevis. Taxonomy (GTDB): domain Bacteria; phylum Pseudomonadota; class Alphaproteobacteria; order Rhodobacterales; family Rhodobacteraceae; genus Alkalilacustris; species Alkalilacustris brevis. The sequence continues at coordinate 441 of NZ_QNVJ01000076.1, forward strand.
CGAATCATATGCCGAGAAGCGAATTCGGACATAATCACCAAGCTGGATGCGCGAGATGTCCTGCGGCATGATCCGCGCCTCGATGATCAGCGCCTCGCCCGTAGGTACCAACTCCAAAATCACATCGCCTGTATTCACAAACCCGCCCGGTGTTCGGAAGTTCAGCCGGCTCACGATCCCGTCCATCGGCGCACGGATCACTGTGCGGCTCACGCGTTCTTCAAGCTGCGGCAACGATTCCCGCTGCTCGCTTTGTTCTGCCACTACGGCGTTCAACTCCTCCATCGCCCGCAGCCGGTAATTGGCCCGCGCATTCGCAATCTCTGTCTCCAATTCCTGCGCACCCGAGCGTGCTTGATCGATCGATATCATAGCCCTGTCGCGTTCACCACGTGTCTGTTCCAATTGCCGTTGTAATTCCAGCAAGCGAGTTGCAGGGGCTATGTTGTCACGCACTAGAGGCGCTACCACTGCAATCTCCTCTTCCAGAAACCCCGCCGTCCGCTCTGCAGTACCCTTCGTCGTTTCTGCGGCGCGTAGATCCTGTTGGCGCTGTTGCAAGCGCTGCTCCAGAACGGCCAACTGGCCAGCCAGCTCCGCACGCCGCGCGGCAAAGAGGCTTTGCTCGGTCAGGCCAACCAGAGGGGAGCGGGCATTTAAATCCACTGGTACCTCGAACCCAGTACTATCGATCTCTGCCCGCAACCTGCGCTCTCGAATATCCAGCCCTGCCAGACGCTGCGCCAAGCGGTTTAGGTCGCTACTGGCGTCCACCGGATCAATCTCGAACAGTACTTCACCCTCAGAGACCACTGTATTCTCTGACACAAAGCGGCGCAGGAGCACGCCCCCTTCTGCGGCCTGCACAAGCTGGTTCTGCACCGAGGACACAATCCGCCCTTCCCCGCGCGTCACGCTGTCCAGTTCTGCCCAATTGGCCCAGACAAGCGCCAGCGCCACAAGCGCGATCACGGTCACCAGGATCGTTGAGCCTGCGAGACCCTCTCGTCCAGCCATTTCGCGGGACAATGTCTTGAAATCTGCATCCGCCATGGTCTTATCCCTGCCGTGCCTGCGCTCTGAGTTTATCTGGGGTCGTGTCGGCCACGATCGCGCCTTGCTCCACCACCAGAACCCGTTCGGCCAGCTGCAAAAGCGTGTTGCGGTGTGTCACCATCACCAATGTTCGATCCCCCGCCCAGCTCTTCAGGCGATCAATCACAGCTTTCTCGGTCGCCGTATCCATCGAGCTGGTTGGCTCATCCAGCACGAGAAGATTGGGATCATGCAGCAAGGCGCGGGCCAGATTGATGGATTGGCGCTGCCCACCCGACAGTCCTTCGCCGCGCTCTTGCAACTCCATGTCATAGCCCTGCGGATGACCCGCCACGAAATCATCGACGCCGGAAACCTTCGCGATGTTCAGAAGATGCGCATCGTCGTATTCGTAAAAGCCCATCTGCAGGTTCTCCTTGACCGTCCCGGAGAAGAGCCAGGTTTCCTGCAGCATCACACCAAGGTTGCGCCGCACATCGGATTTGTCGATCTGGCGCAGGTCAACACCGTCGATCAGAACCGCCCCTTCCCTGGGCTCGATCAGACCTGCAATCAAGCGCGACAGGGTCGATTTGCCAGATCCCATGCGGCCCACAATCGCGACTTTCTGCCCTGCCGGGATCTTGAGCGAGACATCACGCAAGATGGCGCTGTTGGCGCCAGGGAAAGTGTAGCTGACATCCTTCAACTCGACATTGCCGGCAAGATAGGGTCGGCTCAGCCGAGGACGCGTATCTTCCACCTCGCCTTCTTTGGGGTTCATCACTGTCGAGAGCGAGCGATAGGCTTCGCGCGCGCCATTGGCGCGCGACATGGCCGAGGCCAGTTGCGAAAGCGGCGCGAGTGTCCGCCCCCCCAAGATCACAGCCGCGATCATTGCGCCCATGGTGATTGTGCCGTCCTGGATCAGAAAGACGCCATAGAAGATCGTGGCGATCTGCGCGAGCTGCTGGACAGAGGCGGCGGAGTTGATGGCGAAGTTCGACAGCATCCGGCTTTTGAGGCCGAGATCAGACTGGGCATCGGAGGCTTCTTCGAAGCGGCGCCGCATCAGGCGGCCAGAACCCGTGGCCTGCACGGTCTCGATGCCATTCAGCGTTTCCACAAGCACGCTTTGCTTGGACATATTGCTCTTCATCGAGCTCTCGGTAATCCGCGCAAGAAATGGCTGGATCACCAGACCAGCCAAGATGACGAGCGGCACAGCAATCAGCGGAACCAGTGCCAAAGGCCCTGCAATCAGCGAAATCACCCAGATGAAGAGAAAGATGAAGGGCAGGTCCACCACAGCGACCAAGGTGGCCGAGGTGAAGAACTCGCGCAGCGTGTCAAACTCGCGCACGATGCTTGCCATCGCCCCCGATTTCTGCCGCCGCGTATCAAGCTTGATGTTCAGGATCTTGTCAAAGATCAGCCGTGACATGCGCGCATCGGCACGCTTGCCGGCCTTGTCGACAAATTGCGCCCTCAGCGTCTTGATCAGGAAATCAAAGCCAAGCGCTATCAGAACCCCGATTGTCAGCGCGATCAGAGATTCAATCGCCTCATTGGGCACCACGCGGTCATAGACCACCATGATGAAGAGGGCCGTGGACAAACCCAAAAAATTTGATAGCGCCGCTGCGATCAGAACCTGCATATACAGCCACCGGCCTTGAAGCAGCGAGCCCCAGAACCAGTCATTCTTGCCGCGCGCTTTCGCTGCCGCATGCACTTTGCGCGCAAGCACGAAGAAAGGCAGAAAATGCTGTACAAGTTCGCCTTGTGCCACACGCTCTTCAGAGAAACTGTCTTCCTCTGCAAACCGACGCAGCGTTACCATGCCGGTTTCATCGATCTCATGCACCACCACGGCGGTGCCGGTCTTGAGAAACCCGATCGCCGGACAATGGCCGGGACTGAGTTGGCTTAGCGCCATGTCTCCGGCATTTGCCTCAAAGCCCACATGGCGCAGCGCCGAAACAGCGGACTTGGCATCAAATGCTTCAGTGGTGAGCTCTGGCAGATCGCGCACAGCCCCGGCTGAGAAAGCGAGGCCTGAGAGCGACAAAATATGCTGCACTGCGAGGATGAGCGGTGTTTCGAGATCCTGAGCGGGCTCAGCCGGTGGCTCCTCAGTCTGCGATGACCCTAGATCCTCAGCTCCCTCTGCCTGAACTGTTGCCGACTCGGCGTCTTCCGGGCTATTCTGCACTTGCTCCGCGGCTATGGCCTGATCAGCGTGCAACTTCTGCGGATTGGCCCGCAGCTCACCCACCTCTACATTTGCAGCCTGTGTCTCTGTGTTCTCTCTCGCCTCCATCTGGTGGAGAGTCCTTTCTATTTACTTCAGGCGCGGGTTAGTCATGCGCACCCGCATTCTGGTCTGTGCCCAGTCCGATGATTTCTGCGAGCGCCCCGGTCAGGGCTGCAATCGTCAGCAGCAAGATCTGGCGCTCAGCCTGCATCGCGACCTGACGATCACGGGCACGGTAATTCTGGATCTCGGCCTCGACCAATTGGCGCAGACTCGACTGGCCTGTGGCAATTTGAGATCGTGCCGTGCCGGCCTCGGATTCACTCAGCAGGATCTGTTCTGCCACCAACGGCATCGAGCGCGTGATGCCGGACAGCCGCACCAGTGCGGCCTCAAGCTCTGCTTCCAGCGTTGTCTGAGCCTCGCGCAACTGTTCTTCCGAAGCCGCCCGACGCGCGATGGCGGCTTCCAACTGATGAGCCCGGCGTCCACCATCGAGCAGACTATAGTCAATGCCAAGCCCGAGAGTGCCGCTTGTCGGATCACCGCTTTCCAACGGAGTTCGCAGACCTGTCTGCAGGCGCAGCCGCGGGCTAAACGCGGCTTCCGCCTCTTGCACTGAATGGCGCGCAGAAATCACACTCGCCGCGCGCGCCTCTAAACTCGGTGCGCCCTGCCAATTCCGCGACAGCGCTCGCGCGGCTGCAGGCGTAATGACATCGTCAGGCCGGCTCAGCCGCCCCGGCGCTTGACGGAAATACCGCCGAAAGCGCACTTGGGCGTCCGCCATATCGGATTGCAGGCGCGTCTCCTCTAGCTGGATATCCACAATCTGGCGGCGCGCAGAATCGCGCGCTGCGCGATCGAGCATACCATTCGTCGCCATGCGCTCGATCTGGCCCACTAGTGTATTCATTTCCTCTGTCCGCGCGCGCAGCAAACGCAGCCGTTCGCCATATTGCCAGGCATCGATCCAGGCCCGCGCTATATCCAGCGCTAGATCATTGGCGCGTGCCGCCCGTTCCGCCTGCGCGCCGAGCGCCTCAGCCGTCGCGCGGTTGATGGCCGCAACACTTTCACCCCCATCGTACACCAGCTGGCTTAGGCTGATGCCGCCTGAAATCCCATTGTTAGTCGATCGATCGGCGCCGAACTCACGTATCCCGCCCAGACTGGCATCAGCACTCAGCTGCGGTTTGCGCACGCTCTCGGCAACGCCTACCCGGCTTGCCGCCTCACGCTCCGATGCCAGCGTCGCGCGGTAGCCCGCGTTCGTCTGTACTGCGCGCGCGACTGCTGTCTTGAACCCCGCCGCGAGCGAAACCGGCACTTCCGCGTCTGCAGAGGCTGTCGCAAGCTCTGCCGAGAGCGCCGCAGACATCTCCGTGATTGCAATCGGCGTGCCAACACATCCGGTCAGCGCAAGCGCTGCAGCTGGGATCAGACCCATACGATATCTGCGTAAGCCTAACATCTCCAGGGTCACCTGGGAGCCTGCCTGATCCTCGCCACTCCTCTGTATAGTCCCACTCATAGCTCTTAATCCCCCGAGATCTTCTGAAATCGCCACTAGAACATCCGCGGCTTGGTCTGTCTTTTCCGGCTGACGTGGAGCGACAAACTCCGGCGCCACGATCGATTCAGAGAGTTCCTCAAGACGCTCCGCATGAGGTAGAAGGATTCCGGGACATCCACAGGCATCACTCAGCGTTGCTCCGCAAGCTTGATGGCAATGTATTCAAACCTGTGTTGCGCACGTTTCCGCAGACTCAGCGTCACTAATCCATCTTCATAGGCAGCTCGCGCAGCAACCCTATGCGGGCCGGCACAATGACCACCTATATGATAAATGATCCGCTCACCTTCAGATATCCTTGCCAGAGCCTTGTCAAAAGCACCCGCACGTTCACCAGAAACATCCACAATCGAGCACGAGGTGGTATCATTATCTCCGGTTTCAGAAATAACTTGCAGCGCCTCAGCTGTGTGCATCGCAGAACCACATTCGGCATGAGTCCCCATTAAATCTCTCCAGCAGCTTCATGTTTTCCATGGATCAGGCAAAACATTCACGAATCCAAGAGCATTTCTGAATTCATGATTTTCCCTCGTGCAGTGCTGACCAAGTTTCAGTAAAGAACCTGGAATGCCCCAGCCCCCGTTTTTCTGGATCAAGCCAGGGGCCATTGCAGCCGGCTGAACTCCATCTACTTTTCTGAGCACCGCGCCTCCAACCAAATGATTCATGAGCGGCTGGATTGCATTCTGCGATTTAACCGTCGAAACACGCGTGACGCTGAAGATCTCTAAAGCGACAAACCTGATCATATCTCAAAGTCTCCCAGATCGCTCGCAATCGCATCCAGCACATCCAGCGCATCTACTTTGCGTTCTTCTGCGGCAGATTTCTTTCCAAGAGGTGTGAGCGATTTGGGCCAAGATGTTTCTCCGTCCTCTTGAAAAATACGCGCAAAATGCAGGCTATGCAGATGCGAATAAATCCAAGGAAGCGCGCCGAGTTTGCGCAGATTCATAAAAATCGGCTCTGGTAACGCGGCAAAATTGTCAGGATCTGCTACATGCAACGCAGTACCACCAAGGCTTAGTCCTTGCTCAAAGCCCGGCAGGCGCCATGGAACCAATGCCCCGGCATCATCCATAATCCTGATTGCTTCATCAGCCTTCGCGATTTCAGAATGTGCCCAGGTCAAGAACGACATGGTCTTTTGCAGCCGCTCCGTCGGCTGACCATCGACCATGAAGGGCTCGACACCCTCGCCCAATGGTTCGGGCCTGACCGTCGGCCAAAGCTTCACTTGTCTGTCAGAGATTTCACCATGCAGCATGAATGGGTAGGCACGAAGCAAGGACGGTACATAATGGCCGCGCCAATGCCCCTCATCAGTGACAAAACGATTAGTTCCGTCAGCAGGGGAAAAGACGGCCATCGCCCGCCAACCTGCATCTCTGTGCATAAAGGCCACAGGCACAGACTGCGCAACCAATGGCACTTCCGCCACCGCCAGGGCAATCGCCTCTAGAGACGCCGCAAACCGCATATCCTTTGCAGGTCGCCACCCGGTCGCGCTGGTATCTGCCATAGGGCTTACCCAACTTCCTCTTGTGATTATCCCCGCCCCTGATCAGGGCGGGGTGTTTGGCCTGGTTCGATATTGGAGACTGGAACTCCCTTTTTTCCTCAGAGGGGCGCCGTACCCTAAACTTCCGGAGCCAAGATAAAGTTCTCTGAAGTCAAAGCAGCTAGCTGTGTGTCAAAAAGGGTTGCGACAAGCGTGAGTTCATCTGCCTGCACGGTCCCATCTGCTGTACTGCCTGCGGTATCATCCCAGTGCCAGAAGTTCACCACTTGCACGAATGAGTCACCCTCTTCAACAATAGTCCGCAAGCCAAAGATCATCTCGCCGCCGTTGCTCAAAAGGCCGTTGACCGAACCTGTGTCGACGAAGTCACTATTTGTGCCAACAGCAAAGGAGGCTTCGATTGTTTCCGCGGATTCGGCAGTCCCGCTACGGAAAATAACCAGATCATTCTCAGATATTGGGGTGGATGTGAGGTCTGTCGATCTACTCAGGAAAACGGTGTCGCCGTCCACATTAGAGAAGGATGAGAAATCCAACTGGTCGAACGCATCCTCCGTATCACCAGCAGCAAACCCGCGAATCGTGGCCGATCCTGTCGCAGTTGGGCCTGCAACCTGCAAGATGAAGTCGCCAGCGACAGCCGCGTCACCATCTATGATATACGACACGTCAGTGCCAGCCAAACCCACCTCGAGCTTATCACCGTCTTCAGTTTCGCCACGCTCCAGAGTGATGTTGCCGGTGGCAGTCACCTCGGAAAGATCAGTGCCTGCCTCATCACCAAAGTCTGTGAAAGTAACATTGCCCGCACCCTCAATGGTGTATCCGTCAGCCTGTTCTGCTGTCAGTCGCAGTGTTGCGCCGCTCTCAACTGTAATCGTCTCCTCAGCAGTGATGCCCCAGTTGCCGGTCTCCACAGCGGTAACATCCAGCATCCCAGACCCGGTTACGGTAAGATCCGTTTCCCCAATCCTGGCAGTGTCCTCAAGGGTGACATCCTCCGTCAGATCAATCGTTACACCACCCTCAACCACCACTGAGCTAAGATCGACAGTTCTGGTCTCATCAATCTTTGTGACCACGACCGCTCCATCACCTTCAATTTCTACGCCATCCGCCTGGGCTGCGGTCAGCTTCACAGTCACATCCAACTCAACAAGCAAACTTGGAATGGAACCTGTGCTTTCAGTGGCGTCAAAAACTGCGCCATTCGTGCCGCTTTCAAGTACTATCGCAGTTATCTCGGACGGGAGTTCACCCTTGAAATCAACATTCCCGTCCAACCCGAGCGTCGTCACGACCTGCACCTCGGACAGATCTGCCGTGACCTCGCCTTGCATCTCTCCGATCACCAAGGTTCCGCCCAATGATGGGTCGGCGTTGACCACGGCGACGCCGTCCAACTGATCCTCAGTTGCGACAAGTTGCTGACCTCGGCCAAGCGTGATGGTCTCATCCCCGGTGATCCCGAAGTCCTCAGTGACGATGCCCGACACATCCACTTGCCGAAATGGTGAGAACTCGAAGGTCAATTCCGCCTCTGCGTCGACGCCTTCATCGTCGAGTGTAAAGGTCAGGTCATTACCGGACAGCGTAAAATTTCCGGGAAAACGAACATCGTCGTCCAACGTGCCTTTCAACTCTGCAAGAGTAGTGTCTTGACCAAACACGGAGCTGACCGGCGAGCCTGACCCGTCGTCGAACGTAACCACCACGAAGCCGCCAGCGCCGATCACAGCGGTGTCGTTCGCGTTCGTATCAAAGCCAGTATCTGCAGCGAGGACTTTAAACTCCGTAATGTTGTCATCCTGATCGGTCGTCGGCTCAACATCCCGGGCGACGGTGCCATCAATCGTCAGATCCGCTTTGCCGATCTTCCCGGTCAGTGTCAGATTGCCGACCTCCTCTGCGATGGCCAGGGTGACACCACCATCTGGTGTCAGACCGGAGAGGTCGGCACCCTGCTTGGCCTCAATCGCTGTGATGATGACCGCACCGTCACCAGAAACGGTCAGTGCATCGGCCTGTGTGGCCTTCAGCACAAGCGAAGCACCATCCGCGAGCGTGATCGCAGCAGGCAACCCTGTGGCGCCTGTGATATCCAGGGTTTTGCCCGCCCCGTTTACGACCAGTTTATTGATGTCGCTGCCAAAATCACCTTCGAACGCGACAGTTGCCAGCTCGGTGTCATCGAGCGCGGTCAGATCGAACGTGACATCGCCAAGATTGTCGACCTCCGAAAGGTTGGCCGACAGTGTCAGATCCAGCGCGGTCAGCGTCAGGCTACCCGGGCCGGTGACTGTTTCACCATCAATGTGACTGGCCTTGGCAGTGAGACGTACATCTGCGCCATTGCTGGTGGTGGTATCGCTGGCATCACCAATGGTCAGTGTTGCGTCATTCAGGTCCGTGGAGCGACTGACGGAATCGTTGAAAGTGGCGTTCTGGGTCAGCAACAGGCTGACCGTCAGATCAGTGCTGATCTTTGACAGATCGGCAGTGACCGTCCCGCCATCATGCTCCAATTCGACCGTGCCATCGCCAGTGATTTCCTTTCGGTTAGTCGAGATACGGTCATTCAGGAACAGATCAAGGTCCAGCTGGATCGTCGCCCCAGAGCCAATGTTGATGGAGTTGCCTGAGTTACTACTTGAGAACCTGTACCACTCAAAAAACTCGATCCGGTTGAAGTTCCCGATATCACGCAGGTCGAGAATGCCACTGTCAAGATCGCCCGAGATATTGAGCCGGTAAGTGCCGCTTGCGGATTGCGTTTCAAACACAGGAACTTCGTTATCCGCCAGCTGGGCGGCACCAATGTAGATATCCTGCCCGCTTCTGAGTTCTGGCAGCTGAATCGCCTCATCGCCGTTGCTCGTATCAACTACAAGCTCCCCGTCCACGATCTTGATGTGACCGTTAGCATCCGATGAAGTCGCACTGGTTCTGGCGACAGCAGCTAACCCGCTGAAGTCGATAGCACTGCTAACGGCGGTCAGATCCCAGCCATTGGTTGTATCCCTCGGGTCCGCACTGTCCAGCGCATCTGCGTCGCCGACCAGGCTCAATATACCCCCGCCAGATACTGTCACGTCATCGACCTGCGCCAACGTGGCGCCAAGTGTCACCAAGCTGAAGATATCTATCGCCGCATCGCCCAGATCGGTGGTCGACGCCAACAAGATATTGTTCTCAATGGAACCAATCAGCTGGTCCTCAGGCGCAGTGATCCCGCTGAGATCCACGAGGGTATCGTTGGCACTGAAGAAAGCCACCCTGACCGTGCCATCGGTATCGAACGTCACTGGCCCATTGGAAAGAGCGGTTTCCGCGGCCCTCACCTGCGCCGCCGTTACATAAAGCTCCATACCGGGGCGCAGCAGCTTGCCGGAGTCGTTGGGGTCAGTCGGCAAACCGGTATCGTCAAAAACGACCTTACCGTTGAAATTTGAACGCAAGTTGATCGTGAGGTCCAAGTTCTGGCGGGCTTCGCCATCATCGTTTTCAACCGCGCTGATCCCGATATTCGTCAAATCCAGTGCTTCATCAGGATCAAGTTCTCCGAATACGCGAATTGTCGCGCCGTCGCGACCCGCGTCAATCGACTGGCCATCGACATGTTCCGCATGAATGTTGAGGGTTGCTCTCCCTATATTGAAGGTATCTGCCGGCGTCTTGTCGGCTTCAACAAACGCCACGCTCAGCGTTTCCGCCAGATGGCGCATGTTGATAGTTGATGAATAGGCATCTGGCAGGTCATTCACAATCTTAACGGTGCCAGCGCCATCAACATCGAAACCCCAGTTGTTAGACTGGTTGCTATCGACATGGTCAACGCCTTCTGTTTCCTGGCGGACCCGTTGCGTGGTACTAGAGTCACTACTGAGCAACGAGGCATTAAAAATCAGGGTTGAGTCACCGGGTACGTCGACTGCACCATTGTTTGAGAAACCGCCCGATGCGTCAGCAAAGGCCAGCTGCACATCCTCGATCCCCGAGAGGTCAATGGTTGACTCCGCCGGGACATCATCATGAATCACGACAAGCGAGTTTACGGACTGATAGAAGGTTTCGCTTACTCTCGCGCCTTCAACCTCGATATCATGGGCATGCGCCATGTTGATATTCAGGTTAGCGCCGGTCGTGGTTAGCTTGATTTGGCCGTCAACCGTGACCGTAACATCCGGGTGGATACCTGTCAGATCGAGCGACCCATCATATTCACCCCCAATGATCTTGACGCTTCCGGTGCCCACGATCTCCCGGCCGGCGACCTGTTCAAGGGTCAGGGTCAGCTCTGCATCATCCAGCCCAAAAGCACCCACATGGTTAAGCCCTGCTCCGGAAAGATCCAGATTCTCGTCAACAACCACCGCCACATCAAGGTCGGAAAAGCGCGGGGTGAATTCGAAGTTGCTAAACGTAGCACTCCCCGCGTTCTGAGAAAACGAACCGGGACCATCGAGAGAGAAGGTCAGCAGATCACCCGCTTCCACACGGATCGTGCGGTCAGACGAGGAAAATATACCGCTGGTTCTGCCCTCAAAAGGCGATCGGTCCGCGCCATTCAGCTCGATCCGGGCGGTCGCGTTCGAGATGGCGGCATCAAAGGTGATTACCCCCGCTTCCTCAAACCGAATTGAAGCTTGCGCGTTTCGGGCACCAAATGTTCCAGAATCAGTCGACAAGCTCACTTCGCCCGTTCCCGAGTTAAGACCCACAGAGCCCGAAGAGCTGCTTATTTCCCAAGCGTCGAAGGCCAGCGCACCAAACAGCCCCTCGACGGTAACTGCCTGGCCGATACCCGACAGGTCATGCGCTTCGGTGACGAGCTCCAAGATGACCTCGCCATCGCCCACAACAGTCACACCGTCGAGCTGGGCCCCTTCGGCGAACAGCCTCACGCCTTCCCACACCTCCAGACTGGCAGAGCCGAGGTTGCTGCTTTCACCAAGGGCAACATGAAAACCATCCGAAGGGATGGTCTCATCGCCTGGGACAAATATGAGAGTTTGGTTCGCGTCGCCTAATGTGCCCTGGAACAAATCCGGGTCGTCTACAGACGCATCAGCCGTGACCAGAAACGCAAGGAGAACCTCGGCGGTCGTCAATGCGGAAAAATCACCGTCCGCCGCATTATTGACATCACTGACCAGCACCGTGCCAGGGCCTTCCAATGACAGATTTTTTGCATCCGCGGCCTTGATCAGAACAGAGATGTCTTCGCCAATCGTGGTGCGATCATCCAGCTGAGAGACAACAAAGTCGTTTAACAGATCGAAGGTCGCTGCCTCGGTAATTTCTACCGATAGCCGGGCATCAGGCCTTGCCTCTTGAGAAGCAAAAGTAAACACTAGGTCAGGGCTTTCGATGGAGAATTCACCCAGGCTGGTGCTCTCATTCAGTGCGGCGAGCAGCTTTGCCTGATCTGCTATCTCAAAGAGATCGATTGCGAACTCTTCTTCAGTCGTCCCGTCACTCAGCGTAAAGGTCAGAGCCGATGCAGCCTCTCCGATAGAGCTAGCATCGAGCGTGAGCACGGTATCCGTGCTTGAATCGCCCGGAGCGGTGAGCGTGCTATCGACCACAAGGGATGACGCCTCAAAACTGATGGGCACGATGGGCACCCCGGCCGGGAGAGCGATGTTACCCAGTGCAGGCTCGACCAGATTTTCACCATCGAAGCCCGCTTCGATGATCAGGCCACCGGCGGTCAAGATGTCTTCGAAATCATACGAATTATTCGCAAGATCCGTGATCCGGGTTTGGCCATCACCAGTAACAAGGAAATCGTTAGCCTGCTCAGCCGTTAGAACCAGTTCCGTTCCAGTGTCTACACTAAACGCACCGGGCAAAGACGTCACGGCACTGACATCCAGCGTTCGGTCGTTACCGTCGCTTCGGATGGTTGCAGTCCCTGTATTGGGCAGAACTGCACCTGACTCCAGCTGGGCAGACTGATCCTTCAGATCGATAACCAAATCTGCCTCGATGCCACTGATATTGGCAGCGGGGGTTTCATGAAAAGCGCTGACAATAACGGTCGAGGCTTTGTTGAGCTCTGTATAATCTTCGAGGTCGTCAACCATTTCGGCCGTGACTTCGACGGTCTGTGTGTCCACGAACTTTGTATCTATATTCAGCGGTTCGCCGCTCTCATAGCGGATGAATACAGCCCCGGCGTTCTGGGCCATGATGTTGCTGAAATCGTATAAAGTTTCCGCAACAGCCCCAACAATGACGACGGTCGAATTATCTGCATCAATCGTCCGCCCTGTGGCCTGATCAGCCGTAAGGGTCATTGTTGTCCCTTGCTTGGGGGAAAGCGTGACGTCTGAGCCAAAAAATTTGTTAAGGTCTGTAACGGCACTCAGATCAGCACCATCCAGGATAACCGTCAGATCATCGATGCCGCTGAGATCGTCGTTCTCATTTGCCACGCCCGTGAGAATGAGTGTTCCTTTATTCGCCTCGCCCGCACCGTTGACCGCGACGCCGTTCAATTGGCCGGGGTTTGCCGTCAGCGTTGTGCCGAGGGGAATAGTGACTTCACCCGCTTCATCTGATTGCAGGAAAATTTCAGCACCATCGACCTCGCCGGTCGCGGACAGAATCTCGTCGAAAGTCCCGTCGGTCAGATCCACGTCACCAAAGAGCGTGCCCTGAAGCTTGCCGACCAAACGGCCCTCGTCGCCTACGCCCGAAGCGGACTCTTCCGATTTTTCCACGGTTGTCCGCGATGCCTGCTCAAGGGTGACAGCGGCGGTCACATTGTTGCCGACCGTGATCGCTTCCACACCCGGCAGAAGAAGCCCGCTGAGATCGACAACCTCGCGCTGCTCACCGGTCTGCTGCACCTTGAGCGTCGTGGAGCCGTCACCATCAAGCGCGGTAATCAGGCTCATGGCCTGCGGCGACAAAGTCACCGCCGAGTCAGACCCGGTCAGCGCCACCACGCGAAAATTGCCAAGGCCGAAGAAGACGTCTTCGGTGCCCGTTTCCTGGAACCGCGCCGGGGTGTCAAAAGGCGCCCCCGGGTCAAGCGAAGTGAATACAAGATCGCCTTCATCAAAGGTGACAGCGATCTTTTCGCCCCCAAGAGCCTCGCCATTATCATTTTCTGCAGCATCAATCGCAGCCTGAACAAGCGGAACACCGGCTTCGCTGTCGCCCGAAGTATCAAGATTGGCGGTGTATTCCACACCGTCAAAGCTAAAGACAAAATTGCCATCGTTTGCGTGCGGGGTTCCGGGATCAGCGAGATCCGCAAACCGCAGAATCGTCGAAGTTACCACAACCTCCGACATGTCAACGGTACCGATCAGCTTCAGCACATTGTCTCCTGCGCCAAAGGAGAGCGTACCATCCACTTTCAGATTGTCACCAGACTGGGGCCCACCGTAGAACACCAGATTGTCGTCGCCTGCACCAGTGCTCAGGTTGATGGTGAGCTCCGAAGATGAACTGTTGCCCTCTGGCAGTTGCACTGTCTCGCCACCGGCGCGGCCGCTGAATACAACTTCAGTTCCAAGCGGGAAGTGCCGCAGGTCGATGTTATCATCCACAAACGACCCCGCAATGGTCACTGTGTCGACGACATCATTGGAATCGAACTGGATGGAACGCGCTTCTGCTGCGTTGACAACCAGGTTCTCAAGATTGGTCGTGCCCCCATTGCTCGCCGACATGAACGTGTTTGCCTGCGCGAAACTGACATCACCTGTTGCATTGATGTCGGTCGCACCACCGAGAACCACGGGTGGAAGCCCAACCAACTCATCGGCAGTGCCGCTCAAGCTATAGGACGAGGCAGACCAGTCAACGGCGCGGGCGATGAGGGCCGTGACCTGCGTTGGGCTGAGTGTCACGATATCATTGACGATCACCGCTTTGGCATTTGCCAAGATCGGATCGTTAGGTTCGGTGATGTCCGCTATCTTCGCGGCGGTATCCACCAGACGGTAGTTGGCAACCAACTCCTCACCAAGCTGCTGGTTAGGCAGATCAGTTGCCTCGTCAACCGTTAATGCCAAACCAGGGCCGGCCAAGATTTCGGTTATGAGGGTGTTCAGGCTGGTTTCGAGATTGAACAAATCTACATTTCCACCGGAACTGAGTGTCGAAATGTCAGCGTCCAGTTCCGTGATCTTGTCCTGAAGAGCCTTCAGCGTTGTGTAATCACCGCTGTCTGCAAAGCCCTGGATTTCTTCATTCAGCGCCGCAATCTCGCCAGAGACGTAATCTTTGATAGCTTGAGACGTCGTTGTCTCAAGGTCCGTAAGGCGGGTCGCGAAATCTGTGGCGTTCGCCCCCGACCCTGCCAATTCGTCAAGTCCAGCAAGAACCTGAAGATTGTTCACAGCGTCGCTCAGGTCCTTGATCGATGCGAAATCCTCACTTCCGATGATCAGGTCGCCCGTCGCCTGATCGCGAGTGTAGCCGGACAGGGTATCCTCAAGGCTTTCAACCGCGTCTTTGACAGAACTCTCGATCAGCGCGTAAAGGCCAGTGGCTGTACCGTTGTTCTCGGCGGCCGTGAGGCCAACCCTGTCCTCGAGCGCATCCAGATCGGGATCGCCACCTGCATTCAGAGAGGAAATAGCCGACTGCAGACCTGCAATTGAGTTCGTCGTCGGCGTGCCGCTGTGCTCAGCCGAGTCATCAAGGATCAAGGCAAGACTCGTGTAATCCTCAGCGTCGGCAAAACCCTGAATTTGCGCCACAAGCGCGTCAATCGTGCTTTCCAAGCTTGCCGCCAGGAACTCGACCTTGGAATCGACAATTGCTCCAAGGTTAACAACAACACTTGTTCCATCTGCTGCTTCAAGCTCGATTTTCGGGGCAGTGCCAGAGGCAAGAACGGTGTTCGCCTCCAGCGCCTTGAAAACCAGATCTGCTTGCGCATCGTCTTCCACCAGTATGCGCAACGCGCTTGCTGTGTTCCCCTCATCGGTGGCGGCGTCAAGATTGGCGATCAGAGCGCTTGCTTCGCCCTCGGAGAGCGCGGTGTTGCGAAAATCAATCACAAGTGTGGAGTTCACAATAAGCTCGCCGACATTCCACGTCGCGTATTCAGCTGCAGAAACAAGAACAGTGCCATCACTGATCTGCAAAGTTCCGCCGTTAAGGTCGACACTAGAACCGTCGTCAATCACGACCGTGAAAACATCAGACTCCATGTCGAAAGTCAGGATCCCGCCATCAAGCTCAATATTGAGCTTGACCGACTGCTCATCATCGTCAAACCCGCCCGCTGGTGCGAGCAGCCAAAGACTGCCTTCGCCACTGACCTCGATACCTTGACCACCAGTGGCGTTGAACAGAGAAATATCACCAACAAAGGTTTGCCCTGCCGGGATCACCAGACCTGCCGATGCATCGATGGAAACGTCCGGATCATCAAGCAGATCTTGAACATCAAGAGTATCTTCCTTTGCCGTTTCCAAATCGACATTAAGCGTCTGAATTACTATCTCACTGGCTGAGCCAGTTAGCAGGCGAAATGTGACTGCCGACTGCTCTATCAGGCCTTCTCCGGGCGATTCCTCGCCGTCGAGGCCACTACTACCCGAGCCACCGCCACAAGCAGCCAGCGCCGCAGCCATAAAGCCAAACGTCCCAACCCGTTTGGCGGCCTTGGCATTCTTGCTGTTCCATGCGTCAATCAGCTTTTGCAGCGCTTCATCTTTCCGAGCGGCTTTCGAGAAATCAACTGCCACTTCCGCGGTGAACTCGAGGTCTTTTGCCATGCTGGACATTCCTTATCTTTACGTTGCAAAGCAGCAGCGCTGCTTGGCCTGGTGATCGGCTGATGCTTCTGCAACCATACCTGTTTCGTCCGCGGTCGCTCCAGAAACGGGGAGAGCTGGGCAACCTCCGGGCTGCTCCGCGATAAACAGTTCAGCGCGCAACAATGAGCAACTTTGTGTCTTTTGATCCGCCAGACCGGTTTGGGTATCCAATTTCGGGATTGGAGAAAGCGAAAGGTTCGGCGACCAAACCATCAAACCCGACGCAAGAACACTTGACAGAGACAGCGCAACGTTCTCGAGCTCGCGTAATGAAACGAGACCAGCCGGGATAAGTATTCTGTTGTGGGCTCTGACAGGGACTGAAATTATGAACCGCCTATTTTCTTTCCATTCTTCAGTGCGTGCTACATTTTTACGTGCATTTCTGCCCTTCATCTGTGTATTCCCTGACAGCGTGCCACGCGGGATGTAGGTTAACAGCCTTGTAGACCGCTTAGAAGCCCCCCGCGATCCGCGCAAAAGAGATAATGAATTACAAAATATATGATCTATTGTCGAAATACACAATATTATATCTTTAGTTTAAAACTTCCACTATTGGGCAGCGTCGAAGATGCCGCAGGCCCCATGCAAATAATTGATACTTTGAAGAGACGATTATTCCGTCAAAGAGACTCGGTCACATCATCACGGCTATCTGTCACCACGGATCACCGCGCTAACTTTAGTTGATTATTTTTCCCCAATGCGCATTCGGATCACGGGATCAGATGCGGTAGTTTGAGAGGCTAGAAAATCCAAGGTCTGACAATGAATACTCAACGGAATCTTTCTGCTATTGCTTCTGGCGCGCGTTCCGCGTTGGCCCTCGACCGTGCGGCGGAATCCGAGGCCCTTGCCAGCTTCAGGTTCCTGTTTCTGGCCGAAGCGGCCGCTCCCCTCGCCGACCTGCGCTCCGGCTTGCGCGATGCAGGCGCCGAGGAGAAGCTTTTCAAAAGCCCGCGCGCCTTCTTCAACAAGGCTTTGACGGACGGCGATGCGCAAACGCTATGTGTCGTCAACATCGATGATTTCGGCGGCCTCGGCCCCCTCTATGAGCGGCTGCGCAGGTTTCGCGAGACGGCGCCTTACGTGCCGATCGTTCTTTTGTCGTTCGGTTTTCGCAGTGATGACTTCACGTCAACGCGCCTGCCGGTGTGCGATGTATCCATGAAGCTTCCGCGCAATCGCGGGGCCCTTTCGCAAATGCTGAGCGAGGCAATCGCAAACAACCATCTCTGGTGCGCGCGTCACCGCCTGCGCGATCTCGACGGCACCGCCCCGCTGGCGCCGTTCGGGAATCGGACAGGCGCGGTGATCTCGCCCGGGGCCAGCGAGTGCGACGCCCACAGCCGAAGCATCGGGTCGGGTTGCCGCATCTTCTACGGCTTCGGCCAGGGTGGCGGCGAAGGGTTGCGCAACCTCATGCCGGCGCTGTTTCTCGGGGCGCCGAAGGATGCCGAAAGCTCCGCCTTCGCCTACTGGCTGCGCACCAGGGGGCTCAACCTGTTCTCCTTCGCGTCGCCTGAGATGGCAATCGGCCAGGCTCTGGCCGCACCGAAGTCGTGGTCCCTGATGGTTGTCGGGCCCCGTTTCGACCATGCGGTTCTGGAAGAGGGGTTCTCCAGCTTCGGCATGATCGACCGCCCGGCGGTCCTGCTCCTGTCGGAGCGTGATCCCTGTGGCACAGGGAAAGGTCACCTCTGGGATGCCTGGCTCCCGCCATCGGCCGATGCGACAGAGTTTGAAATAACACTGATCAATACACTGCAATACCGGCGCCAGACGCGTAGTACGGCGTGCTCGCCCGGGCGTCTTTCCGATCTGAACACCACCTTGCGCCGGGTGGGATGACCGGCGCCACCACTCGCGGTTACGTTACTAAAACTTGCCTCATCGAAAGCATTGCACCATGTCATATCATATGAACGGACCTGAAGATCTCTCGCTCTATGGTCGCGGCGACCAAGAGCGCATATCGCGCCCCGCGCACTACTTTCGCGCGTGGGTCGCCTGGGCGGTGATTGTATCTCTGCCGGGGATGCTGACTTTCAATGTCGCACCGTCGGTCTCAGCCGTGCTGTTCGGGCTTGCGGCCGGTATGGTTGCCTTTGGGTATTTCCGGCGAATGCAGTCAAGGCTTGATCACACGGGGCATTCACCGGTTTTTCGTAATGCCGTTGCGCGTCCTGTGGCGTATCCGACGCTTCTGTCCGAGAGCAGCTATTGGGAGACGCACAGCCCGAAACTGCAGAACACGCCGACCTGGTGCGTCGCCCTTGTCGGGGCACGTTCGCAAAGGCTGGACGGATTTGCGCGCCGCCTTGGGCTTCTCGGCTGCGAAGTCCACCAGTCGAACGATCCCGACGCCATACTCGCGGCGATGGAAAGCGATCCGAACGCCTGGTCCGCGGTGATCCTCGACCTGCCTTCACACAATGATACCTGTGCACTTGTAGCGGATGCCAGGGATTTCGCTACTGCACTGCCAGACCTGCCGTTGATCATGCTGGATGAAGGCAGCCGGCCACAATTGGCGGCTGCCTTGCACTACAGCCAGATCAGCGAAGGCAGATCACTGGACACGAACATGGACAACGCAACCCTGTCGCGAGCACTGCATCGTTCGATAAGGCCGCGGCCTGGCGCGGTCATCGCAACCTAGTTGCGCCCCGGCTGGACATCTCGTCTAGCTGACCTTTTGGGTTTCCGAACGCCCGATGCTCTGCAGGAGCGCCTCTTTCAATGCCGCCTTGGCGACCGGTTTGCACAGGATTCTGTCAAACAGCCGTGCATCGTCTCCGATCGCCTCGGGAAGGGCCGAAA
>NZ_QNVJ01000005.1 GCF_003350345.1 Alkalilacustris brevis
GACACGCGCCCTGCGCGGAATCGAGGCCGAAGGCCGCCGCGCATCGCCGGGCCGCCCCCCGGCACGGCGATTTGGCTGAGCCGGGCGCATAGATCCAGTTGAACAGGGCGTTTGCAGGCATAAAGCACAACAGTTCAACCGACGGATCGCCGCACCGCGGCCCGCCGATACACGGCTCGACACCCGGGTGGCGCATCTCCGCATGGCTGCCCCGCGGAGGTTCTACCAGCAACCGGGGCGCACCAGAGTCAGACCGGGGAACTTGTGCCAGGTGGGGAACACTAGCCCTTGCGGGCCATCATGCCGAGCACGAGCCCGACCCCCGCAGCAATCCCGACCGCGGTCAGGGGATGCCGGATCACCGCATTGCTGGCCGTTGCGCGGGCGTCGCGACCGGCGCGGCCGACCTGATGCGCGGCCTTCTCGATCCCCTCGGACATGTCATCCGAGATCCTTGCGGAGATCTTCATCAGGTCTGCGCGCAATGCTTCGATCCGTTGGCCGAGGTCATTCGGCAACGGGGTGGCTTTCGCGTTCGGCTCAAGGGGGGCGTTCATACTGAACCTCCGGAAATGTCTCGATCGCGCCGGATCGTGCCGGGGCTCACATCAGCGTAGGCCCGTCTTTCGCGTCTGGTGCCAGCCGTTTCGTGCGCTTCGGCACGAGCCCGGCCGGAAGTTGCCTGCGCGGCGCTCAGCGCAGCCCGAAATAGCCCAGGAAAAACAGGACAATCACGACCAGCCCTACTATCCATATGATCTGGTTCATCGTTTCCTCAACTTTCAAAAAATCGGCCACTGGCCATCTGTCAGCCATACTCGCCCTTTGACGAATGTGCGCCACAACATGGATCAGTCCCGCGGGGCGCCCAAGCGGCCGCAGCCCCCCGGCGAACCGCTCCCAGCCCCTTCGGGAAATGCCGCACCAGCGCGCCCCGAGCCGGGACGCGCAAACCGGGCCGATGCAAAAGATGCCCCCATGACTGATTTGCATCAGCCCCGGCATGGCGCGGTTAGGCCAAGGTGAAATCTGGCGAACGAATCCTCGTTCGCAAAGGCGCATGTTCCAGAAATCGGAAAAGCACAGGGCAGGCCCGTTCGTGGTCAGTCGCAAATTCCTGTGTTCCGGAATTCCGGAACAGGCCAACAAAGGAAAATACCATGACCACGAGACTCGCACTTGGTGTTGCAGTCTCCGGTCTGCTTCTCGCCACGTCTGCCTATGCCGAAACGGCAGCAACCGCGTGGACCGACCTGAATCTTCGCGCGGGCCCTGGAATCTCGTATGACGTCGTGGCCGTGATCCCGGCCGCACAGAGCGTAACCGTCGACGGATGCCTTGATGCGTCCAACTGGTGCCGGGTCACGCATGGCGAGTTCAACGGCTGGGCCTCGGGCGATTACCTGACGGCCATGGTCGAAGCGCCGATCGTCACCAATCGTGAACGGCTGGCAGTCGAAACCATTACCTATGAGCGCAGCCCTGACAACACCGTCGGCGGCACCGCTGCCGGCGCAGTTGCCGGTGCCATTGTCGGAGGTCCGGTAGGCGCGCTGGTCGGTGCAGCCATCGGCATGGGCGTCGCGGCCGCCACCACGCCCGATGAACGCATAACGACCTATGTGCGCAGCAACCCGGTCGATCCGATCTATCTGGATGGTGAAGTGGTTGTGGGCGCCGGCATTCCCGAGACGGTGGAACTGACCGAAGTGCCCGAGAGCGAATACTACTACGCCTATGTCAATGGCGTTCGGGTGCTCGTCAAGCGCGATACGCGCCGTGTGCACTACATCGTTCGCTGAGGTCTCGGCCAAGCAGCTCTGGCACCTTGCCAGGGCTTCCTGACAGATGGGCGACCCGGGAAACCGGGTCGCCTTTTCATTTGTCAATGCAAGTGCGGCTCCGTGAGTGAGCGGCCACTCGCAATTGCGGCAACGCCACCCCAGGCAACATCTTCAGATCGTCCCGCCCGCCGCAAGGTCAAGACAGCCGAGCCGCTTTCAAACACCGGGGCGAGCTGCCGGAAATGCCGGGTGGGGCCGCTCCGCGATCGCAACGAAATACCCCGGCCGCAAAGGCGGCCGGGGTGATTTCATCACGAGGAGGCCATTCCAGGTGTCGGTGTGTGCGACCCCGGGTCAGCCGACCTCAGTATTGCCGCAACAGCGGCGTGATCCGGCGCACAGCGACCCGCCGGTTCAGGCGTTCGGCCTCCTGGGTCGGGATCTTGAGATAGCTCTCACCATAGCCCTGCACGACCATGTTCTCCGGCGGAACACCGAAATACTCGGTAAGCGCCAGTGCCACCGACTCGGCCCGGCGGTCGGACAGCAGCAGGTTGTAGCCGGCGGGTCCGATCGCATCGGTATGGCCCTCGACGAGGAACAGC
>NZ_QNVJ01000040.1 GCF_003350345.1 Alkalilacustris brevis
AACCACGCCCTCCGGGCCCTCCTTCACCGTCACCCGCTCGATCAGGCCGCGGATCACCTCCAGCGTAAGCGCGACGGGGTGACCGTATGCGGCGAGGCTTGACGTCTGATTGAAGCGCCACGGCATGAGGTCTTCGATGCTGCTTTGCGGGTGACCGTCCAGGATGGCGCGCAGGGTTGTGGCGATGTAATCGACTGGGTTCACCTCGGACATCTTGCACGTGGCGACCAGCGAGGCGAGCATGGCCCAGTTCTCGGCGCCAACTTCATTCCCTGCAAATAGTGCATTCTTCCTTGTGAGGGCTATCGGCCTGATCTGGTTTTCGACCGGATTGGTGTCGAGTTCCAGCGTGCCGTCCTCGAGGAAGCGGATCAGGCCGGGCCAATGCCCCAGCGTGTAGCGGATGTCTTCGGCGAGCTGGGATTTCTGCGGGATACGCGAGAGTTGGGCTTCCAGCCATGGCTTTAGCGCCGCGATGATCGGGGAAGCATGTTCACGCCGGGCGGCCAGCCGGACAGCCGCCTCCTTCCCGCGCACGGACTTCTCGATCTGATAGAGCAGCGCGATCTGGCGCAGTATTTCCTCGGGGATGGGTGAGCCATCGCTCTCGAAGCGTTTCACGAAGCGGCGGCGCACATGCGTCCAGCAATAGACCAGCTGCCACGGGCCAGTGTCGCGCGCGATCTCTGTCAGCGCGTTGTAGGACTGGTAGGTGTCACATTGCAGGAACCGACCGCGATATCCGGCGAGGAAGTTCAGCGGGTGCGCCTTGCCCCGGCCCGGTGCGTAATGGAACAGCACGATGGGTGGGTCCGCGCCACCATGACCGCGATCGTCGGACACGACGGCCCAGAAGAAGCCGCTCTTGGTGCGTTTCAGGCCCGGTTCCAGCACCGGCGCACGGGTTTCATCCACGAAGATGCGATGGGCGCCGCGCAGATGGGCACGCATGCGGTTGATGACCGGCATCAGATGGAAGCACGCACGACCGACCCAGTTGCCGAGCGTGCCGCGATCCAGGTTGATCCCCTGTCGCTTGAAGATCTCGGCCTGCCGGTAGAACGGCAGGTGATCGCCGAATTTCGAGACGATGATCCAGGCGATGAACAGCTCGGTGGGCAGGCCGCCGGGCACGACATGCTCAGGGGCATGCGCTTGCGCCACGGCTTGCGAGCAGCGGCGGCAGGCATATTTCGGGCGCCGCGTGACCAACACCCGGAACTGGGCCGGGATCACATCCAGCCGCTCGGACACGTCTTCGCCGATCTTTGCCATTGCACCGCAGCCACAAGGGCAGAGCGTGCTGGCAGGCTCGATCACGCGCTCGACCCGGGGCAGATGGGACGGCAGATGGCCACGATTGCGCTTCGGCTTGCGGGGCTCTTCACCGCGCGCCCGTTGCATCGCCGCTTCGGCCTTCTCCTGCGCCGCCTCGAGCACGCCCTGGGCAAATTCGGCATCTTCCAGGGGAAGGTTGAACTGGTCCGGCGACAGCTTCTCGGAGCTTTTGCCGAACTTCTCGCGCTGCGCAATGCGCAGGATATCCTGCAGCCGCCGATTGGCCTCCTGGGACTCTGCCAGCGATGCCTCAACCTCGGCGAGGCGAGCTTTCAGCAGGGCATTCTCGCGTGCAAGATCAGTGGCATCCATGGCAGGAAGTGAATCACGGAACGCGTCTTTTTTCCAGTAAAAATGGGGATTTCCGGGCTCTTTCCGATTATCCTGCCGCCAGCGGACGCCGCGCTCGCTCCGGTCGGACCAACCGCCAATCCATGCCTTCAAAAAGGGCCGCAAACTGCGCGCTGGACATGCGCATGACCCCGTCGCGCACCTGTGGCCAGACGAACTTGCCACCCTCCAGCCGCTTGTGAACCAGAACCATCCCGGTCTGATCCCAGATCAGCAGCTTGATCCGGTCCGCCCGCTTCGCCCGGAAGACGAAGGCGGCTCCGCAAAACGGATCCATCCCGAACATCTCCTGCACCGCCAGCGACAGCCCATCGATGCCCTTTCGGAAGTCCACCGGCCGGGTCGCCACGAAGACCTTCACCGGCCCGCCCTGTCCGAACATCACGATGCCGCGGCCCGTGCCGCGCGGATCGCCCGCGTCAGCTGGCCCTCATCGACACCAGCGCCAGCACGGATCACGATATCGCCGATGACAATCTCCACCTCGGACGCGCCACGCGCCGGCGGCGCCTCCGCCGCGCTGTCATCGACCACCAGCTCCGCGAAGATCGGCAAGGCCGCCACGCTCTCGGGCACCACCAGATTGCCTTTGCGTATCTGCTTGCGCCAATCGTAAATCTGCCAGCGCGTCGTGCCGTGCTTGCGCGCAACATCGGCGACCGTCACCCCCGGCATCATGCTCTCCGCCGCGATCCGCGCCCGCTCTGCCTTCGTGCGCCGCCGCCGACCACTCGGACCCTCGATCACTTCCAGCCGGGAAACTCCAACACCCCTTGAGCCGTCCAAATGGACGCCCATTTTGCCGTCTCTCTCCAAATCCAACACCTCCGCTGCACATGTGCGCGGAGAATGCTGGCTTCAGATCAGAAATGGCAGGAGGGGAGCGGCGTCGCGCTTACCCTCCAGCGCCGGGGTGCGGATCTCGGGATCGGCGAGCGTCGCGGCCAGTTGCGCAACCTTCTCGCGGTATAGCGCGGCGAGGTTCGGCTGCAGGCGTACCGGCGATGGGGCAGGGGCGGTGAGCTTGGCATCAAGCTCTGCCTTGCGCGCTTCCAGCTCTTCCAGCTTGTCCTTCAAGCCGGGTGTGCGCAGCCCTTCGGCGATGGCGTCGTAAAGCCCGTCAAGCTTGCGAATGAGCGCGCTGAGTTCGGCTTCCAGGCGGCTGCGTTGCGCGGTCTCATCGCCGCGCTGCGCGTTCACCTCGCGACCGAAGACGGTGATGAACTCGGCCACGGCCTCTGGCTGCATCAGCCGGGTGCGCAGCAGATCGAGCACCGCCTCTTCCAGTTCAGCGCGGCGGAATGATCGGCGCTGATTGCAGGTGCCGAGCTTGCGCGCATTGGCGCAGGCGACGGGCGTTGTTGGAGAACTCTGACCGTCGAGGATTCACATTGCGAATCCATGCGGTTAGAGGAGCTGCATGAGCACGCCATCGCCTGCCCGCTACCGCACGACGAACTGGTCCAGCTACACGGTTTCGTTTCGCAAGCGTGGGTCCCTGTTGATCTGGCTGGACAAGGAGATGACCTGGCTTGCGACGCATAACGGCAGCCCCGGTCGCCCTGTCGTATTCTCGGATGCGGCAATCCAGTTCTGTCTGACCATCAAGTCCTGTTCAAGCTGCCGTTGCGGCAAACGACCAGAATGGTAGCCAGCCGGCTGAAGATGGCGGACCTGGACTATGCCGTGCCCGACTACACCACCTTATGCCGACGACAGTAGACGCTGGCCGTCCAGATCCCGTATCACCATGCTGATGGCCCTTGGAACGGTCGAGATCGTTCGTGTGGCCTGATGCGTACGGGCAAAGGGGTGTCATGCCTCAGGCGTAACTTACGCAACAACGCCCGGAAGGCCTGGAAGTAGTCTGGATTCTCGACACCCCCCACGCCGATCATTTCAGCGCGGCACCCTATCTGGCAGAAAAGCTGGGCGCCCCCACGGCCATCGGCGAAAAGGTCGTCGGCGTTCAGAAGCTCTGGAAGAAGCTTTGCCGTTTCGCCTCCCCCGCCGACGGGACCCTGAATCCGCAGGTCAGGGAGGGCTGCGCTAAACCGGCCAGACCAACAGGATCATCGGCACCCCTACGGCGATGATGATGATTTCCAGAGGCAAGCCCATGCGCCAGTAGTCGGAAAAGCGGTAGCCACCCGGTCCCATCACGACGGTGTTGTTCTGATGCCCGATGGGGGTCAGAAACGCGCAGGATGCCGAGAGGGCAAGCCCCATGAGGAACGGATCGGGGTTGACCTCCATCAGCTCCGCCAGCCGATAGACCACGGGCGCAGCCAGCACGGTCGTGGCATTATTGTTGAGGATGTCGGACATAGTCATGACCACCGCCATGATCAGCGCCAGGGCCGCCCATGGCGGAAGATCCCGTGCGAGATACATCAACCCGTCCGCGATCAGTGCCGCGCCGCCGGTGGTTTCCAGCGCCATGCCAAGCGGGATCAGCGCGCCGAGCAGCACGACCACGGGCCAGTTGACATGGGAATAGAGCTCGTCGAGAGGAAGAATCCGGCTCAGAGCATAGCCAATGATGACGAAGACCAGCGCCACGGGAAGGGGTAACAGCTCGACGCTTGCCGCAAGAACAGCCGCCGCGAACAGCCCTATGGCGATGGCGGTCTTCCAGACATGGATGACCGCCTTCTCTCGCCCGGTCAACACGATGCCCCCCAGCCATTCGGCAACTTCGGTCCGCGTTTCCTCGGGCACCAGCAGCAGCAGGATGTCGCCTGGATGGATGACCGAGCGGCGGATGCGGTCGCGGATGTTGCGTCCCTGACGGGACAGGCCGACAAGGATGGCCTGCTGTCGCCAGGACAGCCCGATGGACTGCGCCGTCTTGCCGACTATGCGCGCGTCATGCGGGACAGCAACCTCGATCATGACCATTCCAGCACCGATGGCGGTGTCGATGCTGCGGTCCTTTTTGCCTGCGGTCTTGTCCGTGCCTTCCTTGTCGGAGTTATCACTGGTCTTTTTGTCGTGAAACTTCAGCTTCAGACCCGCACGAAACTCTTCCAGGCCTTCGGAAGCGCCGCTGACGACCAGGACGTCTCCGCCTCGCAGTTTCAGGTTGCGCGCAGGACCGTGGCGGCGTTTGCGGTCGCGCAGTACCGACAGGATTGCCAGATCGGCGCGCTCGGCTTTCGCCTCGATGTCGCGTACCCGCTGACCTTCAAGCTTCGAGTCCTCGGGGATGACCAGTTCCGAGATGAAGCCCTCCAGTTGCGCAGTCCCGGACTGTTCTGCGCCCTTGCGAAGCGGCAACAGGCGCCAGCCGATCAGGGTCACGAATGCCAGCCCGGCGATCGCCACCACTCCGCCGTGCAAGGTGTAGTCGAACATCCTGAAGGCCTCGCCGGTCTGGTCGGCGCGAAAGGTCGAGACGATAATGTTGGGCGGCGTGCCAATCATCGTCATTACGCCGCCAAGCATGCTGGCAAAGGCCAGCGGCATGAGCGTCTGCCCCGGCGGACGTCCGGCCTTTCGTGCGGCCTGGATATCTATAGGCATCAGCAGGGCCAGTGCCGCGATGTTGTTCATGAAGGCCGACATGATCGCCGCAGTGGTGCCCATGATAACGATTTGAACCATCACCGGACGATTCTTGCTGGCCAGCGCTCGGGTAAGCCAGATCATCGCACCCGACCGGGTTAGGCCGGCCGATACGATCAGCACCACCACGACAATCATCGTCGCCTGATGCCCGAAGCCCGCGAAAGTCTGCTGGACCGGCACTATCCCCGTAGCGACCCCGATGGCCAGCGCCGACAGGGCGACGATGTCATAGCGGATCCGCCCCCAGAGAAAGAAGGCCATGGCGACTGCCAGGATGGCAAACAGGACCAACTGATCGGCGGTCATCGGGGCTCCGTCGATTGGGGTTGGCAAAGCTTCAGCAGATAGCGTCGAAGATGGCAAGCGGCGACCGGTGCGCGCGGTCTTGCGTGGCGTCAATAATTGAAATTTAGCGCGTTAAGGCCTTAGATTCCAACTTCAAGTGCAACGATTGATCTGAAGGCTGCGATTTCGTCCACCATGGCTTCGGCGGGTGTTCTCCAGCCCAGAGTTTTCCTGGGACGGTGTTCATCAGGGCGGCGACGTCGTTGAGCCATATCTGGCAGGCATCGCTCAGATCGGTGCCCTTTGGCATGAACTGGCGCAGCAGGCCGGGGGCGGGTCGCTTTGGCCCGGCGCCGATCCTGCTGGGATTCGCCGCGTTGGGGGCCGCGCTGGCGCGCCGGCCCAGTGGTCGAGCCGCTCGAAACGGTCGGCGCGCCCCTGAACCAGCAGGACATCGTCCGCCTGCAGGCCCATGTCGGCATGTGGAAGCGCGGTGGTGCGCCCGGCGCGATCACCAGCAGGCTTGCGGCCGATCCAAGCCCCGAATTGGCGATGCTGCGCCCGGCCATGGCTGATCCCTCGAGGGTGCGCAGCGCCAGGATGCGCTCGTCAAGCTGCCAGACGGAGCGCAGGTCGCGGGGCACCGCCTCATCGGCGCCAAGGGCGCGGCTTGGTAGCAGGTGACGCCCGGCCAGCGCCATGAAGGCGGTGCCGACCAGCAGCATGGGCAGGCCCAGCCAGGCGAACTGGAAGAACCCCATGCCGGGAAGCCCGGCCTCGCGCAGGGACATGTGGATCAGCAGGTTGGGCGGCGTGCCGATCTGGGTCATCGTGCCGCCCAGCAGCGTGCCATAGGCCAGCGGCATGAGCAGCCGCGACGGCGCCACGCCGCTGCGGCGCGCCACCTCGACGGCGACGGGCACCAGGAGGGCGCGGCCACGCCGATGTTGTTCATGAAGGCCGACAGCCCGCCGCCCACCAGCATGAACAGCATGATCATCCGGACCTCGCTGGTGCCGGCGACATGGGCGATGTGCCGGCCGATCCCCTCGGCAATGCCGGTCCGGGCAAGCCCCTCGCTCATGATGAACATCGCCCAGACGGTGATCACGGCGGGGTTGGATAACCCCGAAAACGCCTCTGCCGGGGACACCAGACCGCTGAGCGCCAGGGCCGACAGCACCAGCAGGGCGACGAGATCCATGCGGATCCATTCGGCAACGAAAAGGACCAGCGCCAACAACAGTATTGCAAGGACCAGTCCAATCGCGAGGGTCATCGGCGCCTCACAGTGGCCATACAATCAGCAACAGCGGGATGCTGACGGCCACCACCACCACCTCAAGCGGCAGGCCGAGCTTCCAGTAGTCGCCGAAGCCGAAGCCCCCGGGGCCAAGGATCAGGGTATTGTTCTGGTGGCCGATGGGAGTGAGGAAGGCGCAGGAGGCGCCAATTGCCACTGCCATCAGGAAGCTGTCAGGATTGACGCCCAGTGTGGCGGCGATGCCGATGGCGATGGGGCACAGTACGGCAGCGGTGGCGGCATTGTTCATCACATCCGACAGGAACATGGTGGTGATCAGGACCACCGCCAGCGCCGCGATGGCATTGCCCTGCGCGACAGTGTCGACCAGAAACCGCGCCAGCAAATCGGCTGCCCCGGTGGTCTGCATCGCGTCGGCAACCGGGATCAGCGCGGCCAGGAGGATGATCACAGGCCAGTCGATGGCAGTATAAACCTGGCGTGGCGGCACGGTCCGCAACAGCATGGAAACAATTACCCCCAATGTGAATGCTGCGGCCGCGGGTAGCAGCCCCAGCGTGACGACGCCGACCGACCCCAGCATGATCGCGCCAGCGATGATCGCCATGCGTTTGTCGGGGATGCGCAACTCCCGCTCGCCCAGCGGCACGCAGCCGGTGTCGTTGATGAAATCCGCCATCACCTCGGCCGGGCCCTGCATCAGCAGCAGGTCGCCGGATTTCAGCTTGAGCGTGCGCAGCCGTGTCTTCGGTGTCCGCCCCTCGCGCGAGACGGCCAGCAGGTTCAGCCCGTAGCGGGTGCGCAGCCGCAGGTCGCTGGCCGAGCGCCCGACGATGCTTGAGCTGGGCAGCACGGCCAGTTCGCGCAGCACGATATCCTCGTCGCGCTTGCTTTCATCGTCTTCCTCGGCGTCGCCTTCCGCCTTGGCCGTCTTTTTGCGTTCGGCGGCTTTCGCTTTCGTCGTGTCGTCCTTCTCCGACGACAACTCCTGGCCTTCCAGCTTGATCCCGAAGTCCGACAGCGCCTTGGCCAGCGCTTCGACATCGGCCTCCAGCACAAGGATGTCGCCGTCGCGGATGCGCCGGCCACCATGCGGCGCAGTCATGCGCACCTCGTTGCGCACAAGACCCGTGACCTGCGCGTCGCTCCCCTCGATTTCGCTTTCGAACTTGCGCAGGGTCAGACCCACGGCCTTGCTGTCCTCAGGCACGCGCACCTCGGTCAAATAGCTGCCGGTGTCAAATCCTTCAGCCCCCGAGGCCTTGCGTGCGGGCACCAGACGCCAGCCGACCAGCGCCACGAAAGCAATCCCTGCCACCGCCACGGCCGCACCCACGGGGGCGAAATCGAACATGGCGAAATGGCCCAGACCCGCCTCGTCGCGAAAGCCCGACACGATCAGGTTCGGCGGCGTGCCGATCAGCGTGGTCATGCCGCCCAGGATGGTGCCGAAGGCCAGCGGCATCAGCACCTGTCCGGGCGTCAGGTCCAGCCGCCCAGAAAGCTGCACGGCGACCGGCATCAACAGCGCCATCGCGCCCACGTTGTTCATGAACCCCGACAGCACCGCGCCAAGGCCCATCAGGGCGGCCATGCTGGTCAGTCGCCCGGCCTCGCGCGGCAGGACCGAGCGCGCCAGCCAGTCCACCGCGCCGGTGTTCTGCAAGCCCTGACTCAGGACAAGCACACAGGCCACGGTGATCACTGCCGGATGGCCGAACCCCGCAAAGGCATCGGCCGCCGGCACCAGCCCGCCCACCACGCAGGCCATCAGCGCCAGGAGCGCAACCAGATCATGCCGGAACCGCCCCCAGACGAACAACACCATCGTCGCTATGAGAATTGCAAAGATGAGGATCTGCGGATTGGTCATCAGGAGGGCTCACGTTTTCGGACTGCCCTCGCAAGATCAGAGCAGCGGCTTTCGTTCAAGACGGAATTCCGTCACATGCCTTTCCGGACCCCGACACACGAGCCACAGCCGCCGGCAGATTCCGGGGCATCGTCTGCACCACCTGTCGATGGTGCCCCGGTGCTGCAAGGGTGCAGCGCCGGGATGTCTGGCGTCAGCGTGGTTCGTTCATCAACCCGCGCACGCGTGGACTGCCCTTGGCGCGCCGGATCGAGCACGAAACCGACGGGCATCAACCCGCGCACGCGTGGACTGCCCCCACCGAGTGGTCCGGGTCGATTGTTAGTGCATTGTCGGTCTCTGGTCTATCAGGGCTAAGGCTTCTGGTGCGGCCGGGCGGTATCCCAGCGAGCTGTGGGGCCTGACCGTTTTGTAGTGGCGGTGCCATCGTCATCGGGTTGCACGCGGTGGGGTTCGACCTGACCGGACTTGCGGTCCTGTCGGGCGCCATCGGTCTGGGCATCGGCTTCGGCCTGCAAAAGGTGGTGTCGAACCTTGTGTCCGGCATCATCCTCCTGCTGGACAAGTCGACAAAGCCCGGCGACGTCATCAGCCTCGGCGACACTTTCGGTTGGATCGGCCAATTGGGCGCGCGCTATGTCTCGGCCGTGACCCGCGACGGGCGCGAATTCCTGATTCCGAACGAGGATCTGGTCACAGGGCAGGTGGTCAACTGGTCGCATTCCGACGATTTCGTGCGCATCGACCTGACCTTTGGCACCCCTTATGCCGATGGCCCGCATCTGGTCCACCGCATCGCGATCGAGGCCGCAAGGTCAGTGCCGCGCGTGCTGGCTGACCGTCCCGTGGCCTGTCACATCACCGGCTTTGGCGACAGCTCGATTGACTACGTGCTGCGCGTCTGGCTGCATGATGCACATGAGGGGCTGGCGAGCGTGCGCGGGGGGCATTTACCTAGCACTTTAGGACGCGTTCAGGGAAAATGGCATCTTCATACTCTTCCCGCAACGCGACGTGCGCATGCTTGGCGAGGCACACAACGCCCCCGGCCGTCTGAGGGCCGGGTTTACCGGACAACCCCATCTCGAAGCCCGCCGACACCGCGCAGGAGGCGACCCAGCAGGTCAGCGCCGGTAATGACGCGCCGGTCTTCGCCCCACAGCAGGATCAGGTCATGGGGGATCGCGGAATCCTCGCCCTTGCGCCGACCGGCGCAGAGGCGTTCGAGCACGACGTCGAGCCGCGTCTCATCCCGTTTTGCGACGATCGGCACATGGCACTGTGCCAGCGGGTCGAATGCCGGACCATCGAACAAGGCTGCGCGCAGAAAGGCGTCGGTATTGAAGGCCAGCCGGGGGCTGTCGGCCGCGTCGACGATGATCATCCATTTGCCAGAGGCCGCATTGAGTCTTTGCAGGAACGGGTCCTGCGGATCGGCGGCGATCGTCGGAAAGATGGGCTTGTCGTCGTGAAATGGCAGTTGCAGGATCGTCTGAGGGTCGATTACTTCGCCCTCGCGCGCTAAGGGCTCGTCGTCAAGGGTCAGGAAATTGATCGCCCCCAGCCCTTCGACATGGCTGATGTCGCTCTGCGGGGCCTGCAAATGCAGCGTCAACATCTGCTTGATGTTGCGCTCTGGCATGTAGCGCATTGCTTCGCGACCCAGCCACCAGTCAAGCACCAGCGCGGTAGGCTTGGCGACCGGATAGAGTAGTATCTGGTAGAAATGGATGACCGGTGCCAGCGTCGAGGCCACCCGCAGCGCATGGCGCGAGAACCACGCCTGGGGAATGATCTCGCCGAAGATGGTGATCACCACGGTCGAGAACAGGAACGCCGCCAGCCCGGCCATGACCGAACCCGACAGCAGCGCCAGCAGCACGTTGATCGCGACATTACCCCACAGGATCGTCACCAGCAGAAAATTGCTGTTCTTGCGCAGGGCCAGCACCTTGCGGGCGGCCGGGTCACCCTTGCGCGCCTCCACCTCCAGATCCAGGCGGCCGATGGAGAAGAAAGCGAGATTGAGCCCCGAGAACATGCCCGAATGCACAATGCAGACAGCGATTCCCACCCAGATCATCAATGTCATCGCGGTTTCTCCTCGATCAACCCAGCTAGCACCATCGCCTTGCAGCGGCGATCTTCGCGAAAAGCTTTGTCAGCATTACGAAAGGGTGCCGCCCGGCGGGGCGATGCCCGCGCGTTCCCAGAAATCCTCCGGCTCCAGCACCTCGACGGCCTCGCCCCAGGTCAGCAGATGCCAGGCCATTTCCAACGCGCCGGCCGCACGAAAGCGCACGATCAGGGCACCGTCATTGGCCCGCTGCACGGTCTGGTCGGGGTGAAAGACGTATTCGGCGGCATCCTCGGCCACATGCGGCGCGAACCGCCAGCAGACGTCAAAAGGCGCTTCGTTGAACACCCCGAAGAGCCGCCGGCCATAGGCCTGAAGATCGAAATCCTCGTCGCGGTGGAAATGCTCGCCGGTGAGTTCAACTTCGCTCAACCCCTGAAGGCGGTAGTGGCGCACGGCGGGCTTGCCCGCCTGCTTGGCGATCAGATAGGGGCGCGGGCCGTAGAGAAGCCCGTAAGGCTCCAGCACCACGTCGCGCGGCGCGTTCGCGCGCCGGCGGGTATAGGCAACCGCGATGCGCCGGGCAGACAGGATGGCCTCGCGGATCACCTCCAGATGCTCCACTGCGACCGAGACGCGCGGCCCCGGTCGCAGCGCCAGCCCCTCGCTCTGCATCAGCAGGTCAAGGTCAGGCTCGATCCTGAGTTGCCCGCGCCGGTCCTGCAGGGCAAGCAGCCGCGTGGCGAGGTCGCTCAGGCGCCCGGCGGCATCCGGCCGGTTGCTGCCGCGCATCATCTCGGCGGCCGAATGCAGGGCTGTCACATCCTCGGCCGCGATTGTGATCAGGCCTTTGGGCAAGCAGCTCGCGCGCCAGTGCTTGAGGCCCGCCTCGTCGGTGCGCTCCTCGGTTTCGGGCAAAAGCCGTAGGGCCGCATCGCGCATCCGCTCAGCCGTGCGGCGCGAGACACCGAATTCCTCGCCGATCATGTCGAGTGTCACCCCCTGGCTACGCGCGGCCATCAGGTGGCACAACCGCAGCAACTGTTCTGCCTTCTCGTAACGCATCGGCCTTGCTCCTCTCCTGGTGGCAGCGAAGGCGACATAAGCCGGCAAAACAAGGGGCCTTTTCACGAACACGTCCGATTCTGTCGCATGGGTGTCATAGCCTCTGGATGAACGATGGAGGCACCATGGAAGAAGAACACCTTTTTGAAACCGACGAATTCCAACAGAATGTCCCGCTCTTCGCCCACACTCTTGCCAATGTGCTGCGCTCGCGGGCGCGCCACGCGCATCTTGTGCGCCCGCTCGTGATCTCGCTGAAACTCGCCAGCGACGAAGCCGGATATCCCGGCCTCGTGCCGCTGGTCGCTCCGCTGGTGGCCCGGCACGATCGCAAGTTCAACAAGTCCGGCCTCACCCGGACCAGCGCGACCGAAGAGCTGATCGCGCGGCTCGACACCCTCGGCTGCGATGACAACCTCGCGCCGCGCGCGGCAATGCTGCGCCGGAATATTGGTTACCTGGGCGAGATTCTGGGCCTTGACCAGACCGAGCAGGACCTCTTGCGCTGCCGGATGATATGCGAAACCAACCGCGACTACGCCCGCCTGATGGAGCGCATTCATAACCGGCTGACCGACCTGCACGAAACCCTGGGCTGTGTGCTCGACGTTGAGCCGGCCAATATCCGCAAGCGCCTCTCGCCCGCCGGGCGGCTGTGCGGCAGCGGCCTGATCCGGCTGATGCCCGACAGCCGCGACTTCGCGAACAGTATCGAACTGCTCGACCGGTTTCTTGTCGTCGGCTTCGAGGCCTTCGAAAGCGCCGCCGCCTTGCGCGAACGGCTGCTGGGCACGCCCGTGACGACCGCGCTGGAGCCCGATGATTTCCGCCACCTTGGCGATGACCTGGACCTCACCATCGCGACCCTGCGCGGCGCGCTCAAGGCCCGCGCGCGCGGGGTCAACATCCTGCTTTACGGCATCCCCGGCACAGGCAAGACGGAACTGGCCCGGGTGTTGTCCAAGGCCGTTGCCGCACCACTCTATCATGTGGGCGAAACCGACCATGAGGGTGGAGAGCCGTCGCGCGGCGAACGGGTGTCAGAGCTTGCCCTGATGCAGATGCTGCTTGATCGCGGCGCGCCGGCCTTCTGCTGCTTTGACGAGGCCGAAGACCTGTTTTCGGGCTTTGGCGGCCCGTTTCTGCGCAGTTTTGGCTCCAAGGTCTTCGTCAATCGCCTGTTCGAGAAGAACCCGGTGCCGGTAATCTGGATCGTGAACGACATCGACGCCCTGCCTCTCACGGTGCGGCGGCGTATGACCCTTGCGCTCAAGGTCGATCAGCCGCCGCGCGAGACAAGCCTGCGCATCGTCTCGGGGATGGCGGCGGTGCTGAGCATCCCCGTCGCGCAAGAGCATCTGACAGCGCTGGTGCGCGATCTGCCCGCAAGCCCCGGCGTGTATGCCAAGGCGCTGCAGGCCACGGCGCTGGCGAAGGGGGATCACGCCACGCTCAGGCGCGCCAGCGCGGGGCTCGTGCAGGCGCTCCAGGACGGCCACGCCCCGCGGCTGCCGCGACACGCCGGCGAAGACGGCTTCCTGCCCGCGCTCTCCAACGCCGACATCGACCTCACGCAACTGGCCGCGCGCCTTGAGGCCAGCGGTGAACGGGCGTTCTCGCTCTTCCTGCACGGGCCCTCGGGTACCGGCAAGTCGGCCTTCGCCCGACACCTTGCAGAGCGTCTGGGGATGGAGGCGCGTGCACTGCGCGGCTCCGATCTTCTGGGCATGTTCGTCGGCCAGACCGAGGCTGCCATCGCGGGAGCCTTCGCCAGGGCCGAACAGGACAGGGTGTTCCTAATCTTTGACGAGGTTGACGCCCTGCTGCATGATCGCGGCCGTGCCGAGCGGAGTTTCGAGTTGTCGCAGGTCAATGAACTGCTGCAAGCGATGGAGACCCACTCCCTGCCATTCGCCTGCACCTCCAACCTGTTCGAGCGTATCGACAGTGCCGCGCTGCGGCGCTTCACCTTCCGCGTGGGGTTCCAGCCGCTGGAGCCTGCACAGCTTGACGCCTGTTTCCGGCACCATTTCGGCCGCGCGGCCCCGCCGGAGGTTCGGCATATGGCCGGGCTGACACCTGCCGACTTCGCCCTGGTGCGCAAGCGGGCGCGCCTACTTGGCCAGGCAGACGACGACCGCGCAATCTGCCGGATGCTTGCCGCCGAGCATGATGCCAAACCGAATGCAGCGCGTCGGGTGGGCTTTCAGGCAACAGGTTTGGCGGTCAGTCAGAACACAGGGTCGATCGCGGCAAGGCGTCCGTCATGATGGCGCCGAAGTTCAACGCCACTGCACGCATCAACATTTCACGACAGGAGACCGAATGTTCGCGATCATTCCCGACATCCACGCTGACTACCAGCGCCTGATCCTCACGCTCGAAGGTTTGGGGTTTCGCCGCGAGCAAGGCAGCCTTGGCCAGGAGGTCTGGGCACATCCCGACAGATGGCAGGCCGTATTTCTTGGTGATTTCATCGATGGCGGGAGCGAGAATGCCCGTGTGCTGGACACGGTGCGTGCAATGGTCGAGGCCGGGCAGGCCCGCGCCATCATGGGAAATCATGAACTCAACGCCTTGCTGTTTCACACGCCGAGCCAAGGTGCCGACGCGTCGGGTGACGGTTGGTTGCGCGAACGCAATGACGCGAACAAGAAACAGCACCAGACATTCCTCGATGAGTTCCCTGCGAACGCGTCATCGGATGTAGCGCCACCACGCGATGCGCACACACGCGAGGTTCTCAGGTGGTTCATGACGCTGCCGCTTTACATCGACCTTGGCCCGTTCCGCGTCGTGCATGCGCAGTGGGATCCTGTCGCGGTGGCCGCAGTAGGCGCGCGGCGGCCCGATGGACTGCTCGCATCACAGGACCTTCCTGAAGTCGCCAATTGCGCCGAGGGGTTTGGCGCGTCGGCCGACCTGCTCCTCAAGGGCATGGAAATACCGCTACCGCTCGGAGAGACCTTCATCGACTTCCATGAAAAGCCGCGCGACCAGATGCGGGTCAAGTGGTGGGCAGACGGGGGCCGAAGCTATCGCAACATGGCCCTTTCGGTTCCCAAACCGGACGTGCTGCCGGATACGCCGGTCCCGGAACTGGAAGACCTGCCTGCATTTGGCACCAGCGAGAAGCCTGTGTTCGTCGGGCACTACAAGATGCGTGGCCACCCCGAGGTTGACGCGCCGCACGCAGCCTGCCTCGATTTCCCAGATACGCCCTGTGCCTATGTCTGGCGACCCGGAGACACGCGGATCGCGCCGGAGCGCCTGCGGATATTCTGATCGCGGCGCGCAAGGTTCGGCGCCGGTGAGGCGCGACAACAAGAAAGGATACCTTCATGAAATCAAACGGATTTGGCAGCTACATCCAGGAGATTGTCGTGCATGTGCCCCAGGCGCAGGCCGAAGAGGCCGCGAAGGCCCTGCGTGCGCAGCCCTTTGCCCAGAACGCTGAAAGCGGGCGCAGCTTCTTCCGGATCGAGCGGCTGACGCGCAAACAAGGGGATGACGAGGGCGTGGTGTTCGATCTCTCGCACGACCTGCCCGCGCATATCGACTGGGCGGTGGACTGGGGCCAGTCGGATTACTGAGGCGCAGACCGCAACGCACGTCCGTTCCTGACGTGGCGCGGCTTCATACTGCCGGCATCCCGCACAACCCAACCCGACAGGAGGTAACGGCCCATGCCGAACTGGTCCGACGAACTCATCGCGCTTACACGCCGCCATGTCGATGCAATGCTGGCCACGCCACCGCGTGAACGCCTGCCGATCTGCATGAAACACTGGGAAGACCGCTACGGGCTGCTGCTGCTCAAGCAGGCGGAGGAAAGCGGCCTGATGATCCGCGACGTGACGACCGGCGAGAGCGAGACATTTCAGAGCTTTGACGACCTTGTTGCCGATGGCTGGGCGATCGACTGATCGGTGGAAAGATGAAGCGGCAAAGATACTGCCTGGCCTGTCTTCAGGCATCGGGGATACTGAACAGCGCTGTCGCGAAACGCCCACCGGCGCGCATGGGGCGGTCGGGGTGGGTCTGCGCGGCCTGTCTGGGCATTGGCCGGCAGACGCCGGTGACCTGTCGCACCTTCCAGTTCCTCGAACCGCCACCCGCAACGCGAACCCGCGCCACGGGCGCAGGTCCGGTTGACAGCACCGACCCCACGCCGGATGCTGCGCCCATAAACCTTGAGGCAGGTTGATGAATTTTCTTGATCCGATTGTCACCGCACATCCGATGACCGGCGCCGTGCGCAACGTGACACCGGATCTGCTGCGCGAGGTCTATCTCGTGCCGCTGCAACCCGAGGCTGATCCGTCCGATCTGCTGGCTGACGCGCGCGCGCCCTGGGCGGAAAGCCACGCCATCGCCCCGCGCGAGACCGCGCAATCGGTCATGGCGGGCTTGCGCGCGCTGATCCTCGCCACCCCCCGGTTGGAGCGCGGTGAGGTCGATTTGAGCGCCCTTTCCGAGGGCACGCGGCTGCACCGCCATTGCCGGGCGCTGATGGCGCTGTGGCAGGGGCTTGGCGATGGGCTGCCCGCCGATTTGCAGGTCATGCGGCATGTCATTGCGGCCGACGGGGCGGAGGCGCTTGAAGCCCTGCCTTTGATCGACACCAGCACGCCGCGTTTCGCGACCCGGGCCGAGGAAAGCCTGCGCGCGGCGCTTCTGGCGCATCATGGGACGGCGCCAGAGGCGGCACACGTGGCTTGGACCAACCGCACCGCCCCCCTGACCCGAGGCGCCCCCGAGGGCAGCAGCCTGCACGCTGCGCAGCACGGGCTGCTGGGGCGGGCGCTTGTGCCGCAGCCACCCGATGGCACGCTTACATTCTGGGGGGTGCGCGATCTGGCAGAAGAAGCCGAACTGGCCGCTGCCATAGCCCAGCGGCAGCTCGACGCGGGCGCGGAGCCGTCCGATATCGCCCTGCTGCTGCCTGACGATGCCACCTACCACCCGCATCTACGCGACGCTTTCGACGCGGCAGGCATCATCCTCTCCGGCCTGCCCGAGGCCGAACCGCGCCGCGATCTTGCGCGCGAGACGCTTTTGCATTTTCTGCTGGCATTGCGCGCCCCGGCCCCGGCGATGGCGCTTGCCAGCCTCTATGTCTCGCCGCTGATGCCCTGGCCGGCGGAAACCGGCGCGACACTCGCACGCGAGGTCATGCAGGGCCGTTTTGACCCACGCGCGGCGCAGGTGCTGGAGGGGCGCGCGGCGCGGCTCTTCCGCAGCTTGCGCGCTGATCCGCCACGCGACGCGGCCGGCGTGGCGGCGCGGCTGGATGTGCTGGGGCAGAGCCTGGCGGACACGCCTGACTGCCGCGCAGATGTTGCCCTTCTGCGCAGCCAGATCGGCCCGCTCAAGGCGCAGCTTGCGGCCAGCGCGCAACCCGATTGGGATGCGCTCTTCTCGATTCTCAACCCCCAGCCCGCTCCGGCACCCGCAGCCGAGCGGATTGTCGAGGGTGTCAGCGTCTTCACCGAATCCGCCCTTCCCTGGCGCCCGGCGCGGCAATTGATCGTGCTGGGCATGGCGGCGGGGCATTATCCGCGCGCCAGCGGAGTCTCTCCGCTCTTTCTCGATACCGAGCTGGCCGCGTTGCGTGCGGCCACTGGGCTCAACCTGCCTGACCGGGGTGCCCAGCTTGCCCAGCGGCTGGACCTGTTTCGCCGTCAGCTTTGCGCCGCAACGCAAAGTGCGACCTTTCTGTGCCCGATACGCGGGCTCGACGGGGCGCGGCAGGGGCCGTCCACCGCGCTTTCGCTGCTTGCGCGCAGCATTGCCGACCCATCCAGCGGCAAGCCGGTGGACGAACCCGCGACCCTGATCAAGGACATTCGCGCCACCGATCCCGCCGATTGGCCCTGCGCCGCCCGCGCGATGCCGCTGCTCATCCACGACCCCGCCGAGCAACTGCCCGCCGATGGCGTGATCCGGCTGGGGCGCGATCTTTTTGCCACACGCCGCGATTCCGAGGGTGTGCCACGCCGGCAATCGCCCAGCCGGCTTGAGACCCTGCTGGTCAGCCCGCTGGCCTGGGCGCTGGCCGAGTTCGGCGCCGAACAAGTGATCTGGGCGCCCGAAGGCTATGACCACATTCTGGCCGGCACGCTGGCGCATGACTTGTTCGAGCACCTCTTTCCCCAGCAAAGCCCACTGCCGGACGAGGCCGAAATCACTGCCCGCGTGCCCGAGCTTCTGGCACAGGCCATCCGCCGCCATGCGCCCTTCATGCAGGCGGCCGTCTGGCGGGTTGAACGGCAGGGGCTCGCGCGCGACGTGACGCGCGCCGCAACCCGCTGGAGCGAGGCCCTCGCCGCCGCCGGGGCCGAGGTGATCGACAACGAGATCGCGCTGATGGGCGACGCCCATGGCCTGCGCATGTATGGCCGCGCCGACTGCCTGTTGCGGCTGCCCGATGGTCGGTTGCTGATCGTCGATCACAAGAAGGCCGGCAGCGGCAGACGCCGCGACCGGATGGAAGCCGGGTGGGACCTGCAACTGGGGCTTTATCGCGCGATGCTGTTGCGCCCCGAACTGAAGGAAGGCGCACTGGCCGAGGCGTTGCGCGCGGGGCCCGAGATCGGTGTGGCCTATCACCTGATCAACGATGGCGGCATTCTGCTCAGCGGTATCGCGCCGCCGGCGCCAGGCTTCGAGGCGGTGGCAGGCGATATTTCCCAAGCAGCGCTCAACCTGCTGCGCCTGCGCATCAAGGAAGCCGGTGAAGGCAACATCCGCCTCAATACGCTCGCCGACGAGGCCTATTTCGAGAAAGCGGCGAAGTTGACCCCCTATGCGCTGAAAGACAATGCGCTGGTCGTCGTCTTCATGGTCGATGCGCCCTTGCCAACGGAGGATGAGGATGCCTGAGACGCTCACTATCGTTCCGGCCGGCGCAGGCTCGGGCAAGACCTTTCACATCAAGTCCGAACTGGCGCGGCTGGTGAAGGCCGGGCAGGTGCGGCCCGAGCGGATCATGGCCGTGACCTTCACCGAGGCCGCCGCGGGCGAGTTGCGCGAGCGTATCCGCGCCACGCTTCTGGCCGAAGGGCTGGTCGAGGAGGCACTTGCGGTCGAACGCGCCTATGTCTCGACCATTCATGGGCTGGGGCTGCGCATCCTGACCGAGCACGCCTTCGCAGCCGGTCGCTCGCCCCAGCCGCGCCATATCAGCGAGGCCGAGCGCGAGTTGCTGATCCGCGAGGAACTGGCCCATTGCGAGGCCTTCGATGCGATCAAGCGCGACCTGCCGCGCCATGGCTACAAGGCGCAGGGCTGGAACGGCACCACGATCGAGGATGATTTCCGCAACGCCGTGTTCGGCGCGATCGACCTGTTGCGGGGCCTGGGCGATGGCGGCACCGACCCTGCCTTGGCCATTGATGCCGAAGCCGCCCTGCGCGCAGCTTACGGCAAGGTCAGCAAAGACCCCGGAAAGCTGGACACGCGCTTGCAGACAGCGGCGGCGCAACTGCTTGAGGAATTCCCGGAAGGCGGCACGCCCTATAACGGGACGACCAAAGCCGCCCGCGATGATTTCCGCGCTCAGCTTGCTGCCCTTCGCGCGGCTTCTGCCGGTAGGGCGCAAAGCCGCGACTGGGCCGTGTGGGAGACCTTGCGCAGCCTGCGCACCAAAGCGCGCGGCGCGGATATTCCCGAGCGTTTTGTCACGCTGTCAGAGGATGTGATGGCCGCCGCCGAGGGCGCGCTTGTTCATCCCGGGCCGCTGGAGGACGCCTGCACCAACCTGCGCGCGCTGATCCTTGGCGCTCAGGCCATCATGGCGGGCTATGCCGAACGCAAGCGCAGCGCCGGGGTGATCGACTTTGCCGACATGATCGTCGATGCCGA
Source organism: Alkalilacustris brevis (assembly GCF_003350345.1). Taxonomy (GTDB): domain Bacteria; phylum Pseudomonadota; class Alphaproteobacteria; order Rhodobacterales; family Rhodobacteraceae; genus Alkalilacustris; species Alkalilacustris brevis. Next base: position 19,690 of record NZ_QNVJ01000040.1, read on the forward strand.
GCGCCTTCTGCGCGAGCATCCCGAGGTGCTGCGCGCAATCATCGAGGATGCCGACTGCGTCATTGTCGACGAGTTTCAGGATACCAACCCGGTGCAGTTCGCGCTGTTGTGGCGCATCGCGCAGGCCGCGCCGCGCACGCTGCTGGTGGGTGACACCAAGCAATCGATCATGGGGTTTCAGGGGGCCGATCCGCGCCTGACCGAAGCGCTGGTTGCACAGTTCCCCGACAATGTCATGCCGCTTGCACGCAACTGGCGCAGCGACCCGCGCGTGATGGGCCTGGTCAATGCCCTTGGCGCGCGGCTGTTTCCCGGCGCCTATGTCGCGCTTGCCCCGCAGCGCCATGATACCGGGCAGACGGCGTTGGAGTTCCTGCGCATCCCGCAGGGGCGGCGATCCAACAAGTCGCGCCCCGAGCAGCATGTCGCGGCACGGATCAAGGCGATCCTCGACGATGGCGATACCATTATCGACCGCCACAGCCCGATTGACGCGCCAAGGCCGCGCCGCGTGCGCCCCGGTGACATTGCCATCCTGTGCCGCACCCATGCTCAGGCCGGGCGCTATGCCGACAGCCTGCAGGAACTGGGTGTGCCGGTGCGCATCAACCGCATGGGCTGGATGCAGGCGCCGCCTGTCGCCGCCGCGCGCCATGCGCTTGCCCTGGCTGCCGACCCCGCGGATACCCATGCCGCGCTCAGCCTGCTCACGCTCGGGCCTGCCGCCATGCCGTTGCAGGAAGCTATGTCCGCGCTGGCCGATGGCACGCTGCTTGATGACCCGGCGCTCGGCCCTGTTCGGCAGCTGTCGGCACTTGCCGCAACTGCGCCGCTTGGCGTCGTGCTGTCCGAGGTCATCGCCGCGGCCGATCTGCGCGACTGGGCCGCGCGCCTGCCCGATGCCGCGCAGATGCGCGCCGACCTGCTGCGGCTGGAAGCCGAAGCGCAGACATTCGAGGCCGCCCATCGCGACATGAAGGCCGCCGCCGGGTTCTATGGCCACGGCGCGCAGGTCTTTCTTGGCTGGCTGGAGGCACGCCGCCTTGAGCGCGATTTCGACCGCCACCCCGACCCGGGCTCGGGCGCGGCGGAGGGTGTGCAAGTCGTGACCTGGCATTCCTCCAAGGGGCGCGAGTGGAACATCACCGTGGTTGTCGGGCTGGACACGACCATCACCGAACGCCCCGGCACATTGCGCGCCGAGTTCGCCGATTTCAGCGAGCTGGGCGATGTGCTGGCCAGGGCGCGGCTGCGCCTCACCCCCGTCCTGCCGATCAAGGACAAGCAGGCCGTATTCCTGGAGGCAAAGCGCGACGCCGCCCAGGCGGACGCCCGCCGCCTGCTCTATGTCGCGCTGACCCGCGCGCGCGACCGGCTGGTGCTGGAATGGCCGGACTTCAAGCTGAAGAAGCCCTCCGACGGCCCCGGCCCGGGTAACTACGCCGAGATGCTGGCCGACGAATGCGGGCTGGAGGTGCAGGCGGGCAAGGCCGCCATCGGCAAGGAACGCTTTGCCGCGCGCATTCTCGAATGCGGCGACGCGCCGCCGCCCGAATTCGATGACCCGGAGGAAGACTGGGCCGCGCCCAGGCCGGCTTTCGGCGAGCCACGCGCACGGCGCGCGATCACGCCCACATTGTGGCGGCGGCGGCCATCGCAGGCCACGTCCATACCGCTTGCCGCGGCGCCCGCCGTCGAAATCATCGATCTGGGCACCCCGGTTGCGCTGGATGGCGAAGCGCCGGAACCGGCCGATCTGCGCGGCACCGCCTGGCATCTGGCCTTGCGCACCGCCCTTGCGCGCCCCGACCTGCAGGATCGGGCGGGGGCCGCCACCGGCTTGGGGCCGCAGACCCTCACCGCCATCGCGGCGCAGGCCGATGCCCTGCGCCGCTGGCTGGAGGCGAAGGGCTATGCGCGCCTGCATGTGGAACTGCCTATCCAGATCGAGGCTGCGAGCGGCGCCCAGACCAATGCCATTATCGACCTGCTGGCCGAGGGTGAGAACGGCTTTCTGATCGTCGATCACAAGTCGGGCGGGGCGGAAGACCTTGCCGCGCGCCACGCGACCTACCAGCCGCAGCTATCGGCTTATGCCGAAGCTGTCGCCACGCAATTTCCCGACAAGCCCGTCAGGGGCACTGCGATAAACTGGATGCGGCGCGGGAGCGTGACGCTCTCGAACGGGGGGGAAGACAACTGATGGAGCGTCCGGCCGAGATGCGTTTCGATTATCTGCGTGACAAGCACCGCCGCCTGCGGGAAGCCAACCCGACGGATCTGAACCTGCGCACCCATCGCGCCCTGAGCTGGCTGTGCCGCGCGGGCGAGGTCGAGGAAAAGGACAAGGACACCGCCTTCATCCTCGCCTGGATTTCCTTCAACGCGGCCTATGCGCACGATCTGGGCGAAGATCACGGCGCGCCCGCGCGCAGCAGTTTCCAGGCATTCTTCGAAGCACTCGTGGCGCATGACCCGAAGGGCCGCATCGCCCATGAAATCTGGCACCAGTATGAAGGGGTGATCTCGGAACTGCTGGCCAACCGCTACATCTTCGGCCCGTTCTGGAAGCACCACAACGGCCATCCCGACTATGCCAACTGGGAAATCCGCTTCGAGAACGCCCGCAAGGCCGCGCAATACGCCATCGAGCGGCAGGATACGCCAACCATGCTGAGCATCCTCTTTGACCGGCTTTACGTGCTGCGCAACCAGCTTGTGCATGGCGGCGCCACCTGGAACAGCCGCGTCAACCGCGGGCAGGTCGGCGACGGCTGCGCGCTGCTTCTGTCGCTCATGCCGCTCTTCGTCGATACCATGATGTCGAACCCAGACCACGACTGGGGCGCGCCGCATTACCCGGTCATAGAATGAGATCATGCGATCTGGGGGAGTTCCATGCCCTTCCACTTCTGGCGCCGTATCCGTCTGGCCCCCGGGGTCACGCTGAACCTGTCGAAATCGACGGCCTCGCTGTCGCTGGGCCCGCGCGGGGCGAAATACACCATCAGCCCGCGCGGCAACCGGGCGACGGCGGGCCTGCCGGGCACGGGGCTTTTCTACACCGTCCATGACCGCCAGCGCGCAGGGCGCGGCGGGGCAGCCCCGGCACCACGCGTGCCGCAGCGTGACCGGCTGAAGCTGGGGTTTTTCCAGCGACTGATGACCCCGGCCGAGGAGCGGCGCTTCATCGACGGCATTCGCGCGCTGAATGACGGCGATCAGGACTCGGCGCTGGCGGCACTGGAAGAAGCGCGCGATCTGCCCGATGCCGCCTGGATGGCAGGAATGATCCGCCTGCGCCGCGAGGAGCTTGATTGCGCCAAGGCGCTTTTCCAGCACGCGCTGGGCCGACTCGGTGACCTCGGCACGCTGTTCGAAAAATACGAGATCGCCGCTCAGGCCAGCCTGCCGATCACGTCCGACATCTTTGCCCATGTCTTTCCGCGCGAGCGCGGCACAAGGCTGGCGCTGGTGGAAATCGCGCAGATCGAGGACCGCCACGACGATGCCATGGCGCACATCGCGCGCCTGCTGGAGATCGACCCGACCGACCCGGTGGTTCTGCTCTCCTTCGCCGAGCTGGCGCTCGACACGCCCGAGGACCGCGCGCTCATGGATCGCGTGGTACGCGCCACGACGCATGTCGAGAATGAAACCCCGGTCGATACGGCGATCCTGCTCTATCGCGGCAAGGCGCTGGCCGCGCTGGGCTTGCCCGATGCCGCCATCGATGTCTTCACGCTCGCCAACCGCCGCCGCAAGGATCGGCCCGAGGCGCTGCTGCACGAGATCCGCTATGACCGCGCCGTGCTCTACTTCGAGACCGGCCAGCGCGCCCGCGCAAGGCGCGAATTCGAACGGCTCTGTGCTGCCGACCCGGGGTTCGAGGATGTGGCCAAAAGGCTGAGTGTGAGCACATGACCGACACCGTTCTTGCCGCACGTATCCGCGAAACCCTTGCCGGGCGCCACGCAGGCGATCCGTTCATCACCTATCAGGCGCTGGCCAGCGCACTCGGCCTGCAACCACCCGGCACCATCCAGCGCGTTGCCGCCGCGCTCGAGCAGACCATGCGCGAGGATGTGGCCGCCGGCCGCCCGATGGTCGCCGCACTGGTGATCAGCCGCGCGGGCGACTTGCCGCGACGGGGTTTCTTCGATCTCGCGGTGGCGCTGGGCCGGTTTCCGGATGACCCCGCGCAGCATCGCGCGGCATGGGAGGCCGAGTGCGCGGCGGTCTTCGGGGCGCAGTCAGGCGCAGCATGCTGAAGCGGATCGGCTCGGTTCAGCGCGGCGTCACCCTCGACGTCTCACGCCCGTGAAAGCCCACGGACAACGCCTTCATCGAAGCGTTCAATGGCAGGTTCCGTGCCGCATGTCTGAACACGCACTGGTTCCTGAAGCTTGCGGACAGGGCCGAAAAGTTGGAGGGTTGGCGCAGATACTTCAACGAGGAACGGCCACATGGCGCGATCAGGAACAAGACCCCGATCACGCTGACGAAATCGGGGGGCAGTACCAGCCTGTCACCCTGGTCGAAGCCGGAAAGCTCTCGGTATGAACGAGGGACGACGGGGGGCAGGCCACGGGCGCTTTCAGCTTCTTGGAGCGCATCCATAACTTCCTTATGGCCGCCGCTCGCGAAATCCTGATAGGTGGGAGAACATTGCCGTTGCAGCGAGGACAGAGCGTAAGTTCCAAGGAATACGAGCGCAGCGCTTGGGTGCAGATGCGCTTGCGCGAGCGCGTGGCGCTCCGGCTCTATCGCGGGCTGATGCACCTGCTGCCAAGTGCCCCAGTGATCGCAATTCTGCGGCACCGGGCAGCGCGAAATGCTCAGCGCGAAAGCGCCGCGCGTGTGCCCGAGCGCATGGCGCTGGGGCTGCCCCCGCGCCCCGATGGGCCGCTGATCTGGCTCAACGCCATCGGGCCGGGCGATGCCACGGCGTTGCTGCCGCTGATCCGGGCATTTCTGGAAAACGACGCCGCCACCATCTGTGTGGTGACGACCCGCACGGCCTCGGCGCAAAAGGTTTTCGCACGGCTGGAAGAGTCCGCGCGCGTCATTCCCCAGCTTGCCCCGCTGGATACCCCGGCGGCGATGCAGCGCTTTCTCGACCATTGGCGTCCCACTCTTGCAATCTTTGGCGAAGGCGACATGTGGCCGAACGCGGTGCAGATGCTCAAGGCGCGCGGCGCGACCATCGCGCTGGTCAACGGGCAGATGAACGGGCGGCTGGGCAAGGCCTTTCGCAAACTGCCCGGCGTCGCGCGCTGGATGGCTGCGCATGTGGATTATCTTCAGGTGTTCACCGAGGCCGAGGCCGCCGAGGCCCGCCCCTGGTTCCGCCCTGATTGCCAGATCGTCGTGCAGCCCAACCTCAAGATGGACGCGCCCCCGCTGCCGGTTTCCGAAACGATTACCGGCGCAGTGCGGGTACAATGGCCTGAATCAACTGTTCGAAGAGCACTAATTGGGGTAACGCCCTCGCTTTTTCAGTTCCTCCAAGAGTCGGCGCCTCTTTCTGATGTTAAACCTTCTAAATGCGGCGCCGCACATCGTTCTCAAACGAATAAAAGTGGCCTCGTAGAGTCCATCGACAACAAAAATACGATCATCCAAATCTCCAACTCTGCGCCCGTATACAAGATTACTCGCGCGAACATCGGAGATTACAAACCTATAAGAATCTATATCCGAAAATAAATCGTTAACTTTGACCTCCAACCTCTCATCGAAACCATTTTCTGCGACGTACTTACGAAGGTTTGGTGCCGTAGTACCATCTGCACTTCTTATATGCTCTACCAAGTACCCAATTCCGTTTGTTGTCTCAACAAACCCAAGTGGCCTTGGAACGAATGTCGGTAGAGTGTGCAGCCGTGCCAGCGATGCTATAAATTCCTCCAACTCTCGGTTCCACTCCCAGTACGGGCCAAAACGTCTCCTGGACGGAAGAAGTCTTCGGCCCAACCGCCGGAAAACTTTATCTTTACTCGGTGGCATTTTATGAAATCGATCCGGGCGTACGACTTTAACAAGGGTATCTGGCGCCCCACTAACACGATAAACGTGTTTCTGACCGCCAACAGCCACAAGATCAGCAGTCGAAACCTCCAATCTCTTCATTCCCCAGTGCCCTGTCTCGATTCAAGAACATAACCACACCGCAACAACTTGCATGATGGCGTTTTCACGCAATAATTCTACTTGTTCTACATAGCCGCATTACTTTACTCAAGTACCCCACTGGCGAATAGCACGCATTTCTTCGAAAATCGCCTGCCCACCAACTTGCGCAATCCCGTGCGGCGGGTGGCGACGCTGTCAGACGTGGTTGCCGCCCTGCCCTGAGCCCAGAAACCGGCTGTAGAAGGCGATGATCCTGCCGCGCGCCGGGCCCATGGTGCGGTCCGACCAGATCAGCACCCGGCCCTTGCGGTCGGTGATGCGCCCGCCCTCGGGCAGCTCCATCAGCACCTCGGGCTTGATCGCCGCATCATTGAGCGTGACCGCCACCTGCCGCGCCCGCCGGCGCCGCGCGCCGGGCAACAGCGCCTTCAGGTAAAGCCAGGGCGTCCACCAGAACATGTATTCCCAGGTGAACTTGACCGCAAAGCGCCGCGGCAGTGCCTTCATCTGCGGCTGTGCGGCCCAGCTGATGAACCGCTCATCCGCCACGGTGGGGCGAAATTCGTTATAGGCGTATTGCGCGGCCAGATTGCGAAAGCGCGCGGCGATATGGCTGCATTCGGCCGGGTGAAACACCACGACCGAGGAATTGCCCCGCGCATATTTGCGCCCGCCCGTCAGCCGGGCCGCCAGCCGCCCCAGCGGACCAAAGGGGATGACCGCGCTTTGCAGCATCAGGATCGAGTCGCGCCGGGGCATCATCGCGACGCCTTGCCCCAGATCGCCCAGCACCACGGTGTCGAGGTCGATATAGATCGCCGGAAGATCGTCGGGCAGCACGCCCGCCTCGAACATGGCAAGCTTGGCCTGACAGCCGCCGCGCAGGTATTCGGGGCGCAGGAAAAACGCAGGGAACGGACAGATCCGCACCGCCGGGTCCAGCCCTGGCTTGTCAGCTTCGGTGATCAGGCAAAAGCGCGGCGGCCGCGCGGCATGGGCGCGGATCGCCGCCACCAGCGTGTTGATGTAATCGACCCCATAGCGATCGCCCCAGCAGACCATCACGCATTGCCAGGTCGGGGGCAGAGGGGGCTGGGTCATGTCTGGCCGGATTCCTTCAGGGTTGCGGCGACAATCTAGACCGGCGATGGGAAACTGCAACCACCGATGCCGCGCATGGCGGGAGACCAGCCGCGCCGCCAAACTGCTCGATGACGGGTTGAAAGCCTGGCGCACTCGGCCGCTTGGCGAGGTGAAATATGTGACCCTCGCCGCGCACTACGAAAAGGAGCGCCATGGCGGTATCGCGCACCGCCCCGCCATGAACCGTTCGGCCTTGCCCTTGAACCGGTGGCGGGCGGCCTCAGGGCGATATCCAGCGTGGCGCTGACATCTTTGGCCCTCATGTTGGGGCAGAGCTTCCAGCCCACGATGTGGTGCGAGAAGTCGTCTAGCACTGCGGACAGGTAGAACCAGCCCCATCGTGGAACAGCTGACGATAATGCTTGGAGCCGAGGTTGCGCTGAAACTCGAGATTGCCGCAGAAAACGCCTCTGGTCGCGACCGAGCCAAAGTCAGAACGCTGATGGAAAATGCCAGCACGCTGGGCTTCATAGACAAGTCGGTGGAATGAAGTGCCCTTCCGCTTCTGGCACCTTATTCGTCTGGTATCCGGGTTCACGCTGAACCTGTCAAATTCGACGGTATTGCTGTCGCTCGGCCCGCGCGGTGCAATGTGCAAGAAAGACCCCCATGGCCATTGGCTAACCACATGATTTTCAAGAGAGAAATATTATCTACGTGTCGCATGGCCGCAAGTGGGCTATCCGCAGGGGTGAAGCATGCCTTTGGTTCGATATAGGCCAAGTCCTATTCTTGTTACCAGAATCAGGCGCTATATCATAAGCTTAGAGGCCTCCCTCGGGGCGAGGCTCTTTGCGTTCCGCGCCTGTGTCAGCAAAGTGCCTACTTGCCGGGCGGCGTGCACGGACAGCCTGTTCGAGGGCATGGGGTTGGTTCACCACAGCGACCGCAGGAGCCGTTCTCCGGCTCACCTGTACTGTTCTGGAAACTGAAACCATGGTCGCGTAGCCAACGACAATCAGCCCCTGCAAAAACTGGTGTGGTTAAAAATGTGTTGTAAACGTGCAGCTTAATGTGCAAGATTTGAAAGATATTGTGTTCGTTAGTTTCAGTGTGAGTTGGTTTGGACTTGTCGGGCGGATGTCACTCAAAGAGCGGTCGGCGTAACGCTTCCCGGAGCGGGGTTATCCTGCTCGCGGCGGTGACCATGACCATTTCGACGTCATGGGGCGTCGCGCAGGGCGACGCGACCGAGCAATTTCGTGACTGGGCGCTGGTGTGTTCAGAGGCGGGGGAATGCCGCCTTGCGCAGACCCTCATGTCTTCGGACAGGGTCTGGCTGGGGACTGTCATACTGCAACCTTTGGCGCAGGGGGAACAGGCCCGCATGGCTGATCTTTTCGTTCCGCTGGGCGCGCATTTTCCCTCCGGAGTGTTCGTGGGCCGGGGCGGAGGAGCAATGCAGCGCGCCGAGTGGGTCCATTGCAGCGAGGTTGCTTGCGAGGCCCGTTTTCAGCTTGACGGAGAGGGGGAGCGATCGTGGCGTGCAGGCCAGACGGCCGAGTTACGGTATCGTCCGTCACCTTCGGCGCCGGCGGCGAGTATCGACATCTCGCTCATGGGTGTCACGGCTGGTTTGCAGGCGCTCGATCAGTTGGCGGACGATAACGGATGAGGTTTGGTCGTTCATCCGGGGCGCTCCGGGGAGGTGTTTTCGGACTCGCCATGTCAGCTATGCTGGCTGTCGCTTCGCCCGCCCTTGCGCAGAGTTTCTCGATTTCCGGTGTGTAGTTCGACGCATCTGAGTATATCTCTGACGCGGAACTTCAGCGGATCGCGGCCCCCTATCTGAACCGCACCATCACCTTCGATGATCTCATGGAACTCGTCGATGAGGTGAATCGCGCCTATACTTTTGCCGGTGTAGTGACAGCGCAGGCCGTGTTGCCACCGCAGGACATCGCGGATGGGGTGCTTCAGACTCGTCTCGTCGAGGCGATGATCGAAGAGGTGGATACTTCGCCGCTCGAACACACGAACCGCGAGTTCATCACTGCCAATATCACGCTGCCGACGGAAGAAAGGCCGGATTTTGAACGGCTGGAGCGCGAACTGAGAATCTTCGAGGTCGCACATGATTTCCGCCCCGTGCTCAGCTTCGGGCCAGGCCAGCAGTTTGGCTATGCCCGTGTCGAGGTGGGCGGGGACGAGCCGCCGCGTTTCTCGCACACGCTTTCGTTGGATAATTTCGGCTCGCCCTCAACGGGCGAAGTCCGGCTGACCTATTTCGGCCGCTGGAGCAGCGTGACGGGGCGGCGCGACATCCTTTCCCTTCAGCTGCGCGGCTCACAGGGCGCGCGCTCGGTGGCGGCCGGCTATTCGCTGCCGATGGGGGGTGGTGGCGGGCGACTGGCCTTCTCGCTCAACTATGCGCAATCCGAGGTGATCTCGGATCCCTTCAGTCCGATCGACTTGCAGACCGACTCGGCCTCGGCAACGCTTTCATACAGCCTCCCATTCTGGGTGCAGCCGGATCGCCACTGGCAGTTCAGCAGTGAACTGACTTATGAGCAGAGCGAGTCGACGCTGTCGGGCATCGCCTTCGAGAATGCTCGGATCTATGATCTGACGCTGGGTGTGTCGCATCAGCGCGATTTCCCGAACGCGCTGCTGGCCTATGCTTTCGGGCTGCGCGTCGGCAAGGCCGACCTGGAGGACGCGAGTGAGACGGAAGGCAATTTCGCACTGCTTTTCGGCAACCTCTCTTATGCGCGGCGCTTGGGGGACTGGGGCCTGTGGACCTCGACGGCGTTGATGCAGTTCGCCCATCGTCAGAACCTGCCATATGCGCGGCTGCTGAGTGCGGGTGGCGCGGCTTCGGTGCGCGGCTATCCCAATGCCGTGCGCAGCGGCGACAGCGGAATCATCGTGCAGACCCAGGTTTCGCGCGCCCGCCCCTGGGTAGTGAGCCAGGAGCGCGGAGTGGACGTGACGCCCTTTGCCTTTCTCGATGCCGCACTGATCGTGCCTTATCGTGAAGACGGCGGGATCAATACAGATCAGGACATTCTCGCCTCGATCGGGGCGGGCGCGCGCATCGAGTTCCGGCGCGGTGTCATGGCGTCGCTTTCTGTGGGTATGCCTTTGCGCGACACGCTCGGGTTCAAGGCTTCGGGTCCGACTGGGTATCTCGCGCTGGACTGGACTTTCTGAAAACTGGAATGAGGAAACCTGTTGTGAAGAAAACCTTGCTTGCATCCATAGTGCTGCCGTTTCTTGCAGCCCCGGCTCTGGCGCAAGACACATCCTCCGATGGCGGGCTGAGCGTCGGTGATCCGGGGGATGCACCGCTGGTGCTCGCGCCCGGTGCGTCGCCAGAGGGCGCCGAGGTGCTCAACAACACGCTTTTCGGAGACTGGCTTGTCAGTTGCGAAGCCATCACCGTGACCCGTGTCGCATGCAGTATCGTGCAGCAGCTTTCGGTTGCGGAAACCGACAGGCTCATCGTGCGCATGGTTGCTGTGCCGCAGGGCGAGGATTCTGCCGTGTTGCTCGCGCAGGTGCCGATCGGGGCATATCTGCCGGGTGGCGCAGTTTACCGGTTCGATGGCGACGACGGCGAGCAGCGCAGCATGGTCTGGCAGCGGTGTCTTGGTCAGCTGTGCGAGGCGGCAATCCCCCTGGATTCCGAGGAATTGGCCCAGTTCGAGGCCCATGACACATTGCTGTTCGGCTACCGTCCGGACATCCAGGCCGAGCCGATCATCGTCGCGCTCGACATCAGTGAATTCAACACGGCGCTGAGGGCGATCTCGGCGGCCAGGTAAGGCGTTTCAGGCACCCGGCAGGATCGGCCGCGGCGCACCATTCGAGGAGTGAAGGCAATGGGCAAGTACGGAAAGGTTCGGTCCGGTCGTCCGTTGCGCATGCGCGAACGTTTCAAGATCATGGTGGCGCTGCTGTCCTCGACGGCGGTGGCGCTGTCGCCCGCGGTCGCGATGGCCTCGGGCGGCATCGTCGCGGACGGTCGTACCGACACCAGCATCGTGAATTCGGGCAACATCACCGACATCACCACCGACACCATACGCGGCGGCAATGCCTTCAACTCGTTCGAGCGCTTCTCGGTCGAGCAACTCCAAACCGTCAATTTGCACCAGCCCGAGGTCGCCGGGGCGCTGATCAATGTCATCCGCAACGGCGTGACCAATATCGAGGGCACGCTGAACACCCTCCAGGGCGGCGAGATCGGCGGCAATGTCTTCATGGTCAGCCCCGACGGGATGGTCGTGGGCGCGGGCGGGGTTATCAATACCGGCAACCTCACGGTCTCGACCGCGACGCATGGATTTGCCGATCGGCTGATCGGGCCGGGCGGCATGATCGACGATTCTGCAGTGGCGCAGCTTTTTGCGGGCGGTGAACCGCTTTCCGCCCATGGTGCGATCGAACTCTACGGCGAGATCAACGCCCGCAGGCTGGAATTGCGCGCAGGCGCGCGGATGCTGCTGGATGGCCGCATCAACGTGATCGACTCGACGGGGGAGCAGACCGCCGCCCCCGCCGTGAATACCGATGGCGCCGAAAGCGCCAGCGGTGTTACCGTCAGCGGTGGCGTGATCCGCCTGCATTCCGGCGGCGATATGAGCGTCTCGGGCCAGGCGACAGCACGCTCGGGCGATGATGGCGGGCGCATTGCCATGACCGCCGGTGGTGATATCGACGTGCATGCAGGCGCCGATATCTCTGCCGACGGGGTGGGCGACGGCCATGGCGGGCTGGTCTATCTGTTCGCCGATGGCTCGGCGCTGTTGGAAGAAGGGGCGCGTATCGGTGCCAGCGCCGTGGCGGGCGATGGCGGCTTCATCGAGTTCAGCGCGCGCGAACGCGTGAGTTTCGGCGGGACGCTTGACGCCACCTCGCAGGAGGGGCGCGCGGGGGTTGTCTATATCGACCCGGCCGTGATCGAGGTCACCGCGGATGTCTACACTGGCGGGGCGACCTGGATTCTCGAAGCCGATGAGCGGATCACCGTAGACAACGGGGTTACGATTTCGACCCGGCAGATTGCCGGCGGCGCCGGGGGCGACCAGGCGGGCGCAAATTCGACCGGGAGTTCGGGCGACCTGATCATCACTGCCCCGATCATCGACGTTGATGGCGCCAACCTGTACGCGCATTCTGATAGCGACGATTATGACGGCGGGCTGATCGCCCTTCTGGCGCGGGCCGAGGGTGATGCGACGTCAGGGCTTGTGGCCTTCGACGACTCCGTTGCCCGCATCTCGATCACCGACGCCACCCTGCACGGCGGGGCCATCTATATCGGGGCCTATGCGCAGGCCGAGGGGGCGATAGCGCCCGACAGTTCCGCCAGCGGCAGCGACGGGTTCCTTAAGGCCGTGCTCGATGTCGGGCTCGATCTGACCGGCAAGTTGATCAGCGGCGATGGCCTCGAGACCCGCGACTATATTCAGGCCATCAACGACCTGGCCGAACCTTACGGCGACAAGATCCCGATCCAGGTCGCCTATCTTACGGCTGATGCCGAGATATCGATCATCGGCAGCAGCCTGACCGCCGATGGCAACTGGTCCGGCATGACGCCAAGCGACGGGTTCGACACCAGCGCGACCTCGCTAGCCGACAACGGGGTTCTGACGCCCGACGGGTTGGCCGAAAGCGAGTATGAGTTCAGCGCGGATCATGACGATGCCGATGTGGACAGTGACGGCCAGCCCGATTCCTTTACCGCACGACTGGCGCATGCCTTCGACACCTCGGGCGATGCGATCTATATCCACGCCCATGCCCAGACCGATGTGAACATCGAGCCGGGCAGCGATCCGCTCAACCTTCTGGTTGCGATCACCGATACGACCAGCCGCGTCACCATCACCGATACGACCTTGATCAGCGGTTCGGGCGACATCGTGGTCAATTCGACAGCGACAGAGAATGTGAGCACCTCGCTCGACCCGAAATCCTACAAGGACATCGCGGCGGGCATCACCATTTCGGTGCGTGATCTGACCAACCAGGTTCTGGTGAATGGCGGCTCTATAGATGCCGCCGGCGACCTTACGGTGCAGGCGCTGACCGGTCTCAATCATCACCTCACGACCGAGGCTGATGCCGGCAAGGAAGGCAAGTTCGCGCTCGCAACTTCCGTTTCCATCGGCAACACCCTGACCGAGGCCGTGCTGGGCGGAGATATCACGACAGGCGGCGACCTGAACCTGCTGGCCGAGACGCTCTATTTCCGCAAGGAGCACACCACCGGCGCGACACTGGGCGTCGATGAGCCTCCCGAGGCCGCCGATGCCAGCGAAGAGGACGACGCCGACGACGCGAATAACGATCTGTTCGGCTTCATGAACAGTTTCAAGGACAAGATCCTCGGGCAGGACAATGGCGATGCTGGGACGGCGTCCAGCGACTTTGGCATCATGTCGGAGGGTAGCGGTAACGACGAAAGCGAGAAGCCCGGCTTTGCCGGCGCGCTTGCGGTCGATATCTCGCTCGATAACAACGACACCTTCGCCACGCTTGGCGGCCAGTATCGCGACCTTGACGATGATCGCGCGCTGGTCGACCTGGCGGCCACGCCTGTTACGGCGGGCGGTGCGATCGATGTGAATGCCGTTCTGCGGTTTGCAGCCAAAAACACCGACGAGGACGACCCGGCCACAGGCGAGGGCGGGCAGGGGCTGCTGCGCGCTGTCACCAGCGATGTGGCCTCGCTGACCGAGGCGATGAAAGAGCAGCTTCAGGAATACAACGATTCCGTCGGCCAGGATGACCAGAAGACCGAAGAGGAATTCATCGGCGATTTCGGCTATGGCGTGTTCCTGAATGTGCCCGTTGCGTCGATGACCGGCGTGACCCAGGCGGAATTGGGCGGGAACCTGAATGTTACCGGCGCGACCTCTGTCAATGTGCAGGCGCGCACCGCCTATCAGAACGCGCGCCCCTGGGAGCAGAGCCTTTCGGAACTGCTGAAGGACTATATCGAACAGGTGGCGAGCGATTTCGCCTCGCCCGAGAGGGATGAAGCGTATGATCCGGAAAACTTGCCCGATCCGTTTGAAGACCCACAGCAGACCCTCGACAATTTCTTCAACCTGCCCGACTACCTGACCACGCGTGTCGGGGCCGGGGCCGAAACGCCCAGCGATAGCGAAGAGTCGGATCAGCAACTCGCCATCGGCGTCACGGTCAATTATTTCAACACTGTCCGTCGTCGAATGATTTGGGATAGTCGGCGTGATTTTGGTCTGGAGGGCTCCGGCTCTGT
>NZ_QNVJ01000032.1 GCF_003350345.1 Alkalilacustris brevis
CCGCCGCGTCTCGGCCTGGCAGCATTCGGTCATGGTCTGGCAGCTCTGCCGCCCGGTCTATGCCCGCTGGATGGATGCCGCGGTGCTGTCGGGCGCGCTCACCCTGCCCGGCTATGAGGCGAACCGCGCGCGGCTGCTGACTGCGGACTGGCTGCCCACGAAATGGGACTGGGTCGATCCGCTAAAGGACGCCAATGCCGAAATCGCCCAGATCGAGGCGGGGCTCAAATCCCGGACGCAAGCCATCGCCGAGCGCGGCTATGACGCTGAACAGGTCGACCGCGAAATCGCGGCGGAGCGGGCGCGCGAACGCGCGCTGGGCCTCGACTTCCGGCGGCCGGGATCGCCCGCCCAAGGCCTGCAGGCGGTGCCGGGCGCCGACGACAACACTCACGACGACGCCGACAGCACCGATGACGCGGAAGACCGCCAGCGCACAGACGAGGACGAACCCTGATGCTCCACGCCCGCATTGCCGCGCGCGCCTTCAACACGCCCCTGCTGGTGGAACCCTCCAAGGCCATGGCGTTTCTGTCCGGCCTTGGCCCACGCATTCTCGGGCGGCCGGTCGAGTTGGCGGACAGCGTCGAGGTAGCAGAGAACACCACCGCCCCGCCTGCCCGCGCCAGTTTACTGGCGGGTGGGCTGGCAGTTAGTTACCGCCCGCATGGCGATGCGCCCTATCCGGTCGTCGACGGCATCGCCATGATCGAGATCGCAGGCGTTCTGATCCATCGCGGCGGGTGGATCGGCCAATCCTCGGGCCAGACCAGCTACGAGGGAATCGCAGCGCAGATCGAGGCGGCGGCCAGCGATCCCTCCGTGCGCGGCCTCGCCTTGGAAATCGACAGTTTCGGGGGCGAGGTTGCCGGGGTTTTTGATCTCGCAGATCGCATTCGTGCCATTCGGGCCCGCAAACCTGTCTGGGCCTTTGTCGCCGAGCACGCCTTCTCGGCGGGCTATGCGCTGGCCAGCCAGGCCGACCGCATCCTGTTGCCGCGCACTGGCGCGCTGGGCAGTATCGGGGTCGTGGTGCTGCATGCCGACTTGAGCGGGCAGCTCGATCAGGACGGGGTGCGCGTCACGCTCATCCATTCCGGCCGCCACAAGGTCGATGGCAATCCGTATCAGCCCCTGCCCGAGTCCGTGCGCGGCGACATTCAGCGCGAGATCGACGTGCTGCGGTTTCTGTTCGCGGAAACCGTAGCGGCGGGGCGTGCGGGGCGGCTGAGCCAGGAGGCAGCGCTGGCGACCGAGGCCGCGACCTTCCGCGGCGCGGACGCCGTCGCCGCAGGTCTTGCCGATGAGGTCACCGACCTGGCGCGGGGCTTCGCGGCCTTTCGCCAGATGCTGACGCGCACACCGGTCCTTTCACCCGCGCGCACGCGGCGCGCGTCCCTTCCCCAACCCAGACAGGAGGCAATGATGGCCACCGAGAACGACCCCACCGACGGCCCGCAGGACACCGAGATCGGTGTGACGGACATCGACGAGGGTGAAACCAATGCTGCCGATGATCTGCCTGCCGTTACTGAGCCGTCCCCCGCAGCGGCTGCTCTGCCCAGTGCGGCGACCCCTTCCCCTACGCCAACCGCCCCGCAGGCTGGCAATCTGGCCGATCTCTCGGCACAGCTGCGCGAAGCGGCGGCGGAGATCGCCGAGATCGCGGCACAGGCGGGCCGCCTCGGCATCACCATCGACGCGGCGAAGGCCCTGCGCGAGGGCACCACCCCCGAGGCCCTGCGCCGCCTGGTGCTCGAGCGCGCCAGCGCCGCCGCAGATGCGCGCGATATCGTCGCCGCCCCGCCCTCGTCGGTCATCCCCAAAACGTCCGAGAGCCCGATCGTGGCCGCCGCAAAACGCGCGGCCGTCGCAGGTGCCAAGGGCTGAAGCCCGCTCTCGACCCTGTCGCCCTGCCACCTGATCCCCCGCCGCGCCTCCCCGGCGGGGGATTTCATTTGCATCCCCTCTCAGAAGGATCCTGCCCATGACCGTCCTCAGAAAACCCGCCACGATGGGCGATATCCTCAAATACGAGGTCAACCCGAATTACAATCGCGAGAGTGTCACGTTGCTGGAAGGGACCAGCTACCACGCCGGCGCCGTGCTCGGCCGCATCACCGCATCGGACAAGTACCGCCTGTCGCCGGCCGCCGAGGTCGTCGGGAACGAAGGAGCGGAGACCGCAGTTGCCGTGCTGCTCTACGCGGTCGATGCCAGCGCCACCGACTCCATTGGCGTGGTGGTCGCGCGCGGCCCCGCCATCGTCTCGAAGATGGCGCTCGTTTTTGATGCCACCGTCGATGACGCGCCCAAGACCGCCACCAAGCATGGCCAACTGGCCGCGCTCGGCATCGTCCCGCGCGACACCGCCTGATCCGGCCGCGCGCACCTCTTCCCTGCCCCTCTTTCCCCGGAGTTCCCCATGACCATCACCCGCAACCCGTTCGACGCGGGCGGCTATTCGCTCGCCGAGATGACGCAGGCCATCAACATCCTGCCCAATCTCTACACCCGTCTTGGCCAGATCGGCCTTTTCCGGTTCCAGGGGGTGACGCAGCGCTCCATCGTGATCGAGCAGCGCGAGGGGGTGCTGAGCCTCCTGCCCTCGGTCCCGCTGGGCGCGCCTGCCACCGTCGGAAACCGCGAGGCGCGCTCGATGCGCAGCTTCGCCCTGCCCTGGATCCCGCATGATGACGTGATCCTGCCCAATGACATTCAGGGGGTGCCCATGCTCGCGCGCTCGGACGCGCCGGACCGTCTAGCCGAAGTGATGACGGACAAGCTGACGCTCATGCGCCGCCAGCACGCCCAGACCCGCGAATACATGGAGATGAACGCGCTGCGTGGCGTCGTGAAGGACGGCGCTGGCACCACGCTCTACAATTACTTCACTGAATTCGGGCTCGAGCAGATCTCGGTCGACTTCGTCTTCGGCACCGCGGGCACCAACATCCAGGGCAAGGTCCGCACCACCCTGCGCGCGATCGAGGACAATCTTCTGGGCGAGACCATGACCACCGCCCATGCGCTGGTCAGCTCCGAGTTCTTTGAGAAGCTGATCAGCCACCCCAAGACCGAGGAAGCCTACAAGTTCTTCTCGGCCACTGGCGGCCAGCCGCTGCGCGAGGACATGCGTCGCGCCTTTCCCTTCGCGGGTATCCTCTTCGAGGAGTATACGGGTTCGGCCACCCTCTCGGGCGGCGGGACGGAACGGTTCATCCCTGCGGGCGAGGGCATCGCCTTCCCGATGGGCACGTTTGACACCTTCACCACCTATGGCGGGCCTGCCAATCTCCTTGAGGCGGCCAATACGGTCGGCTTGCCCCTCTATGCCCGTCAGCACCTCGATGAGAAGGGGCGCTGGATCGATCTGATGACCGAGGCCTCGATCCTGCCGGTCAACAAGCGCCCGCGCCTCGCGATC